>NZ_BOQD01000007.1 GCF_018332515.1 Bacillus hominis | reverse complement strand
AATTTTCTTCGCTTTTTCATTCATCTCTTGATTAATTGATGAAATGAATACTGTACCATCTTGCTCGATGTCAATTTTAACACCAGTTTCTTCAATAATTTTATTGATTTGTTTACCGCTTGGTCCAATAACGTCACGGATTTTATCTGGGTTAATTGCCATTGTAATAATCTTTGGAGCGTAAGCTGATAATTCAGTACGTGGCTCTGCAATAACAGATAACATATGATTTAGAATGTGCACACGACCAATTTTCGCTTGTTGTAATGCCTCTTCTAAAATTTCACGAGATAGACCATCGATTTTAATGTCCATTTGCAGTGCAGTTACACCTTTTGCAGTACCTGCTACTTTAAAGTCCATATCACCTAAATGATCTTCCATACCTTGAATATCAGATAAAATTGTGTAATGCTCACCAGATTTAACTAGACCCATTGCAATACCTGCAACTGGAGCTTTAAGTGGAACACCAGCATCCATCATCGCTAAAGTACTACCACAAATACTTGCTTGTGAAGTAGAACCATTTGATTCTAACACTTCAGATACAAGACGTACTGTATATGGGAAATCTTTTTCAGATGGAATTACAGGCTCAAGAGCACGTTCTCCTAGTGCACCGTGACCAATTTCACGACGACCTGGTCCACGCATCGGTCTTGTTTCACCAACACTAAATGATGGGAAATTATAATGATGCATGAAGCGTTTTGATTCTTCTACACCAAGACCATCTAAAATTTGCACATCGCCTAATGCGCCTAATGTACAAATACTTAACGCTTGTGTTTGTCCACGTGTGAATAAACCAGAACCATGTGTACGAGATAAAATACCAACCTCTGATGCTAAAGGACGAATTTCATCACCTTTACGACCATCTGGGCGGATTTTTTCAACTGTAATAAGACGACGTACTTCTTCTTTTACAATTTTATATAAAATTTCACTTACTTGTCCTAATGTATCAGCGTCAACTTCCTGAGCTTCGTAATGCTCAATTACACGCTTTTTCACTACATTAATTGCATCTTCACGTGCATGTTTTTCGTGCACTTGAATTGCAGAATGCATATCCTTCTCAGCCATCTCACGTACAGCTTGATTAAGATCAGCATCTACTTCATAAAGTTTCACTGCTGTTTTCTCTTTACCGACAGCTTGTACAATCTCTTCTTGGAATGCAATTAGACGTTTAATTTCGTCATGACCAAACATAATTGCCTCTAACATTGTTTCTTCAGGCACTTGATCTGCTCCTGCTTCAACCATGTTAATTGCATCTTTCGTACCAGCTACAACAAGGTGAATATCACTTTGTTCTTGCTGTTCTACTGTTGGATTAATAACGAACTCGCCATTAATACGACCAACTGTCGCACCTGCGATTGGACCTTCAAATGGAATATCTGAAATAGATAATGCTAATGAAGAACCAAGCATAGCTGCCATCTCAGAAGAACAGTCTTGATCAACACTCATTACGATGCTGACAACTTGTACTTCATTACGGAAACCATCTGCGAAAAGTGGACGGATTGGACGGTCAATTAAACGACTTGCTAAAATTGCTTTTTCACTTGGACGGCCTTCGCGCTTAATAAAACCGCCTGGGATTTTTCCGACTGCATATAAACGCTCTTCATAGTTTACTGTAAGCGGGAAGAAATCTACATTTTTTGGCTCTTTTGATGCAGTTGCTGTAGATAGAACTGCTGTGTCGCCATATCTTACTAATACTGCTCCGTTTGCTTGTTTTGCAAGCTGACTTGTTTCAATTGTTAGCTGACGACCAGCTAAATCTATCGAGAAGACTTGCTTTTCCTGACTCATTTAAGTACCCCTCTCAATTTAAAATATTCAATTCTTCTATGTAAATGGATAGTATATCACAATATTCTTTCCTCTAGTATTGCCGAAAATTAAGTAAGCTATAAAGAGTAGAAGATATATTTTTACCTAACAAAAAAGCGGGAATATTCCCGCTTCTTTGACTATCGACGTAAGCCAAGCTTTGTGATTAATTCACGGTAACGTGTGATATCGCTATTACGAAGGTAAGTAAGTAAGTTACGACGTTTACCAACCATCTTTAATAGACCACGACGTGAATGATGATCCTTCTTGTGAGTACGTAAGTGCTCGTTTAGAGTGTTAATTTGCTCCGTTAGGACAGCAATTTGAACCTCTGGAGAACCAGTATCAGTCTCATGAGTTCTAAATTGTGCAATGATTTCATTTTTACGCTCTTGTGTTAAAGCCATCCTATTTCACCTCCTAATAATTAAACCCCCAGTTACCTAGCAAGCATCGGTGAGTCGCAATGCCAAGTAATGGTTGTCATAAAGTACATAACATAGAATACTACTTTTCATTTGAAAAAGCAAGTATATTCTTTACGCTCGCAAAATATTCTTGGGCAACCTTTTTATCTTGAGCGATTTGCGCAACTAACTCATCAATTCCATTAAACTTTTTTTCTTCTCTTATACGCATGTGCCACTCCACTGTAACACTTTGATCGTATATGTCTTTATTAAATTCAAATAGATGCACTTCAATAGATAATTGACGCTCATTCTCTTTGAAAGTTGGTTTATACCCGATATTACATACGCCATCGTGCCATTCATCGTGAACTTTCAATCTCACTGCATATACACCTACAGGTGGAAGTAGATATTCATCACTTAAACCTACATTTGCAGTTGGAAAACCAATTTGGCGTCCACGCTTATCACCGTGCACAACTATTCCTTCTACCGTATAAGATCTCCCTAAAATAGATGGAATTTGTTCCATTTCGCCATTTCGAATTAACTTTCGTAATGAAGTAGAACTTACTTTTTCTTCTTGATATTCAACTTTTTCGATCACGGTCTGTGTAAACTCCCCTCTTGCATGAAATGGTAAAGTCTCCATCTTCCCTTTCCCTAAACGTCCATATGAATAATCAAAGCCTGCTACTACATGCTTTACATTTAAGCCAATAATATAATCATCGACAAACTGTTGTGGCAATAATCCAGCAAATGATTCATCGAATTTCACCACATATAATATATCAATCCCTAAACTTGCGATGATTTCTTCTTTAAGACGCATCGGTGTAATATACTCCACATGCGCTTCTTTTTTCCCTAATACAACAGATGGGTGTGGATGAAATGTCATGACAGCACTTTTACATCCTCTTTCATCCGCTATTTTTTTCGCTGTTCGAATCACACGTTGATGTCCTAAATGAATGCCATCAAAATATCCTAATGCCATTACAGTAGGTGGTAATTCTACTTTATTTCGTTCATGTGGATGAGTTAAATGAATAAGTTTCACGCTTGCATTCACCTTTTTCTGTAATAATCCTTCCAATAATTCATTATAGCTTTAGTTCTTGATTATTCACAAGTACTTTCATCGGCTTTAGCATACCAGGTTGTTTCGGGTGATGCTCAAAAATTGCTAAGCAACGATCATTTTTATCAAATACTGTAATAAATGGTGCTGTTATTTCTAGTTCATTCTTTAAGAACATACCATTCTTTATTTTTTCAGCTTGCTTTTCATCTACAACCATTTTGGGAAACTTACTTAACGCTTCATCAATTGAAATGAAGATAGACTCTACTGTTCCATTTTGCACGTTTTCTTCAATTTCTTCAAATGATATGCAATTTTCTAGTAAAAATTCACCCGATGCTGTTCTTACAAGGTGAGACATATGTGATGGAAAACCAAGTTTTTCACCAATCATTACTGCTAATGTTCTTACATATGTTCCTTTACTACACGTTACACGGAAACGGAATGAAATGTTTTCCCCTTCAAAAACATCGCGTTCATCAAGTAATACAAATTCATGAATTGTAATTGTACGAACTGGACGCTCAACTTCTTGTCCTGCTCTTGCATATTCGTATAGTTTTTTCCCATTTACTTTTACAGCTGAGAACATCGGTGGCATTTGTTCAATTGTCCCTGTTAGTTCTGCTAGTACCTCTTCTACTTCTTTACGTGTAATGACACGATTTACATCTTGTTTCTCCACAACTTCACCAGAAGCATCTTCTGTTGTTGTTGAAAACCCTAATGTCACTTCACCTTCGTATGTTTTTGTTTCACTTGTCAAAAATTGCGCAATTTTTGTTGCACGCCCAACGCAAATAGGTAATACTCCTGTTACATCTGGATCCAGTGTCCCTGTATGACCAATTCGTTTCTCACGCAATATCTTTCTTAATTTGAACACACAATCATGTGATGTCATTCCCTTTGGCTTATGTAATAATACTACACCTTCCATATATTCACCTCATCGTTATTCTTCTGTAGTAATTGTAATTATGCAAAACTTATTTTACATTGAAAAAATGGATAGACAAATGTCTATCCATTATTCTTCACGTTTACCGTCTTTATTAATTTCATGTAAAAGTGTATCAATTCGATGACCATATCCGATAGACTCATCGAACTCAAAGGTAATTTCTGGTGTTTTACGAAGACGAATACGTTGGCCAATTTCTGAACGAATAAAGCCTTTTGCCTTCGCTAAACCTTTTAATGTATTTTCTTTCTGTTCTTCGTCACCTAAAACAGAAATGTATACTTTAGCAATTTGTAAATCTCCACTTACTTGTACATCTGTTACTGTAACAAATCCAATACGTGGGTCTTTAATTTTACGACTGATAATGTCGCCTAATTCTTTTTTCATTTGCTCGCCCACACGGTTCGCACGTAATTTCATAACTCTTCACCTCATTCAATACCATTCCAAATGTGTTATCGTACGTTCAATTTCAGGAAATGAATCGATATACTCAAGTACACGATTCATTTCTTTTTCACAGACAACACGATTTGAGGATACGGAAACAATTGCAATTTCTGTACGTTGCCATACATCTTGATGCCCAACTTCAGAAACAGCTACATTATAGCGCTGTTTCACACGAGTTAACACACGTTGCAAAATTGCTCGTTTCTCTTTTAAAGAATGCACATCGTAAATCATACACTCGAATGAGAGTGAAGCGATAATCATCGCTTCACTTCTTCCATAACGTATGCTTCAATGATGTCCCCTTCTTTAAGATCATTATATCTCTCAATTGTAATACCACACTCATAGTTTTGTGCAACTTCTTTTACGTCGTCTTTGAAACGTTTTAACGTATCAAGTTGCCCTTCGAAAACTACTACGCCATCACGGATAATACGAACGCCACTATCACGTGTAATTTTACCGTCTATTACGTAACAACCTGCGATCGTTCCAACTTTTGTTACTTTGAACGTTTGACGAACTTCCGCTTGACCGATTACTTTTTCTTCGAATTCTGGATCCAGCATACCTTGCATTGCTGATTCGATTTCTTCGATTGCTTTATAGATAATACGGTGTAAACGAACATCAACGTTCTCTAATTCAGCTGTACGCTTCGCATTCACATCAGGGCGTACGTTAAATCCAATTATAATTGCATTAGATGCAGAAGCTAAAATAACATCAGATTCTGTAATCGCACCTACGCCTGTATGGATAATTTTCACTTTTACGCCTTCAACATCAATTTTACGAAGTGATGCTGCCATTGCTTCTACAGAACCTTGTACGTCTGCTTTCACAATTAAGTTAATTTCTTTTACATCGCCCTCTTGGATTTGTTGGAATAAATCTTCAAGGCTTAATTTAGATTTCTCACCACGTTGTGCAACTAACGCTTCTTGTGCACGTGATTCACCGATTTGACGAGCTTTCTTCTCATCAGCGAATGCCATGAAACGATCTCCCGCTTGTGGTACTTCATTTAAACCTGTAATTTCAACAGGAGTTGATGGACCAGCAACTTTTACACGACGACCAATATCACTTACCATTGCACGAACACGACCGAATGATGTTCCAACAACAATTGGATCTCCAACTCGAAGTGTACCGTTTTGAACAAGTAATGTCGCGATAGTTCCTTTACCTTTATCAAGCTGTGCTTCAATTACAGTACCAGTTGCATAGCGATTTGGATTTGCTTTATATTCTTCTACTTCACTCACAAGAAGAATCATTTCTAGCAAGTTGTCAATTCCCTCGCCTTGAATTGCAGAAATTGGTACGAAAATCGTGTCTCCGCCCCAAGCTTCTGGAACTAATTCATATTCTGTTAATTCTTGCATTACACGATCAGGATTTGCCGCTGGTTTATCCATTTTATTCACAGCAACAATAATTGGTACTCCAGCTGCTTTCGCATGGCTAATCGCTTCAACTGTTTGTGGCATAACACCGTCATCAGCTGCAACAACAAGAATTGTAATATCTGTTACTTGTGCACCACGAGCACGCATTGTTGTAAATGCCGCGTGACCTGGTGTATCTAAGAATGTAATTTTCTTATCATTTACATCAACTTGGTATGCACCGATATGCTGAGTAATTCCACCAGCTTCGCCAGCAGTTACTTTTGAATTACGGATAGAGTCAAGCAATGTTGTTTTACCATGGTCAACGTGTCCCATAATTGTAACAACAGCTGGACGTTCTTTTAAGTTTTCTTCATCCTCTTGCTCATCGATGAATGTTTCAAATTCAGTTTCACTTACAACTACTTCTTCTTCTACTTCAATACCATAATCAGTAGCAATTAACTCAATTGTATCTTTATCTAAGTCTTGGTTAATTGTCGCCATAATTCCTAGCATGAAGAGCTTTTTAATAATTTCAGATGGCTCTTTGCTTAACTTTTTAGCAAGGTCACCTACTGTAAGGCTTCCAGAGAAAGTAATTTTATCTGGTGTTTCTACTATTTGCGTTTGTTGTCTTCCAGCAAAGTTATCTTGACGTTTGTCTTCATTTCCTTTGCCTTTTTTCTTCTTCTTATTGCTGTTCTTTTTACTGCGAACAACTTTCTCTTCTACTTCAAACTCATCTGCAACAGAAGGTTTTTCTGCTTCAGTGCTATATTGATTATCTAATTTGTTTACTACTTCATCTTCTAACATTGTCATATGATTCGAAACCTCGATATTCATCTCTTTTAGTTTTGTCATAAGATCTTTACTTGAGATATTATTTTTTTTTGCATATTCATGTACTCGAATTTTACTCATACCTTCACCCCCGGTAATTTGTATCGAGCATGCTACGTAGCTTTTTCGCAAAGCCTTCATCTAACACAGCTACAACGACTCGCTCGTCTCTCCCAATCGCATGCCCTAATTGTTGTCGATTTTCGACTTTTCTCATTGGTATGTTGTAGTACGTGGTTTTATCAATGATACGTTTTGTAGTGTTCGCTGACGCATCTTCAGAAAGCAATACTAGCTTTGCTTTGCCACTTCGTACTTCTTTTAAAACGAGTTCTTCACCCGAAATAATTTTTCGAGCGCGGTTTGCTAGTCCTAAAAACGATTTCCAATCGGACACTTATTTCGACTCCTTCTCAATAAGCTCAAGAAGCTCTTCGTACAGAGAACTGTCGATTTTCGCTTTTAGATGATGTTCCAAAATATTTTTCTTTTGGGCTTGAATAATGCTTTCTTTATCTTTTGACAAATATGCACCTCGTCCTGATTTTTTTCCTGATAAATCAATAGACACTTCGCCCTCTTTGGAACGAACAATGCGAACGAGCTCTCGTTTTGATTTCATCTCTTGCGTCGCAATACATTTTCGTAACGGAACTTTTCGATTGCTCATACTCATCACCTCTATTCGATTTCGTCTTCAACTGAATCGAATCCGAATGCGATTACGCTATCTTCTTCTGTCACAATACCAAGTTGTTTCGCATCAGACTCACTTTTAATATCAATTTTCCAGCCTGTTAATTTAGCTGCAAGACGCGCATTTTGTCCACGCTTACCAATCGCTAATGAAAGCTGGTGGTCTGGAACAACAACAGTTGTTGCTTTCTCTTCTTCATCTACAAGTACTTTAACAACCTGTGATGGACTTAAAGCATTTGCAACATATTCAACTGGGTCATTCGACCAGCGAACGATGTCAATCTTTTCACCTTTTAGTTCATCTACAACGCGTTGTACACGTTGTCCTTTCGGTCCTACACAAGAACCTACTGGATCAACATCCATATTCTCTGCATATACAGAAATTTTAGAACGGTCGCCTGCTTCACGTGCTACAGAGCGAATTTCTACAGTTCCATCATAAATTTCTGGAACTTCCATTTCGAATAAACGTTTTAAAAGACCAGGATGTGTACGTGATACGTAAATTTGTGGTCCTTTTGTTGTCTTTTCTACTTTTGTAATAAATACGCGAATACGATCATGTGGTTTATATTGCTCATTTGGCATTTGCTCACTTACAGGTAATAAAGCTTCTACTTTACCTAAGCTTACATAGATGAAACGAGCATCTTGGCGCTGTACAATACCAACCATAATGTCTTCTTCACGATCACTAAATTCTGAGTAGATAACACCACGTTCTGCCTCACGAACTCGTTGTGTTACAACTTGTTTGGCAGTTTGCGCTGCAATACGACCAAAATCTTTTGGCGTTACTTCAATTTCTAGTACGTCGCCATCTTGGTAGTTTGGATTAATTTGTCTTGCCTCTTCTACAGAGATTTCAAGACGTGGATCAAATACATTATCCACAACGTCCTTACGTGCTAAAACTTGAATTGTTCCCACTTGTGGGTTAAAGCTCACACGAACGTTTTGTGCTTGGTTAAAATTGCGTTTATAAGCAGAGATTAATGCTGCTTCAATCGCATCAATAATAATATCTTTACTAATACCTTTTTCTGACTCTAATACGAGCAAAGCATCTAACAACTCAGTGCTCATGAAGATCCCCCTTCTTACTAAAACGTAACAGCAAGTCGCGCATTTGCAACTTTATCCATTGGAATTTGGATTTCTTTTTTACGTGTTTTAATTGTTAATAGTAGTGTAATTGTAGTACCGTCGTAGGAAAGTAACTTTCCTTCAAACATCTTCTCACCATCAATCGGCTCATATGTTTTAATTGCCACTTGTTTTCCTACCGCTTGCTGGAAGTCTTTCTCTTTCTTTAATGGGCGTTCCGCTCCAGGAGATGATACATCCAAAAAGTAAAGATGAGGAATTGGATCCTCTTTATCTAAAGCTTCGCTTAAACGTTCACTTACCGCACCGCATTCTTCAATGTCGACTCCCTTTTCAGAATCGATGAATACGCGTAAGAACCAGTCTTGTCCTTCTTGCACATACTCTACATCTACAAGTTCAAGATTTAACTCTTCAACGATTGGCTGCGCAAATGCTTCTACAACTTCTGTGACTTTCTTATCCATAAACAGCCTCCTTCCTGCCGCCATGTACCATTTACAAGAAAAGATCCCGTTCATAAAGACGGTCTATCTTATTCTTTCTCGTTAGCTAACAAAAGCCCCTGCCGTTAAGCAGGGAATATCTGTCTTAGTATTACCAAATTTAAGAAGTAAAACTTGTAACAAAATATGTATATACGACAGAAATATCTTTACTATCTACATAAACAAAATGTAGATAGTAACACGAAAGAGTGGGTTTCCCCACTCTCTTTTTCACAAAATATACATGACATGGTTATCTCGGTTTATAGTATACCATAGCAAATATTGATTTGCAAAGACTTTTCCTACCTATTAAAACAGTGACAATTGGTTTTGATCCGGTAAATCTCCTAGACAACCTTGACTATCTAAATACTCAATAATCGTTTTAGAAACCTTACTGCGCTGCTGTAAGTCTTCTTTTGATAAGAAATCACCATTTTTACGAGCCTCAACAATACTGAAAGCTGCGTTTGTACCAAGACCAGGCACTGCATTAAATGGAGGAATTAAAGTATCCCCATCAATTATAAATTCGGTTGCATGCGAACGGTATAAATCAACCTTTTGGAATGAATAACCACGCTCACACATTTCAAGTGTCATTTCTAGTACCGTTAATAAACTCTTCTCTTTCGGCGCTGCATCCAATCCTTTTTGTGCAATTTCATCAATTCTTACACGTATGGATGCTGAGCCTTTCGCCATCGCCTCTACATCAAAGTCATCTGCACGAACTGTAAAATATGCTGCATAGAATAAAAGTGCGAAATGTACTTTAAAGTATGCGATACGTACAGCCATAAGTACGTATGCAGCCGCATGGGCTTTAGGGAACATGTACTTAATCTTCTTACATGAATCAATATACCAGCCTGGTACACTGTTATTTTTCATGTCCTCTTCCCATTCCTCTGGTACACCTTTACCTTTACGCACCGACTCCATGATTTTGAAGGCTAACGATGGATCCAATCCTTGATAAATTAAATATACCATGATGTCATCACGACAACCGATAACTTCACTCAGTGTACACGTACCGTTATAAATTAATTCATTCGCATTACCTAACCATACATCTGTACCATGGGACAGTCCAGAAATTTGGACAAGCTCTGAAAACGTCGTTGGTTTCGTTTCTTCTAACATTTGTCTTACGAATTTCGTACCAAACTCTGGTATACCAAGTGTACCTGTTTTACAGTTAATTTGTTCTTCCGTTACCCCTAAAGATTCTGGACCAGAGAAAATCTTCATTACTTCTGGATCATCCGTTGGGATTGTTTTCGGGTCAATACCACTTAAATCTTGAAGCATACGAATAACAGTCGGATCATCGTGTCCTAATATATCAAGTTTCAATAAATTATCATGAATTGAGTGGAAGTCAAAGTGCGTTGTTCTCCACTCAGCACCTATTGAATCAGCCGGAAACTGAATTGGTGAAAAGTCAAAAATATCCATGTAATCTGGTACAACGATAATACCACCTGGATGCTGTCCGGTCGTACGCTTTACACCCGTACATCCTGAAACTAAACGATCAATCTCTGCATTTCGAATCGTTAAATTATGATCATTTGCATAACCTTTTACATATCCATAAGCAGTTTTTTCCGCAACCGTACCAATCGTTCCAGCACGATATACATAATCTTCACCAAACAATACTTTCGTATAGTTATGGGCACGTGGTTGGTATTCCCCGGAGAAGTTCAAATCGATATCGGGCACCTTATCTCCTTTAAATCCAAGGAAGGTTTCGAACGGAATATCATGTCCATCTTTCACGTATGGAACATTACATGTTGGACATTCTTTATCTGGTAAGTCAAAACCAGAACCTACAGAACCGTCATTAAAGAACTCTGATTGTTTACACTTTGGACATACATAGTGTGGTGGTAATGGATTTACTTCTGTAATTTCCATCATCGTTGCAACAAATGATGATCCTACCGATCCACGCGAACCTACCAGATAGCCATCTACTAACGATTTTTTCACAAGCTTATGTGAAATTAAATAAATAACGGCGAACCCATGTCCAATAATACTTTTCAATTCTTTTTCTAAACGAGCCTCTACAATTTCCGGTAATTCTTCACCATAAATACTGCGCGCCATTTTATAACTCATATCACGTGTTTCATCGTCGGCACCTTCAATTTTCGGTGTGTATAGATCATCTTTTACCGGATGAACATCACCAATTAATGATGCAATCTTTTGTGTATTCGTTACAACAATTTCTTTTGCTGTATCTTCACCTAAGAATGAAAAACAATCTAACATTTCATCTGTTGTACGGAAATGTACGGGTGGTAATGAATGGCGATTTAAAGGATTTGCTCCGCCCTGCGAACTTACTAAAATTTTCCGATACATTGCATCCTCTGGATCTAAATAATGCACGTTCCCTGTAGCAACAACTGGTTTATCTAACGTCTCACCTAGTTTTACTAAATTAGAAATAATTGTTTTTAATTGACCTTCATCTCGAACAAGTTCACGTTCTACTAAATGACGTAACACCTCTGGAGGCATAACCTCAATATAATCATAAAACTGTGCAATTTCTTCTACTTCTTCAGGTGCTTTTTGCATCATCGCTTCAAACACTTCACCTTTATCACAAGCCGTCCCTACTATAATGCCTTCACGATATTTTTTTAATAGGGACCTTGGCACTCGTGGTACACGGTAAAAGTAATTCAGGTGAGAATAAGAAACAAGTTTATATAAATTTTTTAATCCAACGTCTGATGTGGCAAGTAATGTCATATGACTTGGGCGCCCACGTTTATATGCATCACCTTGTCCCATACTATCGTTTAATTGATCGTGATATTCAAATCCCTTTTCAATCACATCTTTTAACATTTTCACAAGTAAATATCCCGTTGCTTCAGTATCATAAATCGCACGGTGATGTTGCGTTAATTCAATATCAAGCTTTTTACACATCGTATTTAATCGATGATTTTTCATTTCTGGGAATAAGAACCGTGCAAGTTCTAACGTATCAATAACTGGATTTTTCGTTTTTTCTATCCCAGCCTTTTTAAAACCTACATTTATAAAGCCCATATCGAAGCTTGCGTTATGAGCAACAAGTGTATGGTCACCCATCCATTCCTCAAACTTTTTAAACACTTCGTCCACTTCTGGTGCATCAGTTAACATATCATCTGTAATACCTGTTAATTCAATAATCGTCGCCGATAATGGTTGATGCGGATTTGCGAAAGATTCAAAGCGATCAATAATTTCGCCACCTTTTACCTTTACAGCAGCTAACTCAATGACTGTATCATATACAGCAGATAACCCTGTTGTCTCAACGTCAAAGACAACATATGTTTCTTCTGCAAGTAGACGATGTGCTTCGTTATATGCTATCGGCACACCATCATTAACTAAATTTGCTTCTACACCATATAGAACTTTAACTCCAGCCTTTTTACCAGCAGAATATGCTTCTGGGAATGACTGTGCAACAGCATGGTCTGTAACTGCAATAGCCTCATGCCCCCATTTTCCTGCTTGGGCAACGAGCTTAGAAACAGAAGTAACAGCATCCATTTGGCTCATCGGAGTGTGAAGATGAAGTTCTACACGCTTTTCGCCTTCTGGCGCTTTATCTTTACGAGACGGCCCTGTTATTTCATTAATATCATTTGCAATCATTACTAAATCTCGAACGAATGTATCGTTTTGAACAGAACCACGCGCTTTCACCCACATTCCTTTTTTCAAGGATTGCAGCATTGGAATATCTTCTTTGTCACGCGAGAACATTTTGATCATAATAGAATCCGTATAATCCGTTATTTTTAAAGTTAATAACGTACGTCCACTACGAAGCTCTTTCGTTTCTACATGGAAGACATATCCTTGAACCGTTTTTCTTCTTTCTTCATCTTGAATTTCTCGCATCGGTGTAATCTCTTCATCCGGCTTAATAAGATACCCGAGTGTAATCGGTCCTTCATGCACAACGCTGCTTTCTTCAGCTTGCTTCTTCGCCATTTCTTCCATAGCTTGTATAACACGCTCGCGGTCTTCTTGCTGCGTTTGCTCACGAAACTTTTGCATTTCTTCTGTATTTTGCTGTATATGTGTGTCTAACTGGAAACGCGGGAATCCAAAAGCTTCGTATTGATCCCCCACTGGTTTCGCAACGTTTTTCTTTAAAGCAGTAGACTCCAGCTCGTTATTCACATTTATTAGCAACTTCACTCCATTCACCTGCGGAAGCTGCTTCTTTAAGTAAGCGAACATAGGTGAAAATGTAATTCGTTCCGTACAAAGCGGCCAATACGCCCTCACTTCTTCTTCTGTAAATTGTTTATTCTCTGTTTCTAATGCAAATGTTGTTCTTGCAATATGAGAAAATGATTGCTTAAGCTTTGTTTCTAGCAATTCATATAATTCTGTAGGCAAAATACGTGGCACTTGTAAATCAAAATGCCAACTTTTATTCGCTTTATCAATAACGAGCCTTTCAATACCACCGCCTTGTAAATATTGATTTATAAGGTCGTCTGGTATTTGCAACTGCTGGAGCAAAATTTGAAATCGCTCTTGTTGTTCATTTGTTAAAGACATAAGCACTCTCCTTCCATTTGCTATTATAAATTGAAACGTACTACAAAGAAAGATTTCTCACTTCTTCTTTTACAAAATACGTTTACAAAGAAAGAGAAGGTACCTCGTAACGAGGTACCTCTTCTTATTTTAAAATATTTGCAATATATGTTTGAAGTTCTTCTACTTTTACTTCTTCAGACTCACCTGTAGCACGTACTTTCACTTCTACAATACCTTCGTCTGCTTTTTTACCAACTGTAACGCGAACTGGAAGACCGAATAAATCTGCATCTGCAAATTTAACACCTGCACGTTCTGCACGATCGTCTAATAACACTTCATAGCCTTGTTCTTGTAATGAGTTGTAAATATTTTCACCCATTTCACGTTGTGCATCAGATTTCATATTTACTGGAATTACATGCACATGGAACGGTGCTACAGCTTTTGGCCAAACTAAGCCGTTCTCATCATTAAACTGCTCTGCAATTGCTGCCACTGTACGAGATACACCGATACCGTAACAACCCATAATAAGTGGTTTTGTTTTTCCGTTTTCATCTAGGAATGTTGCGTTCATTGCTTCACTATAACGAGTTCCTAATTTGAATACATGACCAACTTCAATTCCGCGTGCGAAAAGAATTGTTCCGTTTCCATCTGGAGATTGGTCTCCTTCTTGAATGAAGCGTAAATCTGTATATTGACTTACTTTAAAGTCACGTTCTGGATTTACATTTACATAATGGAATCCTTCTTCGTTCGCTCCTGAACATCCGTTAACAATTGATGCTACAGCGTGATCAGCAATAATTTCGATATCACCTGTTACATCAATCGGTCCTAATGAACCAACTTCACAATTTAATAATTCTTTTACTTCTTCATGAGAAGCAAGCTCAACAACTGAAGCGCCGTATACATTTTTCACTTTCACATCGTTTACTTCGTGATCACCACGAACAAGTACAACTACTAATTTCTCATCTACTTTAAATACCATAGACTTAATGCACTTGTCAGCTGCAATGTTTAAGAATGCAGATACTTCTTCAATTGCTTTTTGGTCTGGTGTTGCTACTTTTTCAAGTGCTTTTTCTGCTTCGTCACTCTTCGTATACGTAGCAACAACAGGAGCCATTTCGATGTTTGCTGCATAATCAGATGTGTCAGAGTATGCAATTGTATCTTCACCAACATCAGATAATACCATAAATTCGTGTGTATCTTTTCCGCCCATTGCTCCAGAGTCAGCAATAACCGCACGGAAATTCAAGCCACAACGAGCAAAAATGTTAGAGTATGCTTTATATAAGCGATCATACACTTCATCTAAACTCTCTTGCGTAGCGTGGAAAGAATATGCATCTTTCATTAAAAATTCTCTTCCGCGTAATAAACCGAAACGTGGTCTTTGCTCATCACGGAATTTTGTTTGAATTTGATATAATGTTAATGGTAGTTTTTTGTATGATTTAATTTCATCACGTACAAGGTCTGTGATTACTTCCTCATGAGTTGCCCCTAGCGCAAACTCGCGAGCATTACGATCTTTCATACGCATTAATTCTGATCCGTAAGAATACCAACGGCCTGATTCTTGCCATAATTCTGCAGCTTGCATAGCTGGCATTAATAATTCTACAGCTCCTGCACGCTCCATTTCTTCACGAACAATACGTTCTACTTTGTGTAATACTTTTAAACCAAATGGTAGAAAACTATAAATACCTGAAGCATTTTGACGCATAAACCCTGCGCGAAGTAATAATTGATGACTCTTAATTTCAGCATCGGCTGGAACTTCACGTAATGTAGGACTGAATACCATACTTTGTTTCATTGATTCGCACCTCTTCATTTTACTCTTATACGCAGTAAAACCCCTCACCTCGAGTTAGGTGAGGGATTTTATTCTACGAGCTTTATTTCATTATAAACTTCACCTTATTTTACAAGAAAAACTTACGGATGTCATTCCATGTTACAACCAACATAAGCAACATTAATAATGCAAAACCAATAAAGTGAACCATTCCTTCTTTTTGACGATCAATCGGTTTGCCTCTTAACGCTTCAATTAAGAAGAAGAACAAACGTCCACCGTCTAAAGCTGGGACTGGTAATAAATTAAATAAACCAAGGTTAATACTTAACACTGCCGCTAAACTTAGTACACGTGTAAATCCATAATCTACAACTTGATCTGTTAGATTATAAATTCCTACTGGACCTGACAACTCATTAATAGAAAATTGACCAGTTACTAATTTCATAAGAGACTCAAAAATTAGTTTCGTCCATTCGTACGTTTGTTCAAATCCTGATTTAATAGAACCCATCACTGTTTTCTCTACAGGAGAGTAAACACCAATTCTACCAACTTCGTCTTTGCCTTCTTTATCGAGTGTTGGTGTTACTTTCACATTGAATTGCTCACTATCACGCTTTACTTGTAACGTAATTTCTTTATTTGGGTTTTCACGAACAATTGATACAACATCTTTCCATGTACTAGTGTTCTTCCCATTAATCGCTTGAATTGTATCATTTTCTTTTAATCCAGCTTGTTCTGCAGCACTATTCTCCATTACTTTTCCGACCATTGGTTTGTCAACAGGAACTCCTTGTACAAATCCAAGAATCACAAAAATAACAAATGCTAGAATAAAGTTCATTGCAGGACCTGCAAAAATTGTTAGAGCACGTTGACCCAATTTTTTAGAGCCAAATTGCCTATTATACGGAGCGATTTGGATTTCTTCTCCAGCAGTAATGATACGAGCTTTTTCATTCACTCGGAATGTTTGCAGCTCTTCCTCGTACTCTTCATAACCCGAAATTGTAAGATTATGCTCTAAATCAGCTTGTTCAACTTCAATGACACGAACATTTGGATATTTTTCATATCCGTCAAAAACTAATTTCACAACTTCGTCTTTTTCATTTAATACAAGTCCAACCTTTTTTCCAGGCTTTAACTCAACTGTGTCCGCATCCTCGCCAGCCATTCTTACATAGCCACCAAGGGGCAGTAATCGAATCGTATACACCGTTTCATTCTTTTCAAATGAGAATATTTTCGGACCAAAACCAATCGCAAACTCGCGGCACAAAATACCTGCTCTTTTTGCGAAATATAGATGCCCTAGCTCATGGAAAAATACGAGTGCACCGAAAATTAATATAAAGGCAATCGCTGTATTCAATTCCATAACCACCTTTGCTAAATTTGTTCCATCACAAACCGTCTTGTGGCTGCATCAATTTCCTGAATTTCCTCTAAGCTCGGACGTGCAATGACATTGTGATGGTGCATTGCTTTTTCAATGAGGTCTTCCACTGTTAAGAAACTAATTCTCTTTTGTAAAAAAGCTTCAACAGCTACTTCATTTGCCGCGTTCATTACAGCTGGCATACTTCCACCTGTCTTTCCAGCTTCATACGCAAAACGTAGACAACGGAAACGTTCTTGATTCATTTTCTCAAAATGCAATGTTCCCATTTCCCATAAATTTAACTGTTTTGTGTCTGAAAGAGGTAATCTATCAGGATATGTAAGCGCGTATTGAATTGGTACTCGCATATCAGGTGAGCCAAGCTGTGCCATTACACTACGATCTTCAAATTCAACCATAGAATGAATAATACTTTCTTTATGTAGAACAACATCGATTTGCTCATAAGGGATACCAAAAAGCCAGTGTGCTTCAATTACTTCTAGCCCCTTATTCATCATTGTAGCAGAATCAATTGTAATTTTCGAACCCATTGACCAGTTTGGATGACGAAGCGCATCTTCTACGGTCACATGATGCAATTCATCTCTCGTTTTATCACGAAAACTTCCGCCTGAGGCAGTTATAATTAATCGAGAGATTCTTTTTTCATTTTCACCATTCAAGCATTGAAAAATAGCTGAATGTTCACTGTCTACTGGAAGTAACGATACATTATGTTTTCGTGCTGCTTCCATTACAAGATGCCCTGCAGTTACTAACGTTTCTTTGTTTGCAATTCCAATTGTTTTTTTCGCCTCAATTGCGCGGAGTGTCGGTAACAACCCTACGCTACCTACAACAGCATTCACTACAATTTCTGTATCTGGGTGGAGCGCTACTTCTAATAAGCCTTCGCTACCATATACGACTTTTGTATTACCAGAAACAGCTTGTAATTTTAAAACATCTTCCTCTCTTTGCACAGAGACAATTTGCGGAGAAAATTCTTGAATTACCTTTACTGCATAATCAACATTCTTCCCTACAGAAAAAGCAACGAGACGGAATTGGTCCGGGTGCGAGCGTAACACATCTAATGTTTGTGTACCGATTGATCCGCTTGCACCTAATAAACTAATGTTTTTCATGACTCCAACCCCTCGTTCATTTATTAATTGTATTGTAATAAGAAGTATAGAATTGGTAACACAAATAACCAACTATCTGTTCGATCTAAAATACCACCATGCCCAGGTAAAATTGTACCTGAATCCTTTACACCATAATGGCGTTTAAATGCAGATTGCACTAAATCACCAATTTGTCCAAAAATAGAAATGATAATCGTCAGAACGATTAAAATTCCTACATTCGCTTCAACTGGGAAGAACATATTGTAAACAAGTGCAACAACAATTCCACAAACAATACCGCCTAATGAACCTTCAATCGTTTTATTCGGACTAATTTCTGGCCACAATTTTCTTTTTCCAAATGCTTTTCCTATAAAATAGGCACCTGAATCAGTTGCCCATATGACAAATAGTGCACAGAACACATATTTGATTCCTAATATTCTCGTTTCATTTAAATATAAGAATCCCATTCCAACATATGTCGTTGCCATAAGTAAAAATGAAGCATTGTCAAAAGTAAATGTATTCTTAGAAAGGACTGTATATGATAAAAGTAATAAAACAATCACAAATGTGATTTCTAATTTACCTAACCCAATCCATGTAAACAGTTCTGATGCACTACTCGGAATTAAAATAATCCACAATAATACTGCAGCTAAAACTGTTGGTACCGAAATAAGCGTAAGCTTGTTCATACGAATTAATTCATATAAACCTATAGAAGCAAGTGCATACACTAAAACTGTAAAAGGCACGCCACCGTAAATTACGATGGGAATGAATAGCGCGGCAGCAATCACTCCAGTAATAATTCTCTGTTTCACTACCAAACCCTCTCTTTCTACACGCCTCCGAATCTGCGCCCTCTATGCTGAAAGTCCGTAATCGCATTTAGCAAATGTTCCTCGGTAAAATCTGGCCAATACACATCTGTAAACCAAAATTCCGAATAAGCAATTTGCCATAACATGAAATTACTAATACGTAGCTCTCCGCTTGTACGGATTAACAACTCTGGATCAGGTAAAGAACTCGTCATTAAGTAAGAAGAAATCATTTCTTCACTTACTTCTTCCGAACGAATTTTTCCTTCTTCACTATCTTTCATCATATGTTGCACAGCAGAAACGATTTCATCCCGACTTCCATAGTTTAACGCGAAATTAAGAATTAATCCCGTATTCTCTTTCGTATCTTCCATGGCTTTTTCCATCGCTCTGCGCGTATGCGCAGGAAGACGATCTTTTTGCCCTATTACTCGGACTTGTACGTTTTCTTCAATCAATTCTGGTAAAAATGCACCTAAAAATTCTTCTGGAAGCTTCATCAAATAATCAACTTCTTTTTTCGGTCTTTTCCAGTTCTCAGTCGAAAAAGCATAAAGAGTTAATACTTTCACATCAAGCTTACTTGCAAATTTTGTGATTTTTTTCACAACTTGCATACCTTCATGATGGCCAGCAATGCGAGGCATCGCTCTTCTCTTTGCCCATCTTCCATTACCATCCATAATAATAGCAATATGTTCTGGGATATATCCTTTTTTCACTTTTTCAATGAGATGATCAAACGATGTGACCTTTTTATCTTTAAAAAAAGGAAACTTTTTAAACATCATTCATACCCTCCACCAAGCAGACGTATGCCTAAAAGTGTAAAAAGACCCCCTTAAGAAGAGGGTCATATTTGCGAAATTATCGCTATTACACTTCCATAATTTCTTTTTCTTTGTTTTTTGCGATTTCGTCAACTTTTGCAATATATTTATCTGTTTCTTTTTGGATATCTTCAGTATATCCTCTTAAATCATCTTCTGTAATATCGCCTGCTTTTTCAAGCTTCTTAAGGTCATCATTACTGTCACGACGTACGTTACGAACAGCAACTTTTGCTTCCTCAGCATATTTTTTCACAACTTTAACAAGATCACGGCGACGCTCTTCTGTTAATGCAGGGAATGCAATACGAATTACAGTTCCATCATTAGAAGGATTTAAGCCTAAATCTGCTTTTAAAATTGCTTTTTCAATATCACCGATAGAAGTTTTGTCATAAGGTTGAATTACAAGTAAACGTGCTTCTGGAACTGTAATGTTCGCTAATTGCACAACCGGTGTTGGTGCACCATAGTAATCAACTTGTACCTTATCTAATACAGACGAGCTTGCACGACCAGCGCGAACTGTTGCTAATTCACGAGAATAAGCAGCAACTGCTTTTTCCATTTTTTCATTTGAAGACTTCAATACTTGTTGTCCCATAATTTATTTCCCCCTTACAACTGTTCCAATATTTTCGCCTAAAACGGCACGTTTAATGTTACCTTTTTCCATAACCGAGAATACAATTAATGGAATATCATTATCCATACATAAAGAAGAAGCTGTAGAATCCATTACACCTAAACCTGCTTTTAATACATCTAAGTAAGTAAGTGTTTCGTATTTCGTAGCTGTTGGGTCAATAGATGGATCTGCACTATATACGCCATCCACATTGTTTTTCGCCATTAAAATAACGTCCGCTTCGATTTCCGCTGCACGTAATGCTGCTGTTGTATCTGTAGAGAAGTATGGGTTACCAGTACCTGCTGCAAAGATAACAACACGTTTTTTCTCTAAGTGACGAATTGCTTTACGACGAATGTAAGGCTCTGCCACTTGACGCATCTCAATTGAAGTTTGTACGCGAGTTTGAATTCCAATATTCTCTAAGCTATCTTGAAGAGCTAATGAATTCATAACCGTTGCCAACATGCCCATGTAATCTGCTCCTGCACGATCCATGCCCATTTCGCTTCCAATTTTCCCACGCCAAATGTTACCGCCACCAACAACAACAGCAACCTCTACATCAAGTTCTGCAATTTCTTTCACTTGTTCCGCAACTGACTTAATAACAGCTGGGTTAATTCCAAATCCTTGCTCGCCAGCTAACGCTTCTCCGCTTAGCTTTAATACGACACGATTATATTTCGGTTTACTCATAATGAACCTCCAATTGCTTACATCTTTATTTTAAAAAAGGGAACACAAAGTGTTCCCTAATCTGTATTAGTTGCTACCTTTTACTTGGTTCATTACTTCTTCAGCAAAGTTGTCTTCGCGTTTTTCGATACCTTCACCAACAGCGTAGCGAACGAATCCTTTTAATGTTCCGCCTTTAGACTCAACGAACTGACGAACTTTCATATCAGGGTTTTTAACGAACGCTTGGTCAAGTAAGCAAATTTCTTCGAAGAATTTGCCTAGACGGCCTTCAACCATTTTTGCAACGATTTTTTCAGGCTTACCTTCGTTTAAAGCTTGTTGTGTTAATACTTGACGCTCATGCTCAACTTCTTCAGCAGTTACAGCATCGCGGTCGATGTATTTAGGGTTAACTGCTGCGATGTGCATTGCTACATCTTTAGCAGCTGCTTCGTCAGTAGAACCTTCAAGAACTGTTAATACACCAATACGTCCACCCATGTGTAGGTAAGCGCCAAATGCATCAGCATCAGTTTTTGATACGATTTCGAAACGACGAAGTGTAAGTTTTTCACCAATTTTAGCGATTGCTTCGTTGATGTACTCTTCTACTGTTTTGCCGCCTTCGATTGTTTGAGCCATAGCTTCTTCAACGTTAGCAGGTTTGTTAGCTAATAAGTGAGCAGCTAGTTCTTTAATTAATGCTTGGAAACCTTCGTTTTTCGCAACAAAATCAGTTTCAGAGTTTAATTCTAAGATTAAACCTTCGTTACCGTTTGTTTCGATGAAAGTTAAACCTTCAGCAGCGATGCGGTCTGCCTTTTTAGCAGCTTTCGCAATACCTTTTTCACGTAAGAAGTCAATTGCTTTCTCCATGTCGCCGTTAGTTTCTGTTAAAGCTTTTTTGCAGTCCATCATACCTGCGCCAGTTTTTTCACGAAGTTCTTTTACCATTTGTGCAGTGATTGCCATGTTTTTCATCCTCCTAAAATATGTATTTATCACCTTTTAAAAAGGTGTATATACCTTAAAAAAGGTGATAAAAGGCCGAACCCCTTATCACCTTTCCAAATTTGTTACGCAGTAACAGTTTCTTCACCTTGTTTTGCTTCAAGGATCGCGTCTGCCATTTTAGATGTAAGAAGTTTTACAGCACGAATTGCATCATCGTTTGCTGGGATAACATGATCGATTTCGTCTGGATCACAGTTTGTATCAACGATACCGATGATTGGAATGTGTAATTTGCGTGCTTCAGCAACTGCAATACGCTCTTTACGAGGGTCTACTACGAATAATGCACTTGGAAGACCTTTCATATCTTTAATACCGCCTAAGAATTTCTCAAGACGCTCTAACTCTTTTTTAAGTTGAACAACTTCTTTCTTAGGAAGTACTTCGAAAGTACCATCTTCTTGCATTCTTTCGATGTCTTTAAGACGCTTGATACGCTTTTGGATTGTTTGGAAGTTTGTTAAAGTTCCACCTAACCAACGTTGGTTAACGAAGTACATACCAGCACGAGTTGCTTCTTCTTTAATAGCTTCTTGTGCTTGTTTTTTAGTACCTACGAATAAGATGTCTCCGCCTTCAGCAGCGATGTCACGCATCGTTCTGTAAGCTTCCTCAACTTTTTTCACAGTTTTTTGTAAGTCGATGATGTAGATACCGTTACGCTCTGTGAAAATGTAACGCTTCATTTTTGGGTTCCAACGACGAGTTTGATGTCCGAAATGAACACCTGCTTCAAGCAATTGCTTCATAGAAATTACTGACATAATATAGTTCCTCCTAAATGGTTTTTGATATCCTCCGTTTACTTCAACTCTAAGCGAAACTACAACCGTAGCACCAACACTTAAATCAGTAAACGTGTGTACTTTGTACTGACACCACTGCTTACTATATCATACTGAAATATTACAATCAAGTCGAAAATGCGAACAATGTAAAACTTTCTTTTTTTCACGCTCAAATTCTAGTATTACCAACCTTCAATTCCTTTAAGCAAGGAATTGAAGGTTAATTAATAGTTTTCTAAAGAACGTTATCATGACGCCTTACATAAGTAAAATCATTCTCTTAAAAACCAAAAAACTCTCCTCAACCGAGGAGAGTTTTTTATAAATTAGTTTGTTTTTAATTTAGCAAGTTCTTGTAGAAACTTGTCGTTTAGCACTTTAATGTATGTTCCTTTCATACCTAAAGAGCGAGACTCAATAACACCAGCACTTTCTAATTTACGTAGTGCATTTACGATTACAGAACGAGTAATCCCTACGCGATCAGCAATTTTACTTGCAACAAGTAAACCTTCTGTTCCATTTAATTCTTCGAAGATGTGCTCAATTGCTTCTAACTCACTGTAAGATAATGAGCTGATCGCCATTTGAACAACAGCTTTACTACGTGCTTCCTCTTCGATTTCTTCTGCTTTTTCACGTAAGATTTCCATACCTACAACAGTTGAGCTGTACTCAGCAAGGATTAAATCATCATCTAAGAACTCTTGACCAAGACGAGCTAATACTAATGTACCTAGACGCTCACCGCCACCAACGATTGGTACGATTGTAGTTAAGCCTTGACCGAATAGTTCACTGTTTTCTACCGGGAATGCTGTGTAAGCACTATCCACACCTAAATTTGAAGATGTTTCTGTAACATTGAATAAACTTTGCGTGTACTCCTCTGGGAATTGACGCTCCGCTAACATTTGCTTCATACGTTCGTTCTCAATTTGTTGGTGAATCGCATATCCTAATAATTTACCACGGCGACTTACAACGAACACGTTTGCTTCAATTACTTCACACATTGTGTCAGACATTTCTCTAAAGTTTACAGGCTTCCCTGCTGCGCTCTGTAATAACGCATTTAATTTTCTCGTTTTTGCTAATAATTCCATTTCAAAATTTCCTCCTACATGTTACTTACATATTTTTTCATCACTTGGAAACTAGGGCGAGTCACCTGATGACACTATTACAAAATAAACTGGCTCACATCTTTATTTTTAGCTATTGTCGCTAACTTTTCCTCAACATATTGAGGTGTTATCGTTATTTTCTCTAACGTAATTTCAGATGCCTCAAACGATAAATCTTCAAGGAGCTTCTCCATAACAGTATGAAGTCTTCTCGCTCCAATATTATCTGTATCCTGATTAACTTGATAAGCAATCTCAGCAATCTTACGAATAGCTTCGTCTGAAAATTCAATTTCTATACCTTCAGTCGCTAATAACGCCATATACTGTTTAATTAGCGCATTGTCAGGCTCGATTAATATTTTAACAAAATCATCCGCCGATAATTTTGTTAATTCTACTCGAATCGGAAATCTCCCTTGCAATTCCGGAATTAAATCCGACGGTTTAGACATATGAAACGCTCCAGCTGCAACGAATAAAATATAATCCGTTTTTACTGATCCGTATTTTGTTGCAACATTCGATCCTTCTACAATCGGTAAAATGTCACGTTGCACACCTTCACGCGATACATCTACGCTATTCGACTGCTTACCAGCAATTTTGTCAATTTCATCGATAAAAATAATCCCGAGCTGTTCAGCACGATAAACAGCCTCTTGTGTAACTTCATCCATATCAATTAAGCGCTGTGCCTCTTCATTTGTCAAGAGTTTTCTTGCTTCTTTTACAGAAAGTTTACGTTTTTTCGTTTTTTTCGGCATGATACTTCCTAGTGCATCTTGGAAATTCATTCCCATTTGCTCCATGCCAGTTCCTTGTAACATATCAAACATTGAAGACTGTTGCTCAGTCACTTCAATCGATACAATTTCATCTTCAAGAAGTCCCGCAGCAAGCTTTCTTTCCACATCTTGACGTTTCTTTTCGATTTCAACATCTTCTTGCTCATCGGATGTTTGATTCGAATTTTGAGCACCGCCAAAAAGCATTTCTAATGGGTTTTTAAATCCAGATTGCTTCTCCGGACTTGGCACTAAAATTTCAACAAGACGTTGGTTCGCTTGCTCTTCTGCTTTATCTTGAACTTTAACTACCATTTCTTCTTTCACGATGCGTACTGACGTTTCTACAAGGTCACGTACCATCGACTCTACATCTCGACCTACATATCCAACTTCTGTGAATTTCGTAGCTTCAACCTTAATAAAAGGTGCTCCAACGAGTTTCGCCATTCGCCGTGCTACCTCTGTTTTACCAACACCTGTCGGTCCAATCATTAAAATGTTTTTAGGTGCAATTTCATCACGTAAATTTTCAACTAATTTACTGCGACGGTATCGATTTCGTAGAGCTACAGCAACCGCTTTCTTTGCATCTTTTTGACCGATGATGTATTGATCTAATTTTTCCACAATTTGACGCGGAGTAAAATGTAAATGCATATAAAATGCCTCCCTTACGATTCTACAATTCTTCAACAATTATGTTGTGGTTCGTATAAACACAAATATCGCCTGCAATTTCTAAACTGGCCTTCGCAATTTGTTTCGCTGTTAAATGTTCACTTGCATGTTGCTTTAAAGCACGACCAGCAGCAAGCGCATAATGCCCACCAGAACCAATCGCTAAAATACCATCATCTGGTTCAATTACTTCTCCTGTACCTGAAACTAGGAGCATCGTTGTTTTATCCATGACAATGAGCATTGCTTCTAGCTGACGTAACATTTTATCACCACGCCATTGTTTCGCCATCTCAACTGCAGCGCGCTGCAAGTTGCCATTATACTCTTCTAATTTTCCTTCAAACATTTCAAAAAGAGTAAATGCATCAGCAACTGAGCCTGCAAAACCAGCTAAAACTTTCCCTTGGAAAAGTTTGCGAACTTTGCGAGCTGTATGTTTCATTACAACAGCATTCCCCATCGTTACCTGACCATCTCCAGCCATTGCACATTCTCCGTTATGATGAACTGCAAATATCGTTGTAGCGTGGAAATTTCCCATAGAAAAAACTCCTTTATATGTTTTTATGGCTTTAAAAGCAATTTATGCTCGCGGGTGATGCTTCATGTAAACAGAACGCAATCTTTCTTTAGAGACATGCGTATAAATTTGTGTCGTCGACAAATTCTCATGACCTAATAGCTCCTGCACAGTACGTAAATCCGCTCCTTCATCCAACATATGTGTAGCAAATGTATGCCTTAACATATGGGGACTTATCCGCATTGTAAGTGAAGCTTTCTTAATGAGTTCGTTCAAAACATAACGTACACCCTGATCTGTTAACGGCTTCCCTTTCGCATTTAAAAATACCATATGAGATTGTTCTTCAGTCTTTTGAGCTAACTGTTTTCTCCCGTTCTCTATATAAGTAATTAAAGCATCTTGTGCATAGCTTCCGAACGGAATATATCTTTGTTTTTTCCCTTTTCCCATCACTAAAATTGTTCCCACTGCAAAGTCAATATCGGTAAGTTCCAAATTAACGCATTCGCTTACACGAATCCCAGTTGCATACATCAACTCTAATAAAGCTTGATTCCTTTGACCTAATGGCGCCCCTATATCAGAAACTTCGAACAATTCTTCTAACTCTTCAGCATATAAAAACTTTGGGATTGACAATTCTTTCTTGGGGAGTGACGCAAGTGCAAACGGATTATCTTTTTGATAGCCTTCACGCATCAAAAAACGATATAAACTTCGTAAGCTTGATACTTTCCTTGCGACAGATTTACGGGCTAACTGCTGATCGTGCAACGTCGTCAAGTATAAACGAACATCCGCGTATGTAACATCTAAAAAAGAGGATATGCCTTCTCGCTCCATAAATTGCACAAAATGTTCTAAATCATTTTGATAACTTGCAATTGTATATTTTGAATAATTTCTTTCAATTTGTAAATATCCAACGAATAATTGTAACAATTTCTTCACATTCACATCCATATAACTCACCTCAATAAAGGCTACTAAATCGTAGCACAACTTAGTAGCCTTTGCAAGAAATTTAATTAAATATTTACAAAATTTTGAATTGTTTCCAAAGCACGTGTAGCATATGCTTCATTTCGCTCTTGTTTCTTTTTAATTTTCTTCTCTAACGGTGCAAATAATCCGAAGTTCGCATTCATTGGCTGGAAGTTTTTCGCATTTGTTGCAGTAATATAATTTGCCATACTTCCCATTGCAGTTACAGGTGGTAATACAACTGGCTCTTCACCTTGTACAAGTCGAGCAGCGTTAATACCCGCTAATAATCCTGATGCTGCTGATTCAACATAACCCTCTACTCCAGTCATTTGACCCGCGAAGAATAAATCATCACGTTGTTTATATTGATATGTTGGGCGAAGTAAATTAGGCGAATTAATAAACGTATTACGATGCATTACACCATAACGTACAATCTCTGCGTTTTCTAGTCCTGGAATTAGCTGTAACACTTCTTTTTGTGGCCCCCACTTTAAATGTGTTTGGAAGCCTACAATATTGTATAATGTTCCTGCTGCATCATCTTGACGTAACTGAACAACCGCATACGGTGTTTTCCCTGTTTTCGGATCTTCTAACCCAACAGGCTTCATCGGTCCAAATACTAACGTCTGTCTTCCTCTACTTGCCATAACTTCTACTGGCATACAACCTTCAAAGAAAATTTCTTTTTCAAATTCTTTTAAAGGCACTGTCTCAGCAGCAATTAAAGCCTCATAAAAGCGATCAAACTCTTCTTCTGTCATTGGACAGTTTAAATATGCCGCTTCACCTTTATCATAACGAGATTTTAAATATACTTTATTCATGTCAATGCTGTCCTTCTCAACGATTGGCGCTGCAGCATCGTAGAAATAAAAATAATCTTCACCTGTTAGTTTTTTTAATTGTGCAGAAAGATCTGGAGACGTAAGTGGACCTGTCGCAATAACAGTTGGTCCCTCTGGAATTTCAGTGATTTCCTCATTCATTACAGTTACGTTCGGATGATTTTTCACATATTCAGTCACTTTCGCCGCGAATTCATGACGGTCTACAGCTAAAGCACCTCCTGCTGGTACAGAGCACTCATCAGCTGCACGAATAATGACAGAATCCATTAGGCGCATTTCTTCTTTAATAACACCAACAGCATTTGTTAATGTGTTTGCGCGTAGTGAGTTACTACATACTAATTCAGCAAATTTATCTGTATGATGAGCTGGTGTTTGCCTTACTGGTCTCATTTCATATAATTTTACTTGGACACCACGTTTTGCAATTTGGTAAGCTGCTTCGCTTCCTGCAAGACCTGCGCCAATGACGTTTACTATTTGTGTTGTCATATATATCACCTTTCCTTTTCTTCCCGAAAAAAATGTGAGCAGTTACGCTCACATTTGTTGTTCTTCTTCATAATCACACGAAATACATTGTACTTGCACGCCTTTTTTCAACTTTTTCTCTACGAGCATACCTTCACACTTCGGACATTTACGACCAATCGGCTTATCCCAAGATACAAAGTCACATTCTGGATACGTACCGCATCCGTAGAAAAGACGTTTCTTTTTATTACTACGGCGTTCAATAATTTGTCCTTTATCACACTTCGGACAAGTAACACCGATTTCTTTTACAATCGGTTTTGTATTACGACATTCTGGGAAATTTGAACAAGCCATAAACTTCCCATATTTACCCATTTTAAAGACCATCGGGTGACTACATAATTCACAGTCTTCCCCAGCTGGTTCATCTTTAATTTCCACTTCACGCATTTCTTTTTCCGCTTTTTCTAAGCGCGGTTCAAATTCTACGTAGAAATCATCAACAATTTTCACCCAATTCGCATTTCCTTCTTCTACTTCATCAAGGCTTTGCTCCATATTGGCAGTAAATTCAATGTTAATAATCTCTGGGAAAAACTCTAAAATAAGTTCGATTACTATTCCACCAAGCTCAGTCGGAACGAAGCGTTTATTATCTAAAGCAACGTATCCACGTTTTTGGATTGTTTCAAGTGTCGGTACATAAGTAGACGGTCTCCCAATTCCAAGCTCTTCAAGTGTCCTTACTAGACGAGCCTCTGTATAACGTGGCGGAGGCTGTGTATAATGTTGCTTCGGTTCTATATCTTTTGAAAATACAGTTTCACCTACTTCTAACGGTGGCAACATCTTATCCTTTTCTTCCGCACCATCATCTTTCGACTCTACGTACACTTTCATAAATCCTGGGAACTTTACAACTGATCCACTTGCACGGAACTGAACATTGTTATTAATGAGTCTCGCTGTAACAGTATCCATTATAGCAGATGCCATTTGACTTGCAACAAATCGCTCCCAAATCAGTTTATACAAACGGAGTTGATCACGACTTAAGAAACTTTTTAGTTCCTCTGGCTTTCTCATTACCGAAGTAGGACGAATCGCCTCATGCGCATCTTGTGCTTTCGACTTTTTCGTTTCTTTCTTCTTCTCTGTTCCTATGTATTCCGCACCAAACGCCTCAGTAATGTAATCACGAGCCTCTGTTTGAGCTGTTTCTGAGATACGTGTTGAATCGGTTCTCATATACGTAATAAGACCTACAGTCCCTTGTTTTCCAAGATCTATCCCTTCATACAGTTGCTGTGCAAGCATCATTGTTTTCTTTGCTCGCATATTTAACTTACGCGCTGCCTCTTGTTGTAAGGAAGATGTTGTAAACGGTAATGCAGGGTTACGCTTTCGCTCTTTTCGCGTTACATTTTCAACCGAAAACGCATTGTCTTTCATCTTTTCGATTATTTCGTTTACTTGTGCTTCGTTCGTTAATTGAACTTTTTCACCATCTACACCGTAAAAGCTTGCTTCAAATGTGTCTTTCCCTTTCACAAATTCTGTTTTAATTGTCCAGAATTCTTCAGGTTCAAAGCTTTGAATTTCTCTTTCACGTTCGATGATTAAACGAACTGCTACAGATTGTACGCGTCCTGCACTTAATCCTTTTTTTACTTTCTTCCATAATAAAGGACTAATATTGTAGCCAACAAGACGATCGAGTATACGCCTTGCCTGTTGTGCATCTACTAAATCCATATTAATTGCACGAGGGTATTTAAATGATTCTTTTATTGCATCTTTTGTAATCTCATTAAATACAACTCGGCAATCTGATTCAACGTCCACATTTAACGTATTTGCTAAATGCCAAGCAATCGCTTCTCCTTCACGATCCGGATCGGCCGCGAGATAGACTTTCTTTGCTTTTTTTGCCGCTGATTTTAAATCTTTTAAAACGGGACCCTTACCACGAATGGTAATATACTTCGGGGTGAAGTTATTCTTTACTTCTATCCCCATTTGGCTTTTAGGTAAATCGCGGACATGTCCCATGGACGCGACGACTTTGTATTTTTTCCCTAAATATTTTTCAATGGTCTTCGCCTTAGAAGGCGACTCCACGATTACGAGGTAATCTGACATGCTAGTGCCTCCTTAAGAGGTGGATTCAAGTCTTCATCAATCTTATTGATTTCTCTTGTTTTTGTCAATCAAGAATGAATATACCATACAGCGACAATCTACCATTTGTCAATAATTGTTTAATAAAAACATAAAAATATAAGGTTAATTTAAAATTTCTTCAAGGATATCCTTTGCATTTCTTACTAGCTTTGCGCCTTGTTGAATTAGATGATTCGTTCCCGCTGCACTCTCTATAAATATAGGACCAGGAAGTGCAAACACCTCTCTATTTTGTTCTAACGCAAGCTCTGCGGTAATAAGGGATCCACTTCTCGCTTTTGCTTCTACAACTAAAACACCTTTACTTATACCGCTAATAATTCGATTTCTTTTTGGAAAATACCATTTTTTCGGCGCATAATGCGGCGGATACTCTGTCAATAACAATATATAGTCTTTCCACATGTCATATAAACCTCTATTCTCCTTTGGATACATGTAAGATAATCCGTGTCCTAATATTGCGATAGTCGGGCAATGCTGCCTTACTGTAACCTCGTGAGCAATTGTATCTATCCCTCTTGCAAATCCACTAACAATAAGCCATTCTTTTTCAAGTAAAGGGTGTAAGATAAACCTCATACTCTCCTTTCCATATAAAGACGGCTCTCTCGTTCCAACAATTGCTAATTTATTTACTTTATTTAGAAAACCTCTTTCTCCTTTTCCGTATAAAACAAAAGGGGGATCTTGTATTTCTCGCAGTAATTGTGGATAGTCCTTATCCCATATTGTTATATAAAATATTCTCTTTTTTTCTAACTCGGATACATATTGTTGGAGGTTTGAAATTTGAAGAAAATTCACTAGTTCTAAAGATTTTTTCGAGGATATTCCAGTGTAATATTCAAACTGATTCGGACTATAAGTGTATATTCCCTTCAGTTCTGGATCAACATATAGTAGCCTCTCCATCGCCTTCCAATGATCTGCCAATATGTAATGAAGATGCAATAATCGTTCTCTTTTCATCTTAATTCTCCTTACCCATAATTTTTATTATGTAAACAGAAAAAAGTGTAAAAAGGCACCTCGAATAAGGAGGTGCCTTTCAAAAGATTAGTAGTTTTTACAAGTCTCAAATAATCCCTTTTCTTTTAAAACAGAGATTAATGTTTCACCCATAACAGCTGGTGTTTCTGCTACTTTAATACCACAAGCTTCCATTGTTTTAATCTTTTCAGCAGCAGTTCCTTTGCCGCCAGAAATGATTGCCCCAGCATGGCCCATACGTTTTCCTTCTGGCGCTGTTTGACCACCAATGAAGCCTACAACCGGTTTTGTCATATTAGCTTGTACCCACTCAGCTGCCTCTTCTTCTGCCGTACCGCCGATTTCACCAATCATAATTACAGCATGCGTTTCTTCATCTTCATTAAATGCTTTTAACGCATCAATAAAGTCTGTACCGTTAACAGGATCCCCACCAATACCTACAGCAGTAGATTGGCCAATACCTTCTTGTGTTAACTGATGTACAGCTTCATACGTTAATGTACCGGAGCGAGATACGATACCAACGTGACCTTTTTTGTGAATATATCCTGGCATAATACCAATTTTACATTCGTCAGGTGTAATAACACCAGGGCAGTTTGGTCCAAGTAAACGTGTATGTTTACCCGCCATATATCTCTTAACGTTTACCATATCTAATACAGGGATTCCTTCAGTAATACATACTACTAAATCAATCTTTGCATCAACAGCTTCCATAATTGCATCAGCCGCAAAAGCGGGTGGAACGTATACAACTGAAGCGTTTGCGCCTGTTGCTTTCACAGCATCTTCTACTGTATCAAATACTGGTACACCTTCAATATCAGTGCCACCTTTACCTGGTGTTACACCACCGACAATTTTCGTACCGTATTCAATCATTTGCTTTGTATGGAATAATCCTTGAGAACCTGTAATACCTTGAACAATAACTTTTGTATCTTTATTAACTAATACGCTCATTTTTCTCCCCCGCTTTCTATTAGCCCACTAGTGAAACAATTTTTTGTGCACCGTCTGCCATAGATTCTGCTGCAACAATATTTAAACCAGACTCATTTAAAATTTTCTTTCCTAACTCTACGTTTGTACCTTCAAGACGTACAACTAAAGGCAACTCAAGACCTACCTGCTTCGTTGCTTCAATAACACCTTCTGCGATAACATCACACTTCATAATGCCACCAAAAATGTTAACGAAGATACCTTTTACATTTTTATCAGAAAGGATAATTTTGAATGCTTCTGTAACTTTTTCAGCTGTTGCGCCGCCACCAACATCTAAGAAGTTAGCTGGGTCACCATGGTAATGTTTAATGATATCCATTGTAGCCATTGCTAAACCTGCACCATTAACCATACAACCGATATTTCCATCTAAAGGAATGTAGTTTAAGTCATATTTAGAAGCTTCAATTTCTTTTGAATCTTCTTCTTCAAGATCACGAAGTTCTAAAATATCTTTATTGCGATATAACGCATTAGAATCAAAGTTTAATTTTGCATCTAACGCCATAACTTTACCGTCACCTGTTGTAACAAGTGGATTAATCTCAGCGATAGAGCAATCTTTTTCGATAAACGCACTGTATAAGCCCATCATAAACTTCACAGCTTGTCCTACAAGTTCTTTTGGAATATTGATGTTAAATGCGATTCGACGCGCTTGGAAACCTTGTAAACCTACTGCTGGATCAATATATTCTTTAAAGATTTTTTCAGGCGTTTTTTCTGCCACTTCTTCAATTTCTGTTCCACCTTCTTCAGATGCCATTAAAACAACTTGAGAAGTTGCACGATCTAATACAAGACCTACATAATATTCTTTTTTAATATCGCAACCTTCTTCGATAAGTAAGCGTTTTACTTCCTTACCTTCAGGACCTGTTTGATGCGTCACAAGTGTAGTTCCTAAAATGCTTTCTGCATATGTACGAACTTCTTCTAAATTTTTCGCAACTTTTACACCGCCAGCTTTGCCGCGTCCACCAGCGTGAATTTGCGCTTTAACTACACATACGTCCGTTCCTAACTCTTTCGCTGCTTCTACAGCTTCTTCTACTGTAAATGCAACCTTCCCGTTCGGAACGCTAACCCCATAGCTTCTAAGGACTGCCTTACCTTGGTACTCATGGATATTCATGGTCCCATCCTCCCCTGTTTTCCTGTTTTACTCAAAAAGTTTTTTAATGTTTAAAAAACATTACATTGCCATTGTATAAGATGATTGGCACGCTGTCTACAATAAAGTGTCAGAAAACTGAAATCGCTTTATTCTTTTTCGAAAATAATAATGTTTATATACCAAAATAAAAAATAAGCTGTGAATATACAGCTTATTTTTGAATCATATCTTTAATTGGCGCGAATGATTTTCGATGTTCCTCTAATACTCCATGTACTTCAATCGCTTCTAAATGCTGTTTCGTCCCATATCCCATATGTTGTTCAAATCCATATGCAGGATACTTTCCTCCTAACTCTTTCATCATACGATCTCTCGTGACTTTCGCAATAATAGATGCAGCTGAAATCGAGACACTTTTCGCATCACCTTTAATGATTGATGTTTGCGGAATTGATGTGGGAAGCTTCATCGCATCGATTAATAAATATTGTGGTGTACATGATAAATTAGCAACGGCATCCAACATCGCTTGCTTCGTCGCTTGATAAATATTTATTTCATCAATAACTTGTGGTGATACAATTCCCACTCCAATCGCAATTGCATGCTCTTTAATTTCATCATAAAAACGCTCACGTTTCGCTTCACTTAATTTTTTCGAGTCATTTAATCCTGGAATATAAAAATCTTCTGGAAGGACGACAGCCGCCGTCACAACCGGTCCTGCTAACGGCCCACGGCCCACTTCATCAATGCCAGCAATGTATGTGAGGCCTTTTTTACGTAACTCATTTTCGTACTTTGACATTTCTAGAAATTTTTCTCTTTCTTTTTGCGCTAACTCTTTTTGTTTATACCACTTCAAAATTAGTTTTTGAACACCTTTTCGCTCATCTTTCACTAACATTTGAAAACGCTCGTCTTCTTCACTCATAATTTCTTGTAGAAAACATTCCGCTTCTTGAATAGTCATTTTTTGCATCCATCTACACTCCTTTTAAACGTAACCAAAAAGAAAAGACGTACAAACGCACGTCTTATACTTCTTCTACTTTTTCTACATCTTCTACCTGCTCTGCGAACTCTTCTGGTGTTTCAAACGTCATTTTTCCAAATCTTCCACCACGAAGCTCACGAAGTATAAGCTCAGATGTTTTATCATAATCAATCATTCCGCCGCCCATTAAGCAACCTCTATTTTTTCCAATTGCATCAAATAACTCCACAATTTCTTCTGGAATGTCATTTAAATTATATCGCTCTTTTAAACGTTCTGGATAATGTTCTTCCATAAAACGTAACGCATAAATAGCTACATCCTGTAGATTTAATATAGAATCTTTAATTGCACCCGTCGTCGCTAAACGAAGACCAACTAATTGATCTTCAAATTTAGGCCACAAAATACCTGGTGTATCTAATAATTCCATTTCTTTCCCAACTTTAATCCACTGCTGGGCTGTTGTCACACCAGGACGATCTCCTGTTTTTGCTATATTCTTCTTCGCTAATTTATTAATCAGTGTAGATTTACCAACGTTTGGAATACCTACAATTAAAGCACGAATTGCTCTTGGTCTAATGCCTTTAGCAACCATTTTATCGAATTTTTCTTTGACAAGAACTTTACAAGCTGCTGCAATTTCTTTCATACCTTGTCCAGCTTGCGCATTAATTGAAATTGCCTTTTGACCTCTTTCATCAAAATATGCGATCCACTGCTTTGTAAGACGATCATCCGCCATATCCGCTTTATTTAAAACAACAAGCCTTGGTTTATGCGTAATAATTTCATCAATCATTGGATTACGAGAAGATAAAGGTAATCGAGCATCTACAAGCTCAATTACAACATCAATTAACTTTAATTTTTCTGTTACTTGGCGTCTAGCCTTTGCCATATGCCCTGGGAACCATTGAATTACCATGTTGCCACCTTCTTTTTCTTTTATTTCACAATACGTGCATCTTTTAACGGCCAATATAGCATATTTGCTTTACCAATCACTTGGTCCATTGAAATTGTGCCAATCGAACGGCTATCTTTACTAAAACGACGATTATCGCCTAAAACAAATAATTGACCTTCTGGAACAGTTTTCTTTCCTGTCATTTCTTCAAGAGTAAAATCATATGTAAGCGGTCCGTCAGCAAGTTGCTTTTTCTGCTTATCTAAATACGGCTCCTCATAAGGTTTCCCGTTAACATATAGTTTATCATTACGGTATTCGATTTCGTCGCCTGGCAGGCCAATAATACGCTTAATATAATCTTTTTCTTCCGTCGCTCGGAATACAATAATATCAAAGCGTTTCGGATCACCTATGTGATAGCCAATTTTATTAACAATCATTCGATCACGGTCATGTAAAGTCGGCGACATCGATACACCATCTACGAGAATTGGGGCAAAGAAAAACTGTCTAATTACGCCCGCTAATACAATAGCAATCAAAATTGCTTTGATCCATTCCCAAAGTGAGCTCTTCTCTTTCTTCATGCTTTCCCCTCCATAGTTATGTAAGCTGCTCGTATTATACCAAAATTTCATATAGATTGGAAAAAGGGAGCTTGTGTATTTACAAGCTCCCATACATGTCTTATCGAATTTCTTTAATACGTGCTTTTTTACCGCGAAGGTTACGTAAGTAGTATAACTTAGCACGACGTACTTTACCACGGCGAAGTACTTCGATGTTCGCGATTCTTGGCGTGTGAACTGGGAATGTACGCTCAACACCTACACCGTAAGAAATCTTACGAACTGTGAATGTTTCACTGATTCCGCCACCACGACGTTTAATTACAACACCTTCGAAAAGCTGAATTCTTTCACGAGTTCCCTCAACTACTTTTACGTGTACACGTAAAGTGTCTCCAGGACGGAATGAAGGAAGGTCAGTTTTTAATTGGCCTTTTGTGATTTCTGTGATTAATTGTTGCATATTAAATTCTCTCCTTTAAACAGATGCTCTTATAAAGTCTTATTAAATTACAGCGGAACATCGTTAATACGGCTACTGATTTCAGTAGCACAAATGTTATAATAGCATATTGCTAGGACTGTTGCAATAGAAAATATATCAAGCCCTTATCGGTCTTCTTTAATCTGTTCCAGCCATTTCTCTTCTTGCTTAGATAATTCTCGTTCTTCCAGTAAATCCGGTCTACGTGTGTACGTACGACGCAAGGACTCTTTATGGCGCCACTCATCAATGTTTTTATGATTTCCTGACATTAGTACATCTGGTACCTTCATACCACGAAAATCAGCAGGACGTGTATAATGTGGGTGCTCTAACAAACCTGTACTAAAAGAGTCTTCCACTTGTGATGTTTGATTCCCAAGTACTCCTGGCAAAAGACGTACAACACTGTCAGTGACTACCATAGAAGCCAATTCTCCACCCGTTAATACGTAATCCCCAATAGAAATCTCATCTGTTACAAGATGCTCACGAATTCGTTCATCGTATCCTTCATAATGGCCACATACAAAAATAACATGCTCTTCTCCAGCAAGCTCTTCTGCCTTCTTCTGCGTGAAACGCTCTCCTTGTGGACACATTAAGACGATTCTCGGCTTACGGTCTGTTTCCTTCGTTAACTCTTCTACTGCATCAAAGATAGGCTGCGGGGTTAATACCATACCAGCGCCCCCACCATACGGATAATCATCTACACTATTATGCTTACTAGTTGTATACTCACGGAAATTGACAACACGAAGCTCTACCGCTTCTTTTTCTTGTGCTTTCTTTAAAATTGAAGACCCAAATACACCTGTAAACATATCTGGAAACAATGTTAAAATGTCAATTTTCATTATAGTAGCCCTTCCATTACATGAATGGTTACTAATTTATTTTCAATGTTAACTTGAAGTACAACGTCATCAATATAAGGAATTAACAGATCTTGACCCTTTGGACGTTTAATCACCCAAACATCATTCGCACCAGGAGATAGAATCTCTTTGATTGTCCCTAACGCTTCTCCTTCTTCCGTTACAACGTTGCAACCAATAATTTCATGGTAGTAGTATTCACCTTCAGCTAGTTCACCTAACTGCTCTTCTGGTACTTTAATTAAAGAACCTTTAAACTTCTCTACTTCATCTACATTGTTGTATCCTTCAAGTGTTAATAAATCAAATGTCTTATGTTGACGATGAGAAGTTACCTTCACTGTAAGATAGTCTGTACCTTTCTCATCCCATATGTATAACGTGTTCCCTACTTTATATCGCTCTTCTGGAAAATCAGTACGAGAAATAACACGAATTTCTCCTTTTACGCCATGAGTATTTACAATTTTCCCTACGTTAAACCATTTTGTCATAAATAGTATGTCACCCCTGGTTTCTATATAAATTAAGCATTTCCATTTTATATATGGAACATGCAATTTCTCTTTAAATGTTAAAAAAGGGAGAGGAAATAACTCCTCGCCCTTTTTACGTTTATTGAATTTCCAGTGTGACGTTCTCATCATTATGATGTCCCACTGAATACAAGAGCATTCGAATCGCTTTCGCAACTTTCCCTTGCTTTCCAATGACTTTTCCAACATCCTCAGGATGTACAGTTAATCGATACTTTATTTCTCCGTTGCAAAGTTCCTGTGTAACTTTTACATCTCCAGGATGATCCACAAGAGGTTTAACAATTGTCTCGACTAACATTTTCATTGTCATTGCCTCAATTACTTACCTTGTTTAGATAAGTGGAATTTCTCCATGATACCTTGGTTAGAGAAAAGGTTACGAACTGTATCAGATGGTTTAGCACCATTTCCTAACCATTTTAATGCTGCTTCTTCGTTGATCTTAACTTCCGCTGGTTGAGCAACCGGATTGTAAGTACCGATTTCCTCAATGAAACGTCCGTCACGAGGAGAACGAGAATCTGCAACAACTACACGATAGAAAGGAGTTTTTTTAGCTCCCATACGTTTTAAACGAATTTTAACTGCCATTTATAAAGCACCTCCGAATTTATTTCACACAGATAATTATATTAGCAAAAAGACTATTGCTTTGTAAAGTATTTTTTCTTAACAGAGCCATCTTTTTTCCTTACATGAATGGAAACTTCAATCCACCTAGTCCTTTTTTCTTACCTTTTTGCATTCCCGTCATCGTCTTCATCATTTTTTTCATATCATCAAATTGCTTGATTAGACGATTGATTTCTTGTACTGTTGTACCGCTACCTTTGGCAATGCGCTTTTTACGACTAGCATTGATTATTTCCGGTTGTTCTCGTTCTACTTTAGTCATAGAACGAATAATTGCCTCAATATGCCCAATTTGTTTTTCATCAACTTGTGCATTTTTCAGCCCTTTAATTTTATTTGCACCAGGAAGCATTCCTAACAATTCGTCAAGCGGTCCAAGTTGACGCACTTGTCCAAGTTGTTCTAGGAAATCGTCAAGCGTAAACGAAAGCGTACGCATTTTTTGCTCAAGTTCTTTTGCTTTCTCTTCATCAACTGTAGCTTGCGCTTTTTCAATTAATGTTAAGACGTCGCCCATCCCTAAAATACGGGATGCCATACGTTCTGGATGGAACGCTTCAATTGCATCTAGTTTTTCACCCATACCAGCAAATTTAATTGGTGTATTTGTTACAGCCTTAATAGATAATGCCGCACCACCGCGCGTATCACCATCTAATTTCGTTAATACAACACCAGTTAATCCTAACTGTTCATGGAAACTTTGTGCTACATTTACCGCGTCTTGTCCTGTCATCGCATCGACAACAAGGAAAATTTCATCCGGTTTCGCAACTTCTTTGACTTTCGCTAATTCATCCATTAGTTCTTCATCAATATGCAGGCGACCCGCTGTATCGATTAAAACATAATCGTGATGATCTTCTTTTGCTTTCGCAATCGCTTGTTTCGCAATTTCAACCGGACTTACTTGATCTCCTAAGGAGAAAACAGGCATGTCCAATTGCTTCCCTAATGTTTCAAGCTGTTTAATCGCTGCTGGACGGTAAATATCCGCTGCAACAAGCATCGGTTTACGATTATGCTTTTTACGAAGCAAATTCGCAAGCTTACCTGTCGTCGTTGTTTTACCCGCACCTTGCAGACCAACCATCATTATAACAGTAGGTGGCTTATTAGCAACAGCAATTTTGCTTTGCTCTCCGCCCATAAGTTCTGTAAGTTCTTCCTGTACGATTTTAATTACTTGTTGTCCAGGTGTCAAACTTTTCATTACATCTTGTCCGACAGCACGCTCAGACACACGCTTTATAAAATCTTTTACTACTTTAAAGTTAACATCCGCTTCTAAAAGAGCTAGACGAACTTCTCTCATCATTTCTTTCACATCGGCTTCAGAAACTTTTCCTTTGCCGCGGATTTTTTGCATTGTCTGTTGAAGTCGGTCGGCTAATCCTTCAAATGCCATATTGCCGCCCTCCTAATCTAATTTTTCGATAGCTTCAACAACTTGTTTCATTTCTTCATTCACATGCTCTTCTTCGCTGATTAGCTGTTTTAGCTTTGCAACAAGTCGCTGTCGCTCTTGAAACTTTTGAAGTAATACTAATTTATCTTCATATTCTTCAAGCATCGCTTCAGTCCGTTTAATGTTATCATACACGGCTTGGCGACTTACATCAAATTCTTCCGCAATTTCACCAAGAGATAAATCATCTAGATAATAAAGCGACATGTAACTTCTTTGTTTTTGCGTTAACAACGATTGATAAAAATCAAATAAATAGTTCATTCTCGTTGTTTTCTCGAGCATGTTGGATCATCCTTTGTTAAGTGATTTCCCTTTACATCAATTAGTTTACATGGAGTATAAAAGAGTGTCAAGTTTTTTTCTTAACATCACATATTTTTTATGCAAAAAGAAGCGGGGATACCGCTTCTTTCACTTACACTTCTTCTGTTTCTACTAAGTTCGCAAACAAACCATAAACATATTGTTCTGGATCAAACTGCTGCAGATCATCCATTTGCTCTCCTAGCCCAACAAATTTCACCGGAACATCCATTTCGTTACGAATCGCTAAGACGATACCACCTTTAGCAGTTCCATCTAACTTGGTTAAAACAATACCAGTAACATTCGTTGCTTCACGGAATGTTTTCGCTTGGCTTAAACCATTTTGTCCTGTTGTTGCATCAATAACAAGTAATACTTCATGAGGAGCCCCTGGTACTTCACGCTCAATTACGCGCTTCACTTTCTCTAACTCTTTCATTAAGTTTACTTTATTTTGTAAGCGTCCTGCTGTATCACATAGCAATACATCCACTTTACGGGCCTTTGCCGCTTGTACAGCATCATACATAACCGCCGCTGGGTCAGATCCTGATCCTTGTTTAATTACTTCTACACCAACACGATCGCCCCATACTTCTAATTGTTCAATCGCCCCAGCACGGAATGTATCTCCTGCCGCCAATAGGACAGACTTACCTTCTGATTTAAATTTATGTGCAAGCTTACCAATCGTCGTCGTTTTCCCTACACCATTAACACCAACAAATAAAACTACTGTTAATTGATCCTCTTGTATATTAACTTCATTACTAAAGTCGCTGTCACCTTTGTAAATTCCCACTAGCTTTTCAGAAATAACAGCCTGTACTTCTTTCGGATCTTGAATGTTACGACGTTGTACTTCTTCTTTCAACTGATCAATTAATTCCATCACTGTCGAAACTCCGACATCCGCACTAATTAAAATTTCTTCTAATTCCTCAAAGAAATCTTCGTCTATTTTACGGTAACGGTACACTAAGTCATTTACTTTATCAGCAAATGAATTTCTCGTTTTTTCTAATCCTTGTTTAAACTTCTCTGTTACCGTATCCGTTTGCTTTGAAATTTTTTCTTTTAATTTTTTAAAAAAGCTCATACTTCCCATCCTTCCTATCTACTTGCAACAAGTTCTTCACCATCATCTAAACGAACAGAAACAAGCTTCGACACCCCTGATTCTTGCATTGTTACACCGTATAATACATCAGACTCTTCCATTGTACCTTTTCGATGTGTAATTACAATAAACTGCGTTTCATCACTAAATTTCTTTAAATACTGCGCAAAACGAGCAACGTTTGCCTCATCAAGAGCTGCTTCTACTTCATCTAGCACACAGAATGGAACTGGGCGTACTTTTAAAATACCAAATAAGAGCGCAATTGCAGTTAAAGCACGCTCTCCCCCTGAAAGTAAACCTAAGTTTTGTAGTTTCTTCCCTGGTGGTTGCGCTACAATGTCAATACCAGTATTTAGTAAATCTTCTGGATTTGTCATTACTAAATCCGCTCTACCGCCCCCGAATAATTCAGAGAATACAGATTGAAACTCTGTTCGAATTCCTTCAAACGTAGTAGAAAAGCGTTTTTTCATCTCTTCATCCATTTCCGTAATAAGTTGATGCAATGTCGATTTCGCTTCTTCTAGGTCATCTTTTTGCTCTAATAAGAATGTATGGCGCTCTGCTACACGTTCATATTCATCAATTGCCCCTAAATTTACTGCGCCTAACTCTTCGATGGATAGTTTAATTAGTTTTACCTTTTTACGTGCATCTTCTGCAGGCATCATCATTGTATACTTAAGTTTTGCTGCTTCAAATGAAATCGTATATGTTTCACGTAAATGTTGCAATCTATTTTCCAGCTCTACATCAAGTCGGTTAATTTTCACTTCTTGATCTTTCAGCATTTCAAGAATATATTTATGTTTACCCATTGTTTCTTTCGCACCGCGCTCTAAATGCTCGACTCTTTCTTGCAATGACACGCGTTGTTCACGGCGAGAACGAATTAACTCCGAAGTTTGATTACGATCATACGCTTTCTTCTCAATCATATTCGTAATTTGTTCTTCGCCACTTGAATTAGATGTCATCTCTTGCTTTAAGAACGCTAAATCTTCTTTCGTTTTTACAAGCGTCGCATCAGTCTCTTCTTTTTCCTTCGTCAATCGTTCGACTTTTTCTTTTTGATTAGACAAACGTTGTTGTTGTTCAGCAGCTTGTACTTTTAGCTCCGTCATTTCCTTCTGAACTTTTTCTTTTGAAGAATGTTGTTCACTTTTTTGTTTCGTTAAAACGACGATTTTGCTATCTAATTCCCCAATCTCCGCTTGAAGAGTCGCTAAAATCTTTTCTAACTCTTCTTTACGCCCTTGCATTTTTACTTGGTCTTGTAAAAATCCTTCAATCTCTAAATCGTAAATCGATAAACGATCATTAATACGATGTTCATCTAATTCTAAACGATTAATTTCTTCTCTTAGCTTCTGTTCATCTACACGTTCGGTCTCTACACCTTGGCGTAGCTCTCGTATTTGTAGTTCTTTTTCTTGAATCTCTTGCTTTACTGCTTTAACAAAGTTTTCTAGCTTCGTTGTTTTTTCTTCCATGTCAGTTAGTTTTTTAGTCCACTCTTCCAGTTCACGTTGACGTCCCAATAAAGAGGATTTCGCCTGTTTTACAGCTCCCCCCGTCATAGAACCACCCGGATTCACTACATCACCTTCGAGTGTTACAATACGATAGCGGTATTGCAGTTGTTTCGCTAACTCATTTGCTCCGCGTAAATCTTTCGCAACAACAACAGTACCTAATAGGCTTGAAACTACATTCTCATATTTATTGTTGTACTGCACAAGTTCTGCCGCTACACCGACAAATGCTGGGTGTTGATTCACAATGCGTAATTGTTCAAATGATAACGATCTACTTTTAATAACAGCTTGAGGTAAAAACGTTGCACGGCCATGTTTATTTTGCTTTAAAAATGTAATTGCATTACGAGCATGTTCTTCTGTTTGTACTACGATATGTTGCATCGCTGCCCCAAGGGCAATTTCCATTGCGATTTCATATTCTTTCGGCACAGTCAGAAGTTCTGCAACAGCTCCCTCAATACCTTGTAGCCTATTTTCTCTAGCCTTTAATACTTCACGTACCCCTTGATAGAAGCCAGAATAGTCCTCTTGCATCTCTTCTAACATTTCTTTCCGAGAGCGCGCCTGTTGGACAAATTGATACGCTTGATACAGTTTCGTTTCATTTTCACTATACTGTGACTTACATTTCCCAAGCGCCGTTTCTGTCTTCTGTATGTTAGAAATAATGCCAGCTATTTTCTCTCTCGCTTGCTCATAACTTTCTACAAGTTTCGCTTTTTTCGCTGTAATTTCCACACGCAGCTGTACATACTTTTCATTTTCTTCATCAAGTCGTTCGTTTTTAGAGTTTTGCTGTTTTGATTGTTCTTCAATCATAGATAATTCATTACGAAGACTTGCTTGTTGATTTAAAAGTTCAATATAGTCACCTTTTAAATTCTCAATTTGTTCCTCTAAATTCTCAGCAAAAGTCGCCAGTAATTGTTCATTATCATGCAATTTCTTCTCTAATTCTTTTACTTGATTCACAAATTGCATTAATGCTTCTGTACTTGTTTCAATTTCGCCATCATAACTTGTAGCTTTCTCTGTTAACTCAACAATTAGCTTTTCAAGCTGCGCACAATGTGTCGTTGCATTTTTCTTTCTTTCCTTTAACAGCTCGCGCTGCCCTTCTAGTTTTTCTAGTTCTTTACTAGACAGCAGGAGAACTTCTTGTAAGGAATTTACAGATTCATCAACGGCTTGTAGTTGCCCGCGTAATTCCTCAAGCTCTTCTTCACTTTTTTGTAAGTTCACCGACATTTTAGATTCTTCATCTTTATTATGCCCAAATTGATTTCGAAGCGCTTCCCACTTTTCATGTAATTCTTCAATTTCATGTACAATAAGCGCAGCTTCTACTTTCTCTAATTCTTCTTTTTTCTCAAGATAATCTTTCGCAATAGAAGCTTGTCTTTCTAGTGGTTCTACTTGACTACTTAATTCGTGAATAATATCTTGTACACGATTTAAGTTTTCTTGTGTTTCCGCCAATTTCCCTTCAGCTTTCTTTTTACGAAGTTTGTATTTCAGCACACCCGCAGCTTCTTCAAATACACCACGACGTTCTTCTGATTTACTACTCAAAATCTCTTCGACTTTCCCCTGGCTAATAATTGAAAAAGCTTCTCTTCCCATACCAGAGTCCATAAATAAATCAATAATATCTTTCAATCTACAAGATTGTTTATTAATATAAAAATCACTATCACCCGAACGAGATACACGACGCGTTACACACACCTCGTTATACTCAATCGGTAAGCGTTGGTCTTCATTATTTAAAGTTAATGTAACTTCAGCAACATTAACCGCTCTTCTCGTATCACTGCCGGCAAAAATAATATCCTCCATCTTTGCACCGCGTAATGACTTTGCAGATTGTTCACCAAGTACCCAGCGAATCGCATCAGTAATATTACTTTTTCCGCTCCCGTTAGGTCCTACTACAGAAGTTACACCTGGAACAAAATCGACAGATACACGCTCAGCAAAAGATTTAAATCCCGCTATTTCTAATCTTTTTAAAAACACGAAAGGCCTTCCTCCTATTCTCCGTTGTTATAAAGGTTGTCTGCACGAAAACAAGCTATAATACGGATTTACTTCCCTCTTATTTATCTACAAAAGAAAAGTTTCATTCTATGCATAAGGAATCCCCCTCATTCAAAGGGGGATTCCTTATGATTGTTCTTTTAATTTTTTCAATGCTTCTGCAGCAGCTTGTTGCTCTGCCTCTTTTTTTGACTTACCACTACCAAGACCTAATGCCTCATTATTTAAAGTTACACGAGACACAAATTCTCGGTTGTGGGCCGGTCCTTTTTCTTGTAAAATTTGATACTCAATATTGCCACTACCATCACGCTGAATCAATTCTTGCAATTGACTCTTATAATCCATCACATGAGAAAAAGCACCTTCATTAATTTTTGGATATACAACTTCTTTTAAATATCCCCAAACTGTTTCTAGCCCTTGATCAAGGTAAAGGGCACCAATAAACGCTTCAAAGACATCCGCTAATAAAGCTGGTCGTTCACGTCCACCCGTCATTTCCTCACCTTTTCCTAATAAAACAAGGCTACCAAATGACATTTCGTTTGCAAAACGAACAAGAGATGGCTCACATACAATAGCTGCACGTAGTTTCGTTAACTCTCCTTCGCTCATTGTCGGATATTTTTGAAACAGATACTGTGATACAGTGAGTTCCAATACAGCATCGCCAAGAAATTCAAGACGCTCATTGTCCTCATGCGGTTTTTTTCGATGCTCATTCACATACGATGAATGCGTAAATGCTTGAATCAATAATTTTTCATCTGTAAACGTAATACCTATCTTTTCTTGAAATACTTTAAACGCTTCACGATATTTTGCTTCGTATTTTTTTTCTCTATGTTTTCGGTACGGCATAGGTCCCTCCAGATATAAGCCGAGAAGCCCCGTTAAAAAACGGGACTTCACTTAAGCATTATAGATGACTCTCTATGTAAGTCACAGCATCGCCAACAGTAGCAATCTTCTCAGCATCTTCATCAGAAATTTCCATTTCGAATTCATCTTCTAATTGCATCACAAGTTCTACTACATCTAGGGAGTCTGCGCCCAAATCTTCTTTGAAGCTTGCAGCTGGTACTACTTCAGTCTCTTCTACTCCTAAACGATCAACGATAATTTTTGTTACACGCTCTAAAACATCTGCCATTCCATTCACCTCCCCTCAAATATTATATTAAATATTGTCAAAAAAAACTAGATGAAATCGATTCTTTTATTACATTACCATTCCGCCATCAACATTTAACGTTTGTCCTGTAACATATTTGCTTTGATCAGAAGCAAAAAACGTTACAGCATTCGCGATATCTTGCGCTTCACCAAACTGTGCAGCCGGAATAACTTTTAACATCTCAGCTTTTATATTTTCATCTAATACATCCGTCATATCAGTCGCAATAAACCCAGGAGCAATTGCATTTACAGTTATATTTCGGCTTGCTAATTCTTTTGCTGATGTTTTTGTTAATCCAATTACACCAGCTTTGGCAGCAACATAATTTGCCTGACCTGGATTACCTACAACACCAACAACAGAAGCAATATTTATTATTCTACCATGACGTTGACGCATCATATAACGAGATACTGCTTTTGTACATAAGAATACACCTTTTAAGTTTGTATTAATAACTGTATCCCATTCTTCTTCTTTCATACGCATTAATAAATTATCTTTTGTTACGCCGGCATTATTTACAAGAATATCAACTTGTCCAAATGTATCTACTGTTTGTTTCACCATATTTGTAACATCTTCAGCATTTGCAACATCTGCTCTTACCGCAATTGCATCCGAACCTAATTTCTTTATTTCATCAACTACTTCATTCGCTTTTTGCTCATTACCCGCAAAATTCACTACAATATTTGCCCCTTGCTTCGCTAAATCAATTGCAATCGCACGACCAATCCCACGTGAAGCACCGGTTACTAATGCTACTTTCCCTTTTAACATCAGCTTTCTCCTCTCAAATTTGAAATGGTATCTTTTAATGTCTCTTCATCATATATCGCATATGCTTTCACTGAAGAATCAATCGACTTCATAAGACCAGCAAGTACTTTTCCAGGTCCGATTTCAATAAATGTATCTACCCCTTGTTTCACCATATGCTCAATAGATGGGTACCATAATACAGGCGAATAGAGTTGTTCAATTAGCTTTTCTTGAATATCTGTACCACGTGTAATAACGTCTGCCGTAACATTTGCAATAACAGGAATATTCGTGTCTTGAATCGTAATTTCATTTAAAACACTTTGGAATTTCTCAGCAGCTGGTTTCATAAGAGAGGAATGAAATGGTCCACTTACTTTAAGCGGAATTGCTCTTTTAGCACCGTTTTCTTTCGCTCTTTGAGAAGCAAGTTCTACTCCTTGATTTGTTCCAGAAATCACAATTTGCTTCGTACTATTCATATTAGCAATTTGTACCGCATACCCTTCACTTGTTACTTCTTCTGTAACTCGTTTCAGCATATCTGGATCAGCACCTAAAATAGCTGCCATAGCCCCTTCCCCGCCTGGAACGGCTTCTTCCATATATTCCCCGCGTTTCCTTACAGCATATACAGCGTCTTCGAAAGTTAATGCACCCGCCGCTACAAGAGCGCTATATTCACCTAAACTATGTCCTGCTACAAAATCAGGTGTAATATCGTACTCTTTCAAAGCTGTCAAAATTGCATAACTCGTCGTTAATAATGCCGGCTGCGCATTTGTCGTTAATGTAAGCTTTTCCTGCGGCCCTTCAAAAATCACTTCTGAAAGTGAATCGTGTAACACCTCATCCGCTTTCGCAAACACTTTCGCAACCTCTTTATTATTCTCCGCTAACTGTCTACCCATTCCAACTGCCTGTGAACCTTGGCCCGGAAAAAGAAATGCTATTTTTCCCATTTCAAATCCTCCTCTTATTGAAGCGGCTCCTTCTCCATTACACTTGAAATTGTAGGAATTACTTCTTTCGCTACCATTTCTCTCGTTTGACGAATCGCACTAAATATCGATTGGTCATTAGAAGAACCGTGAGCCTTAATGACAGGAGCTTTCAATCCAAACAACGCTGCTCCCCCATACTCCGAATAATCCATTTTATCTTTTAATACCATAAGTTTTGGTTTTAATACCGCTGCCGCTAATTTACTCGTAAACGAACTCATTAGTTGCTCTTTCAACATAGAGAATAACGCAAGTGCTGTTCCTTCTAATGATTTCAGTGCTACGTTCCCTGTAAAACCATCACATACAACAACGTCTGCTACACCTTGCAATAAGTCTCTTGATTCAACGTTTCCAACAAAATTAATTGGCGCATCTTTAAGCATTGCAAAGACCTGTTTTGAAAGCTCGTTTCCTTTACCATCCTCTGTCCCAACGTTTAAAAGTCCAACGCGAGGATTTTTAATTCCCCTTACCTTTTCTGCGTAAACAGAGCCCATTACTGCATATTGGTATAAGTGAATTGGTTTTGCATCAACGTTTGCTCCAACATCTAACATAACAAAACCTTCTCCATCAACAGTTGGCATTGTAGGTGATAATGCTGGTCGTTCAATTCCTTCCATACGACCGACAACAAATAATCCGGCCGCCATTAAAGCTCCTGTACTACCTGCTGATATACAAGCATCTGCTACACCATCTTTTACTTGCTGTGCTGCAAGTACCATTGAAGCCTGTTTTTTTCGACGAACCGCTCTTACTGGCTCATCTGTTGATTCGATTTTTTCGTCTGTATGAAGAATAGTAATCCGCTCTTCACTCGTTAAGTATTGGCGAATGTCCTCTTCTTTCCCTACTAACGTAATATGTAAATCTGAATATTCCTTAATAGCTTTCATTGCACCTAATACGACAGCCTTTGGAGCATGATCGCCACCCATTGCATCTATTGCGATTTTCATAACTTGTTACCTTCCTCACTATAATTACTAGATCGATACATTTCAAAAGTGCCTGTGAAAACAAGTTCTTCTCCAACAAAACTTCGCACTTTGACAACCGTCCGTCCTTTATCATTCTCTACATCTTCAACGCGCGCTTTTGCAACAACACGTTCTCCTAATTTTACAGGACGAATATATCGAATGGTAGACTTTGCAGTTAAAGCTAATTCTTCATCAATAACCGCAACAGCTAGTGAGTTTGCTTGTGCAAACAAATGATGCCCACGGGCAATTTGATTTCTTTTAAATACATGCTCTACCTTTACTTCAAAAATAGAAATCGCATGTCTATCTAATTCTATATCGATAATTTCTCCGACAACCTCTTCTAACGGTAAAGATTTCACATCTTCTTCATGTTGTTTTGTAGCCACATGCTTAATTCGTTCTCTTAATTCAGGAATAGATAATTCCATACGATCAAGACGAACAGTTTGTATGCTCACTTGAAATTTTTCCGCTAAATCTTCATCCGTTATAAAAGGATTCGTTTCTATTGTTTGTTGTAATAATTCTTGTCTTTCTTTTTTACTTCTTCTTTTTTTCATACCGCACCATCCGTTTTTTATGACTAGGTACTAACAGTAGTATATAATCATTAAAAGTAGAATGCAACAAAAATTTTTGTTGACTCCCTTTAATCAAGCTTCTCTCCCTGGAACACACCTGTTCCATCAAGATACGTACGCAAGGCAGCATACTGATCGTTGTGCCAAAACGCTTCTGAATCTACTAGTATCGCCGCATCTTGTCTTGCTGTTTCTAACGCTCGATAATCATGTACCATATCAGCAACCTTAAATTCTGGTAAACCACTTTGCTTACTTCCAAAGAAATCCCCAGGACCTCGTAACTCTAAATCTTTTTCTGACAATACAAATCCATCATTTGTTTCAGTCATAATACGCATTCTTTCTTTTCCCGTTTCTGATTTCGGGTCCGCAATTAATAAACAATATGATTGTTCACTACCACGCCCAACACGCCCCCTCAGCTGATGGAGCTGGGATAAACCGAAACGTTCCGCGTCATAAATAACCATAACAGTCGCATTTGGTACATTCACACCTACCTCAACAACTGTTGTCGACACAAGAATTTGCACTTTATTTTCACTAAACTGTCCCATTATCTCTTCTTTTTCTTGAGATGATAGTCTCCCATGCATTAATCCAACTTGGCATTTCCCTTGATAATGATGAGTCAGCATACTATGTAAGTCGATAGCATTTTGTACATCAAGCTTCTCAGACTCTTCGATAAGAGGGCAAATAACATATGCCTGTCTTCCTTTTTTTATCTCTTTCTCCACAAATCCGAGAACACGATCTAACATATCATGTTTTGCCCAATACGTTTCGATTACCTTTCTACCAGCTGGCATTTCGTCGATAATAGAAACGTCCATCTCTCCAAATGCAGTGATAGCTAACGTACGCGGGATTGGGGTTGCCGTCATAAACAACACATCTGGACTTTCACCTTTCTCACGTAAAACCCGGCGCTGCGCCACACCAAATCGATGCTGTTCATCGGTAATAACTAGACCTAACCTATGAAATATAACTTCATCTTGAATTAAAGCATGCGTCCCAACAAGGATGTCTACTTCTCCTTGTTCTAATCTCGACAAAATTTCTCGACGTCTCGCACCTTTAACAGAACTTGTTAGCAATTCAACCTTCATACCGAAATGTGAAAACGTCTCCGCCAGCGACTGATAATGTTGTTCGGCTAAAATTTCTGTAGGAACCATCAAAGCACCTTGATAATGAGCCAATTTCGCCGCATAAAGTGCAATCGCAGCAACAACCGTTTTCCCAGAACCTACATCTCCTTGCAATAATCGATTCATGCGATAAGGAGACGTCATATCTTTCATTATTTCATCTACAACCCGGCGTTGTGCGCCAGTTAACGGAAACGGAAGTGCATCAGTAAACTCTTGCAATTCTACTAATGAAATTTCTTTTTTCGTCCCTTTTGAGTTTTCCCTCTCCATTTTCCGTAATGTTTGCATTTTCAACTGAAACAAGAAAAACTCCTCATATACAAAACGGCGACGCGCTTGCTTTAAGTCTTCCTGTCCCACTGGAAAATGTAACCCTCTGAGTGCTTCATATCTTGATAATAATTTATATCTACTTAACAAACCATCTGGTAACACTTCGACTATAGAATCTCCATACTCCTTAAATGCTTGTGCAATAAAACGGCGCATCTGTTTTACTGTCAGTTTTCCTTTCACTGAATACACAGGTTCTACTTCTTGTTGTCGTACAACCGGTCCAAAATTCAGTTCTGATACAGCAATTGTTTGGCGATGCTGATCCCATTTACCAGTAATCGTTACCGTTTCATCTAAATTTAACTTTTGTTTATAGTATGGTCTATTAAAACATACAGCTGTAATTAAATAACGACCGACGAGAACACGAACCGTAAGACGTGACTTCTTCTTCCCATAATATTGCAGTAAAGGAGCACTATGAACTTTCCCCTCAACCGTTACACGCTCGTCATGCTTTACTTCAGCAAGATCTTTCATCGCATAGTCTTCATAGCGGTACGGAAAATGTTCTAATAGATGAGAAACTGTATAAATTCCCATCTCGTGTAACAACTCAGATGTTTCTCCTCCGATTCCCTTTACATCCGTAACAGGAACTTGTACAACTTCATTCAAAATTCTCACGCTCCGTCACATTATTTTCTTTGATTCATTCTATTGATTATCCATTAACATCATTGACATCTGTAATCGCTCTCTTTCACCTTATATATTCTATCATAGGCATTCTAAGAGAAACTACTCTAATCCCTCTATATAAAGCGAAACTATAATCAGTGGGGGTTTTGTTCATCATTCACTGATTATTAGCCTTCACCAATCGGGCGTTTACGGGCAGTTAATGCGGGATAAAACAAAGTTGTACAATACGTAGAAAAGAGCCTCACTATTAGCAGCAAGGCTCTTTTCTATCATCAATATGCTAGCCTTTTGAATAAAAACTAGTAATAAACTTCATATCACTACTTCTTATCCATTAGCAAGTAAGTAACCCATTTATTTTCAAACCGAATTTTTTCTTATTCTACAGAGAAAATGAAAGAATATACCGGTTGGTTTCCAGCATGTACTTCTACTTCTGCATCTTCAAAATTCTCTTCTACAAATTCAACTAACTCAGCTACTTCTTCGTCAGTCGCATCTTCACCTTGTAGAATCGTTACGATTTCAGAATCTTCATCAATAAGCGCTTCTAGTAATTGCTTCGCAGCTCCTACTTTTTCAGCATTTGTTGATACGATTTTTCCATCTGCAATACACATGAAATCATCTTTTTGAATTGCTACACCATCAATTTCCGTATCACGTACAGCATACGTAATTTGACCAGTTTTCACATGAGATAAAGCTTCTTTCATGTTTTCTTCATTCTCTTCTAACGTTCCAACTGGATTAAATGCTAACATTGCAGCCATACCTTGAGGAACTGTTTTTGAACGAACTACAATCACTTCTTGTTCTACAACTGACGCTGCTTGTTCTGCTGCCATCACGATATTCCCGTTGTTCGGTAAAATAATGATTTTTTCAGCATTCGCTTCTTCAATCGCCTTTACAATATCCTCCGTACTTGGATTCATTGTTTGGCCACCCTCGATAACTTTCGTCGCGCCAATGCTCTCAAATAAAGTTTTAATACCAGATCCCATAGCTACAGTTACGATACCGTACGGTTGTTTCTCTTTAGACTGACTAGTTGGCTCAGGCATCATAGTAGGCTCATCTAATAAAGCAGTATGCTGTTCACGCATATTCTCTACTTTAATCTTGATTAAACTACCGTAACGCTGTCCATAGTTCATAGGATCTCCAGGATGTTCCGCGTGAATATGAACCTTTACAACCTCATCATCCGATACAACAAGTAGCGAATCTCCGTACACACTAATATCTTCACGGAATTTTTGTTCAGAGAAATTATGTTCCTTCATTTTTTCAGGCTCTAATTTCACCATGAATTCCGTACAATATCCATACTTAATATCTTCTGTACTCAATTGGCTTTGTACACTACGGTGATGTTCTGCGCGTACCATGTCATTCATAGATGGTTGGGCAGGCACATTAGAAGAAATCTTTTCTCCTTTTAAGTCAGCTAAAAATCCTTCATATACAACAACAAGACCTTTACCACCGCTATCTACAACGCCAACTTGTTTTAATACAGGTAATAAATCTGGCGTACGATTTAACGATGCGTTTGCTTCTTTTACAACGTCTTCCATAAACAAAACAAAGTCGCGCTGTTTTTTCGCAACTGTCACTGCATATTTACCCGTTTCTCTTGCAACCGTTAAAATCGTTCCTTCAATTGGTTTCATAACCGCTTTGTAAGCTGCCTCTACTCCAGCTTCTAAAGCTGCCGCAAAATCAACTGTCGTTAATTCTTCTTTTTGTTCAATGGATTTAGAGAAACCACGGAATAACTGAGATAAAATAACCCCAGAGTTACCACGAGCTCCCATTAATAATCCTTTGGCTAAACTTACGCCGACTTTACCAGCATGCTGTGAAGGATTTGCTTTCACTTCACGTGCGCCTGAAGTCATTGATAAGTTCATGTTTGTACCGGTATCGCCATCTGGAACTGGAAATACGTTTAATGCATCAACAAGCTGAACATTATTTGTTAAATTATTGGCTCCTTGCATGATCATTTGTGATAAACGTTTTCCATCAATTTTTTGAATTGACACAGATTTTCCTCCTTAATGCACATTACAAGTTTATTACTTTAACTCCTTGTACGTAGATGTTTACAGAATCTACTGCTAGTCCTACAGTTTGATCTAATGTATATTTCACTTTAGTCTGCACGTTATGTGCTACTTCTGAAATTTTCGTACCATAGCTCACAATAATATACATATCAATATGTACTTCATCTTCATCTTTACGAACAATAACGCCTCTAGTGAAGTTTTCTTTTCGTAAAATGTCTGTTAATCCATCTTTTAACTGATTTTTTGATGCCATACCTACGATACCGTAGCAATCTACTGCGGCACCTCCAGCAATTGTTGCAATTACATCTGTACTAATATCAATTTGACCGTACTTCGTTTTAATTTCAATTGACATCTCGTTTCCCCCTTCATAAATGGTGAAAGTGAGCTAGACTACTTTAGTTACTATCATATAATCTTTTTAAAGAAAATTCCATCGTTCTTTCTTTTTCACTCTCATATTTTATGTTTTTAATTACACTTTTTTATGATGAGCAAAATAGTCCATTGTTATTATACAACATGTACCACTATAGTATGTCAAGCAATTTTTCTTGATTTCACCTTTTCTTCATTGACATATAGTGTCAAGTATTTTTTCTTGATTTCTTTTTCCTACGGTGTTGCATTCTCTTTTTAGTTGTGTTAAATTATAGTAGTGTTTTTAGCATCGCATAAAAGACTAACATTGAAAAATTACGTATGTTACGGTAGTTAAGGGAGGGAAATATAAATGGCTCGTGTTTGTGCTATCACTGGAAGAAAAGCTCGTTCTGGTAACTCTCGTTCTCACGCAATGAACGCTACAAAACGTAAATGGGGCGCTAACCTTCAAAAAGTTCGCGTACGCATCGACGGAAAAGTTCAACGTGTTTACGTTTCTGCTAGAGCATTAAAATCTGGCAAAATCGAACGTGTTTAATAATAAAAAAAAGAGCCGCTAGGCTCTTTTTTTATTATACCAATGGAAAAAGCACCGGTAATAGGTGCTTTTTTTAGTCTTTTTTGAAGGTATTTAACATCGCACGAACAATTCCACCAAGAAATTTAGGTAACTTAATTGTATAAAATCTCATGGTTTCCCTCCTAATCCCCATTACTCCACTTGTTCACTATATGATGCAAGGAGCAAAATTGTTTCTTCAATCAGTGCTTCTTATCATCATTAATATGCCAGAGGTAAATGAAAAAGTACCTTTTTCCTCAATGAGTTCATTACTAATACAAAGTGTCGATCCCCACTCTATTGTTTTATTAGTAAGAGGGTACTTAAAGCCTTGAAGTGTAATGCCTTCTACCCTTTCAGTAACTGGTACAAATGATACATACGGAAAATGTTCATTTCCTTCAATTATATATGCACCTATCTTTTTCACCATTATCTCATTTTTATTATCCACAATACACATTTCTATCTGTGCTTCTAATCCCTTTAAAAGCATCTGTATATTCGCTAAACCGTGATCAAGCCTTCCACCAGTAGCACCAAAAATACGAATTAATTTTGGTTTCTGTTCTAAAGCCCAGCTAATTGCAATTTCTAAATCTGTTTGATCTTTTTCTCGCGGGACAATATGTAATTCATTTGTCTGCTGTCTCATCCATGCTAATTCATCATCAGTAACTGAATCATAATCCCCAAACGCAGCAGCCGGAGTGATTCCTCTTTTTAACAAATGGTACACTCCTCTATCAACTGCCGCCCACACTACTTCTTCATTTTCATATCGAGAAAAATCTGCACAGTATTCTGCAGGGCCTCCCGCTAAAATATGAATAATCATTTTTCCTTCCCCTTCTATTGTAAAAAGGCAATCTGCCATTCGGTAGATTGCCTCTCTCCTTATTTGCCACTCTAACATGTATAAATAGTGAAATCTTAATAAACTAGAGACTTCACTAGGATAAAGGTTCGTTCATTCTTTATCCACGAATTACACGAATTGCTTCACCGCGGTCTTTTTGATTGTATACTGCTGATCCAGCTACAAGAACATTCGCTCCTGCTTCAATACAAAGTCTTGCCGTTTCAGCGTTGACACCACCATCAACTTCAATTTCCACTTCTAGATTTCGCTCTTTAACCATTTCTGCAACTTGTTTGATTTTCGGTAATACAGAATGAATAAACTTCTGTCCACCAAATCCAGGATTTACTGTCATAAGTAATACCATATCTATATCTTCTAATACATGCTCAATCGTTGAAACTGGAGTATGTGGATTTAATACAACTCCCGCTTTAATGTCATGAGATTTAATTAACTGAATTGTACGATGTAAATGTGGACAAGCTTCTACATGGACAGTAATAATATCAGCTCCCGCTTTTGCGAAAGTTGGGATATAGTTATCAGGATTTTCAATCATTAAATGTACATCTAACGGTAATGATGTAATCGGACGGATTGCTTCTACAATTAATGGTCCAATCGTAATATTTGGTACGAAATGTCCATCCATTACATCGACGTGAATGTAGTCAGCTCCGCCTTTTTCTACATCTTTAATCTCTTCCCCTAATCTTGAAAAATCTGCTGATAAAATCGATGGTGCAATTTTAATCATGACTAATACCTCGGCTTTCTCTCTCTAATTTCTTCTACGAATTGTTTGTAATTCTTATAACGATATTCGGTAATCTTCCCTTCTTCAACCGCAGCTTTCACTGCACATTTCGGTTCAACAAGGTGTGTACACCCTCTAAATTTACAGTATTGGCTCGCTTCTTTCAACTCTGGAAAACAATATGTAAGGTCTTCTACCTCTATATCTATGAAATCAAGCGAACTAAAACCAGGTGTATCCGCAACAAGTCCGCTTCCAACTGTAATTAATTCCACGTGTCTTGTCGTATGCTTTCCACGCCCTAAATGTGAAGAAATATCATTAGTTTTCAACTCTAAATCTGGGCGTAATACGTTTAGCATGGAAGATTTCCCAACACCAGATTGGCCTGCAACGACGGAAATACAACCTTCTAAGAATGGTTTCAGAATATCAATACTTTCCGATGTATTTATAGAAGTAAACAACACATCATAACCCATTTCACGATAATCATTTGCATAAGATTCAACAGTTTCTCTCATTTTTTCATCTACTAAATCCATCTTACTAATACAAATAATCGGTTTAATGTTATGATATTCAATCAATACTAAAAATCGATCTAACAGTCCTGGATTAAAATCTGGTTCTACTGCAGAGAAAACAAGAATAGCTTGATCAACATTAGCAATAGGAGGTCTAACAAGTTCATTTTTTCGATCAAATACTTCTAACACATAACCTTCACTCGGATTATCTGCTTGAAAAACAACTTGGTCTCCTACAAGTGGCGTAATTTTATTCTTTCTAAATACACCACGCCCGCGACATTGTGTAATCCCTTCCTCATTCTGTACATAATAAAACCCACTTAGAGCTTTTACAATTTTTCCTTCTGGCATATAATTCTCCTTTATTTTGTATAAAATGAAACTGCAATTAAATATGAATAGACTAGAGTTCTTTAAGCAATTATTTCAAAACCCACCAAATATATACCCAGGTTCATATATTTAATCTACCATCAAATTTGAAATATTATTTACAACAGTATCACTTTTACAGCTTTTTGAATCATATATTTTTGCCTGTTATACAGTCCACGATGTAGACAGCATAACAGGCAAGAGTAATAAAATCCATCTTCTATATAAGGACGATGGATTTTACTATTATTGAGCTGGATATGGTACTTCCTTGTCGATAATCGTTACTCCATCTCGGACAATTTTATAGTGTCCCTTTGCACCTTCTTGAATTACAAATTCTAAAGAAATAATCGCTGACTCAGTAATTGTTCTCGTTTCAACTGGTTTATCCATTTTTTGCTGCATATCTTCTTTATAAATTTCTATTGTTTGGGGCTTTTTCTCACCTGTTGCAGAAGCTTCATATGGGATAGAAATGTTATCCACTTTTACCGTTTTCGTCACTTTAGGCTTCGGACCATCGGAGATAACAACCGATACTTTATCTCCTTCTTTCAAAGGCGTCCCAGGCTTTGGTAACTGTGAAATAACAAGGCCTTTATCAATCGTATCTGAATACTCTCTTTTTATATCAGAAACAAGCTTTCTTTCATTTAAATAACCTTTTACACTATTTTCAGTCCATCCTGAAAAATCACCTGGTCTTATTTGATAAGGTCCTTTACTTACCCAAATTTTCAGTTCTTGTTCCGCCTCTATAACCATTTGATCAGGCGTTGGTATTTGCTCTACAATTTCACCTTTCGGCTTATCATTTTCAATATAATTTATTGTAACTTGTTTATATTTTTCTTCTAACTCAGCTCTTATACTCTCGAAATCTTTTCCTGTCAAATCACGCATCTTACTTTTCTTTTTCCCACCTGATTGATAGATAGTAATTTTAGAGTTTTCTTTCACTACTCTTCCTGCTATAGGATCTGTTTTTATCACTTTTCCGGCTTCAACATCATCTGTATATACAAGATTAGGTTCAGTAACTTCAAACCCTTTTTCAACTAATGTATTTACAGCTGTCGTATATTTCATTCCAGCCACATCAGGAACCTTCACATCTTTCGGAATAAAGAAGCCTGGAATAACAGTAAGTGCTAAGGTTATCCCTATCGCTAAAAGTAAAAATGTTGTAATTAAAACTTTCAGCCATTTATTACTTCGTTTTTTCTTCTTACCTGATTCGGTTTCTTCTTTTCTTACTTGTTCATCTACTTTACTTCCTTTTAATACAATCGTTTCATCACTTACATTTTGAAATAGTTGTTCTTGTTGAATAATTGGAATCGCTTTCGTCGCTTCCATATCTTCTGGTATGTAAAATGGTTGCTCATTTATTCGTTCTGGGTATAGTGCTGTTTCAATATCTCGTTTCATCGCGTTTGCAGATTGATATCGATGAAACGGATCTTTCGCAGTTGCCTTTAATATAATATTTTCAACACTTTGTGGAATATTTTCATTCCATCTTTTTGGAGATGGCATTTCATTTTGTAAATGTTTTAACGCAATTGCAACAGCAGATTCACCAGAGAACGGTTGTCTTCCTGTTAACAATTCAAACATAACAATCCCAAGTGAATAAATATCTGATTGTTTATTCGCTATACCGCCGCGCGCTTGTTCTGGTGATAAATAATGCACCGAACCGAGCACCGAATTTGTATGTGTAATCGTTGCTGCACTTGTAGCTGTCGCAATTCCAAAGTCTGTTACTTTGACTACTCCGTCATCTCGAATCAAAATATTGTGCGGTTTAATATCGCGATGCACAATCTCAAAATGATGGGCGTGTGCCATGGCGGACGTTAACTGCTCCATTATATCAAGAGCTTCTCCTATCGGTAACATCCCTCGATCAATTACGTATTGCTTCAATGTTCGCCCAGGTACATATTCCATTACAAGATAATATATACCATCCTCTTCCCCAACATCATACATATTCACAATATTTGGATGCGACAACGTTGTAACAGATTGCGCTTCTCGATGGAAACGTTTAATAAACTCTTCATTATTTGAATAGTCGAGTCTTAATATTTTTACCGCTACATCTCGACCGAGTATATCATCATGAGCTAAATATACATTGGCCATTCCTCCACCGCCAATCATTTTCAGCAGCTTATAACGGTCATTTAAGCGTTTTCCAATCAGCACGTTGCACTTCACCTACTTTCGTTTGTCGAATCCGCATAATCAATAATAACGAGGGTGATATTATCTTCTCCACCACGATCATTTGCTAATTGAATGAGATGCTCTCCCTTCACCTCGAGCTGTTCATTCAATTGTAAAATTTGTTGCATATCAGCCATAGGGACTTTGTTAGACAATCCATCAGAGCAAAGAAGCAATTGATCGTCTTCTTCGAGCACCAATGTTTTAACATCTAGTCCGACTTTTTCTTCTGTTCCTAACGCTCTTAACAGAACATTCTTTTTCGGGTGATATTCTGCATCTTCTTTTGAAATTTCACCGTGCCTAACAAGTTCATTTACAAGTGAGTGATCTTCCGTTACAAGCGATATTTCTCCCTCTGATACCATATAACAACGACTATCTCCTATATGACCTATTGTTACAAAACTAGGTGTACAAATCGCTACGATAACCGTTGTTCCCATGCCATTACATTCTACATGCTGCTTAGAGTAAGCATATATGCGCTCATTAATAATTCCAACGTTAGTATGTAACCACTTTTCTACCTTTTTAGGCTCATTCATATTATGCGTTTGCTTCCAATAATCATGGAATAATTGAATAGCCATCGAGCTAGCTACATCGCCAGCTCGATGACCTCCCATTCCATCTGCTACTACCGCTAAAATATTTCCATCTAAATTGTGAAAAACTCCTGCACTATCTTCATTATGTTGACGAACTTTCCCTTTATCCGATAGAAACACGGCTTTCATCTCGTCACCTCGTCTCTTCTTTGCGCTCCTTTGCACGCAACTGACCGCAGGCTGCATCAATATCATGACCTTGTTCACGGCGAATTGTTACATTCACTCCACGATCTTTTAGCGTCTTTTCAAATAAGAAAATTTGCTCTCGTGGCGTACGTACATAATCACGTTCTGGCACGTAGTTTACCGGAATTAAGTTCACATGACATTTTACACCTTTTAAGAGCGCAGCAAGTTCTTCAGCGTGCTCAACTTGGTCATTTTCTCCTCCAAATAAGCCATATTCAAATGTAATACGACGCCCTGTTCTATTTACATAGTATTTAACAGCTTCCATTAAATCAGGTAGCTTATAAGCACGGTTAATCGGCATTAATTTTGAACGTAACTCTGTATTTGCAGCATGCAATGAAATCGCAAAATTGATTTGCATATCTTCTTCAGCGAACTTATAAATTTTTGGAACAATTCCGCTTGTTGAAACTGTCATATGTCTCGCACCAATATGAAGTCCTTTTTCATGGTTAGTGATGCGTAAAAATCCCATTAAATTATCGTAGTTATCAAATGGTTCTCCAATTCCCATAACAACAAGAGAACTTACACGTTCGGCTGTTTCATCAAGCGCGCGTTGCACTTCTACTACTTGTGCTACAATTTCTCCAGCCTCTAAGTTTCGTTTTAGCCCACCAAGTGTAGATGCACAGAACGTACAACCAATGCGGCAACCCACCTGTGTTGTTACACAAATAGAATTTCCATATTCATGTCGCATTAACACTGTTTCAATAGAATAACCATCATATAATTGGAATAAGAATTTAATTGTTCCATCAGAAGATGTTTGTTTTACCAATGTATTTAAAGTAGTAATATCAAAGGAATTCGACAATTTATCGCGTAATCCTTTAGAAAGGTTCGACATATCCTCATAATTTTTTACACGTTTTTTATATAGCCAATCAAAAATTTGTCCTGCACGGAATTTAGGTTCTTCTTGTTCCTTTAACCAATCTTGCATTTCATGAAGTTGTAAAGAGTAAATTGATGGTTTCTTTGTCTCTAGGTTTTTCTTTTGTTTTTTTACAGTCGTTTCCATGATGCTACACCTTCTTTCTTAAACAAGCAATATAAAAGCCATCTGTTGCAAAATAATGCGGTAAAATTCGTACTTGACCTTCATCAATATACGGATTTAACTTTTCTGGCATGCGATCTTTTATCGTAGTATCCCATTCAAATTCAGGATGCTCTTGTAAAAATTGCTTTATTACTTGTTCATTTTCTATTTTTTCAATTGTGCACGTACTGTAAACAAGACGACCGCCTCGTTTTAACAATGGTGCTATTTTTTCTAGTATCGCAAGTTGAATCGTTGATAACCTTTCACTATCGCCCTTATCTTTACCTAACTTAATATCAGGTTTACGTCTAATAACACCAAATCCAGAACATGGTGCATCTACTAATATTTTGTCAAAAGATTCATTTGCAAAATGCTCTTGAACTTTTCTAGCATCTAAAGCCATCGTTTCTACATTCTCTAAACCGAGTCTCTTCGCCTGTTGTTCAATTAAACGTACTTTATGTGCGTGTAAATCAAGCGACATTACCTTACCAGTTCCGTCCAAACGCTCTGCAATATGAGTTGTTTTTCCACCAGGAGCAGCACAACTATCTAGAACTGCATCTCCTTTATTCGGTTCTAAAGCACGTGCTACAAGCATTGAGCTTTCATCTTGAATAGAAAGGAAACCGTTTTTGAACGCTTCTGTATGTGCTACATTTCCTCTTTCAATTTGAATTGCATCCTCTGACAATTCGCCACGTTTTGCTTCTATACCCTCATCAGCTAATAACGCAACCGCTTCTTCCACCGTTACTTTATCAACATTTACGCGTGCTGTTGGTACAGGTGGCAACATATTTACTTCACACATTTTCTCTGCTGTCTCTAAACCATATTCAGATGCCCATTCTTGTACAAGCCACATTGGATGACTCGTTGCAATTGCAAGACGTTCTACTGGATCCTTAATTTCATCTAAAGAAGGTATACCTTCTCTCTGAATCGAACGTAATACACCGTTCACCATGCCTGAAATCCCTTTATGCCCGCGACGCTTTGCAATCTCAACCGCTTCATGAATAGCCGCTCTTTCTGGCACTCGGTCTAAATAGATCATTTGATATAAAGATAGGCGAAGCAATACTCTTACCCACGCCTCAACCTTTTTTCTTAAAAAAGGTTGTAAATAATAATCTAATGTGTCACGACGTTGAATCGTTCCATACACAATTTCAGTTAATAAACCTATATCTTTTCTATCGATTGTACTTTTTTCAATCAGGTTATTTAAAAGTAAGTTGCTATATGCACCACTTTTTTCTACTTGAATTAAGCCATCCAGAGCTAACTCACGAACATTTTGTCTCATGCATTTTCTCCTAACTTCGTACCAATTTCAGGTTTTGTTCCACGTAAAAATTGTGAACAACTCATACGCTTTTTACCAGACGGTTGCAATTCAGTGATTTTAACACCTGTCTCATTCCCTGTTGCAACAACAAATCCATCTTCTTCAAGAGCTACTATTGTACCTGGTTCAGCTTTCTCTGTAATAGAGACCTTCTCTCCCCACCATACTTTAATAACTTGTCCTGCCAAAGTCGTATAAGCAACTGGCCATGGATTCAATCCGCGAATGTGATTGTATACTTCTTCACCTGTTTTTGTCCAATCAATTATCTCTTGCTCACGTTTAATATTATATGCAAACGTCACTTCAGCTTCACTTTGTTTAATTGGTTCTAGTTTACCCTGAATTAGTAAAGGAACCGTTTTAGATAAAAGGTGTGCTCCCGCTTCGCTTAACTTATCAAATAATGAACCTGTTGTTTCACGCTCTTCGATTTCTACTTCTACTTGCGTTAATATATCGCCAGCATCTAATTTTTCTACCATATACATAATTGTAATACCTGTTTTCTCTTTACCTTCCATGATCGCATAATGGATTGGTGCACCACCGCGAAGTTCTGGAAGTAATGACGCGTGGACATTAATACATCTATACTTTGGCGCTTCTAAAATTTCATTCGGTACGATTTGTCCAAATGCCGCTGTTACAATTAAGTCTGGCTCTAGTGCTAATACTTTTTCATATTCGTCTTTTTCACGAATTTTTAACGGCTGTAATACTGGAATACCATGTTTCTCCGCTTCTACTTTAACAGGAGTAGGTGTTAAAACCTTTTTTCTACCAACTGGACGATCAGGTTGCGTTACAACACCAACTACGTCATATCCGTCCTCGATAAGACGACGAAGCACCGGCACAGAAAAGTCCGGTGTCCCCATAAATACTACTTTCATCATTCAAAAACCGCTCCTTTTAAACCTATTCTAATTCGCCTGCTTCATAATATCTTTTCACTTTAGATGTAAATAAAACACCGTGTAAATGATCGATTTCATGCTGAATTGCACGCGCTAAGAAGTCATCCGCTTCTAATAAAAATATTTTACCGCGACGATTTTGCGCACGTACTTTAATGTAATCTGCACGCTCCACTTCACCATAAAGTCCCGGAAAGCTTAAGCAGCCTTCGGGACCTACTTGTTCACCGCGTTTTTCTAAAATAACAGGATTAATTAATTCAATTTTACCCGTATCATCACCGATATCAACAACAGCAACTTGTAAGCTTACACCTACTTGTGGCGCAGCTAGACCAACGCCGTCTGCAATTAACATTGTTTCATGCATATCTTTTAACAATTTCACTAACTTTTTATCAAAGTTAATTACTCTTTCGCATGGTGTTTCTAACACTTCATTTGGATGCTTTACAATTTCTAAAACTGCCATATTTCCCTCCGCTACATTAACATTGTTGGATTAAAATCAATTGAGATTTGTAGCTCTTTTTGCATTTCTGCTTGATAATGTTCATTTACCATTTTGAGCACGTTCTTTAAGTTTGGTTCCCGTTTGTATTTTATCATGCATTGGTAACGATATCTATCTTTTATCCTTGGAATTGCTGAAGCAACCGGCCCTAACACCATTGTTTGCCTTGAACAATGCGTTCGTAAATGACCGACAATTTTTTCCGTCACTTGGACTGCCTTTAATAATTCCGGATGAGATACAGTTACAAGTACAACGTAGTAATATGGCGGATATTGTCTCATTCGCCTCATTTGCATTTCTTGCTCATAAAATACATCATATTGTTGATTCTTTGCTAATTCTACACTGTAATGTTCCGGCGTATACGTTTGAATTACAACTTCCCCTGGCAATTCATGTCTTCCTGCACGTCCACTCACTTGTGTCAATAGCTGATATGTCTTTTCACTCGCTCGAAAATCAGGTAAGTGGAGCATCGTATCCGCCGTTAAAACACCAACAAGTGTCACCTTCGGAAAATCAAGCCCTTTTGCAATCATTTGTGTTCCAAGTAATATATCTGCTTTCTCTTCACCAAACGCCTTTAATAATTTTTCATGCATTCCTTTACGGCTTGTTGTATCCACGTCCATTCGAATGACCCGCGCTTGTGGAAATAGTTTTGTGATTTCTTCTTCAACCTTTTGCGTCCCTGTACCAAAGAAACGAATATACGTACTATTACAAGCAGGACACTCCGTTGGCATATTTTCCTCATGACTACAATAATGACATTTTAAACGATGGTTCATTTTGTGATATGTCAACGAAATATCACAATGCGGACATTGTACGACATACCCACAATCACGACACATCACAAATGTAGAATGACCTCTTCTATTTAAAAAGAGAACCATTTGTTCTTTCTTTTCTAATCGATCTGCTATTTTTTCATGCAGTTCCTTTGAAAACATTGAACGATTTCCATCACGAAGCTCTTCCCGCATATCAACAATTTCTACAGTCGGCAAAGCTTGTTTGTTCATACGTTTTTCCATTGTAAGCAACCCATAGACACCTTTTTTCGCTCTAGCAAACGATTCAAGTGTCGGCGTTGCACTTCCGAGAACGATTGGACACTTATGGTATTGTCCTCTCCACACTGCTACATCTCTCGCATGATACTTCGGGTTATCTTCTTGCTTATAACTCGATTCATGTTCCTCATCAATAATAATGATTCCTAAATTTTCAAAGGGAGCAAAAACAGCTGAACGCGCACCAACTACCACTTTCACTTCTTTTCTTAAAATTTTGCGCCATTCATCATACTTTTCTCCAACAGAAAGCGCACTATGAAGAACTGCAACTTGCGAACCGAACCTGCCTTTAAAGCGATCTACCATCTGAGGTGTTAGCGCAATTTCAGGAACAAGCACAATTGCTTCTTTTCCTTTCTCGAGCACCGCTGCTATAGATTGTAAATACACTTCTGTCTTACCACTTCCGGTAACACCATATAGTAAAAATGGATTGTAAGTTTCATTTGTAATTGATGACAAAATCGGTGTAATTACTTGTTTTTGTTCCTCAGTAAGTGGAAATGGTTTCGTTTGTTCAAAATCATCATCGTCATACGGATTTCGGTATACTTCCACATACTTTTCTGAGATTAATCCCTTTTTAGCAAGTGCTTTTATTGGGGCATCTGTAATTTGTAACTCTTCTGTTATCACTTTCAACGGTACACTTTTGTAATTCTCCACAAAATAATAGAGCACATCTTGTTGTTTTTTACTTTTCAGTTCAAATGCCGCTAATTCCAATTTATCTTCTGGCAACTCTGGTTGAACAACTCTTTGCTTCTTCTTCTGCACTTTATCTTTCACTTGATAAACTAGTTCCACCGTGCCGTTTTTAATCTCTTGTTGAATCATGCTGTATAAATGTGGTTGCGCCTCGATAACTTCCCAATCGATTGCTTCCTTATCCTGAAATAAATACAGTATTTCAGGTGCTACTTCTTCTTTTTTACGCAGTTGTAGACGCTTTTTATACGTTGCTTTTATCGCCGTTGGAAGCATTACTTGAAAAGCTGAAATCATATAACATAATGTTTCACTTGTAAGCCAATACCCTAGCTTTAATAATTCTTCATTTAATACCGGCGTCACATCTAATATTTCATGGATTGTCTTTAATTTCTTACTCTCTACGTCAACCGAATCTTTGATTCCAATAATAAAACCTTGCAATTTCCTTGGACCAAATGGAACTACTACACGCATTCCCGTCTGGATAATATCTTCCCATTTTTTAGGAATAATATAATCAAACGGACGATCTGTCTGACGTGCAGGTACATCAACAATTACACTTGCAAACTTCATACACGATCATCTTCTAACATCATTTCAATTTGCTTTAATATTTCACGAGCAACTTCTTTCTTCGTTAAAAGTGGCAGCTCAATAATTTCTCCATCTTTTCTATACATTGTCACAATATTTGTATCTGTACCAAACCCAGCTCCTTGAGCTTTCACGTCATTCGCAACAATCATATTTGCATTTTTCTCACGTAATTTTCTCATTGCGTATTCCTCTATGTTTGTCGTTTCAGCTGCAAAACCGATAAGTAGCTGTCGGTCCTTCTTCTCACCTAACGTTTTTAAAATATCCACTGTTCTTTCTAATTCAATTACAGCATCGCCATTTTTCTTTTTCATTTTATTATCATGAACATATTTCGGACGGTAATCTGCAACGGCTGCTGTTTTGATGACAACATCCACATTCTGATAATGTTGAAAGACTGCCTCTAACATATCTTGTGCAGATTCTACTTGTATTGTTGTTACATGTAATGGTGATTCTAATGCTGTCGGTCCTGACACAAGTATGACATCAGCACCTAAGCCTGCTGCAACTTCTGCGATTGCATATCCCATCTTTCCAGAAGAAAAATTCGTCATAAAACGAACCGGATCAATCTTTTCACGTGTCGGTCCGGCTGTTATTAATATTCGCTTTCCTTGCAATGGTTTTTGTTCTGAGAAAGCCTCTTCTAATCGTCCAATAATCGCTTCAGGTTCTTCCAATCTTCCTTTTGCTACATAACCACATGCTAAAAAACCTTCCCCAGGCTCAATAAATGTATATCCTAATGCTTTTAACGTCATCATGTTTTTTTGAACAATTTTATTTTCATACATATGGACATTCATAGCCGGTGCAATCCACACTGGAGCTGTAGTAGCTAACAAAGTAGTTGTAATCATATCATCAGCAATACCGCCAGCTAACTTTCCAATGCAATTAGCTGTAGCCGGTGCAACAAGTACAACATCTGCCCAATCCGCTAAATCAATATGAGCGATAACAGCCGAGTCTCTCTCATCAAACGTATCCGTATATACATCATGGCGAGAAAGTGCTTGAAATGTAAGAGGCGTAACAAACTTCATTGCCGACTCACTCATCATTACTTTTACAAGAGCGCCCGCTTGTGTCAATTTACTTGTTAACGCAGCCGCTTTAAAAACTGCAATGCCTCCTGTTACACATAGAAGTATCTTTTTCCCTTTTAGCATATGACTCGTCCTCTTTCTTTTTCAAACTTATTCTACTGAAATAGAATTTTCAGCTCGTCAGTACCAGTATTTCGTTCCGTCTTTTTCGATTCCTTTTCATCCCTATCATAAAAAAATAACAACCTACTTGTAAATAGGTTGTTACCGTTACATAGAAAATTATAAAGTCTATGTTTTAATTTGTCGAAAAGAATGTATTAATCAATTATTTTGTCATCACATGGTACATATTTTAATACTTCTGCATCGATTTCTTCTAGTGATTTACCTACACATTTATAAGAAACAGGCTTTTCAATAACACAATTGTCAGCAATTTGCATTTCACGTGCACGCTTTGCAGCTACTGTTACAAGTGTATATTTAGAATCGATTTTTGTTAATAATGAGTCAATTGATGGATTTAACATAATTATAGACCCTCCGTCATTTCTTTATAGTATTTTGCCACTCTTTCGCGGCGGCAATGTTCACCAACCACAATTGCTTTAATTCGGTCGCAAGCTAATTCAACTTGATCGTTTTCTACTACATAGTCGTAAGCGTCCATCATTTCGATTTCTTCTTTCGCTACAGTTAAACGATTTTCAATAACTTCTTCAGTTTCTGTACCACGACCGACAATTCGGTTCTTTAGTTCAGATAAACTTGGAGGTGCTAAGAAAATAAATACCCCTTCTGGGAAAGCTTTCTTAACTTGAATTGCTCCTTGCACTTCAATTTCTAAGAATACATCTTTTCCTTCTTGTAATGTTTTTTCAACATAATCAATAGGTGTTCCGTAATAATTACCAACGAACTCAGCCCATTCAAGTAATTTTTCATTACGAATCATTTCCTCAAATTCTTCTCTCTCTTTAAAGAAATAATCCACACCATCTACTTCACCTTCACGTGGTTTACGTGTCGTTACTGAAATAGAGTACTGAAAACGTGTATCCTCATGGCTAAACAGCTCTTTTCGAACCGTTCCTTTCCCGACCCCAGAAGGTCCTGAAAGAACGATGAGCAATCCTCTTCTACTTCTCATAAATATGTAAAACCTACCCTTCCTCACTTAAATCTTCTTTATTATTCAAACGATGTGCAATCGTCTCTGGTTGAATTGGACTTAACACTACATGCCCATCATCCATAACAATAACCGCCCTTGTTTTTCTCCCATACGTAGCATCAAGCAAAGCATTATGTTCACGCGCTTCCTGTACTGTTCGTTTAATAGGAGCTGACTCCGGACTTACAATAGCAATAATTCGATGAGCAGATACAATATTTCCGTATCCAATATTTAAAAACCGCATGGCCATAGTTTGCGCCTCCTAGTAAGTCTATCCGATTTCTCCACCACGTATAACTTTATATATTTTTTGAAAGCTACTCAATATTTTGTACTTGTTCACGAATTTTTTCAAGGTTATTTTTCATTTCTACGACATATTTTGAAATTGTTAAGTCATTTGCCTTAGAACCTATCGTATTAACTTCCCTATGCATCTCTTGCACGATGAAGTCCATTTTCCTTCCAACAGGTTCTGTAATTTGCAGTGCTTCACGAAATTGATCTACATGACTTTGTAATCGAACTAATTCTTCGTGAATATCTGAACGCTCTGCAAACATTGCTATTTCTGTCAACAATCGTTGTTCATCTAAATCTTGGTTATGTAATTCTTTTAAGCGATTTTCTAATCGTTCACGATATTTTCGTGTGACAATTGGTGCATATGGAATAATTGCATTTACACCATTATGAATCTCTTGCAAACGATATGCTATATCTTTATGTAATCGTTCTCCTTCGCCATCTCTCATCGTTTTCAACATATGAGCAGCTTGGCGAACAGCCTCATATAAACTGGTTTCAAATTGTTCATTTACATTTTCTATTTCTTCAATTGCCGTTACTTCTGGCATTCTCATTAGTTGCTCGAGTGTAATAGAATCTTGTAATTGAAATTTCCCTTTTATATCTTCCATAATGGATTGGTACTGCTTGAGAAGTTCCCAATTCACAGTTAATTTTCTTTCAACAAGCCCTTTACCTGTTATACTAATAGACACTTCAATACGTCCACGGCGAACTTGTTTTGCAATTATTTTACGAATCTTGTCTTCAAACACCATCATTTGCTTCGGAAGCCGAATACTCATTTCTAAAAAGCGATGGTTCACCGACTTCATTTCTACTGTTATTTGAAAAGTATCGTTTTCTACTTTCGACCTTCCAAATCCTGTCATACTACAAATCATCTTTATCACATCCAAGCCATGAAATAACTCAATGAAAAAGGTAATAGAGACAAGGCTCTACTACCTTCTGTAAATTATATCACATTTTCATAACATTGACTATTTCAAGTTTAACCCTTTCTTATATAATATAGGCTTTTCCTTTTTCCCTTTTTTCCCTGTTAATAAAGAACCTACTAGTAAGAAAGTCGGAATTGATGACAAACCTCCAATTAACAACCAATCTCTTGCTTGTATTGGCATTGTGCTAAAAATCGGTTGTAGCGGTGGATAATATATAACCACTAGCATTAACAGTAAAGAAATAATAACCGCTCCCACTAAATACACGTTCCCAAATGGATTGCGGTGGAAGACAGAATGTTCACTACGACAATCAAATACATGAATAAGCTGTGCAAGTACCAACGTCGCAAATGCCACGGTTTGTGCATATTTTAATTCATTTGGATGTTGATTATACGCAATAATAAACGCTACTAATGTCACTGCTCCTATTAGAAAACCACGACTTATAATTTTCCACGCAAGCCCTCTAGCGAACACCCCTTCTTTCGGATGGCGTGGTGTTCTCTTCATCACATCTCCTTCAGCCTTATCCAAACCTAATGCCATCGCTGGTAAACCGTCAGTAACTAAGTTCACCCATAAAATTTGAATTGGAACCATCGGCAATGGCAGTGCAAGTAACATCGCAAATAACATAACTAAAATTTCACCAACGTTAGATGCTAACAAATACCGAATGAACTTCCGAATATTTTCATATATGTTTCTACCTTCTTTAATCGCCGATTTAATCGTAGCAAAGTTATCATCTAACAACACAAGTGAAGAAGCTTCTTTTGCAACATCTGTCCCTGTAATTCCCATCGCAATCCCTATATCAGCTGTTTTTATGGCCGGAGCATCGTTCACTCCATCACCTGTCATAGCTACTATATGCCCCTTATTTTGCAGCGCCTTAACGATTTTCAATTTATGCTCAGGAGACACACGAGCGAATACATATGTATCTTCTACAATATCTTCTAATGCCTCTACATCCATATTCGCAAGTTCTACACCTTCAACAACGCGTCCACCTGCTGGTAAAACCCCTAACTGTTCCGCAATTGCCATTGCTGTCACTTTATGATCTCCCGTAATCATTACCGTTCTAATACCAGCTTCCTTACACTCTTTCACCGCTTGCGCCACTTCTGGTCTTGGCGGATCTATCATTCCTTGTATTCCAACAAGCATAAAATCCTGCTCGACTTCTCTTTCATGTTCAATTGAATCTGTAGCTTTTAACGGTTTAAATGCCACCGCAATCGTTCGTAAAGCTTGACTTCCTAAACTATTAATCGCTGCCTGCACTTCTTTTCGATACATTTCACTTAAAGGCTGCTGCTTATTTCCCCACAAAATTGTTTGACTCATTTGCAAAAGAACATCTGGTGCTCCTTTTGTAATAACAAATTTTTTCCCTTCACGATCACGAACGATAACGCTCATCATTTTTCTAGTTGAATCAAAAGGAAATTCACGAATGACTTCAAACTTTCCTTTAAGAGCTTCACGTGATATTCCCGCCTTCATTGCAGCAGCAACGAGAGCTCCCTCTGTTGGATCTCCATCTAACACATACGTCTTTTTCTTTTGAATAACATTCGCATTATTACATAAACAGCCAAATGTAAGTAGCTGATACAGTGATTTCGTCTTAGTAGGGTCAATTACTTCTTCACCTTTCATAAACGAACCCGTTGGCTCATAGCCTTGACCTGTTACTTTCCACAATTCTCCGCCTGACCACATATGCGTTACCATCATTTTATTTTGTGTCATTGTTCCTGTTTTATCTGAGCAAATAACAGAAGCACAGCCTAACGTTTCTACAGCTGGTAACTTTCGCACAATTGCCCTCTTTTTAATCATACGCTGTACGCCAAGTGATAGCGCAACCGTAACGATAGCTGGTAATCCTTCTGGAATAGCTGCAACAGCAAGCGAAACCCCAGCCAAAAACATGTGATACACTTCATTCCCTTGATACACACCAGCTAATACAACAAGAGCCGTCAAAATAAGAGCAACAATAATTAAAATTTTTCCAAGCTGTTCTAATCTTCTTTGTAATGGTGTTTCCATTTGCTCAGCATTTTGCAACATATTTGCAATTTGCCCCATAGCTGTATTCATTCCAGTTGCTACGACTACCCCCGTTCCAGCACCTCTCGTTATCATCGTCCCCATAAATGCCATGTTTTTTTGATCACCAATTGAAACATCTTGCCCTTGTAACGCCTCTACCTTCTTTTGTACAGGCAATGACTCTCCTGTAAGAGCCGATTCTTCAATATATAAACTTGAAGATTCTACAAGGCGAACATCCGCGCCAATACGGTCACCACTAGAAAACTTAATAATATCACCTAGTACAAGCGCTTTTGACGGCGCTTTTATCCACTTCCCATTTCTTAGTACAGTAACTTGAGGGGCTGCCAATTCTTTTAAAGCTTCCAACGATTTTTCAGCTTTCCTTTCTTGAAAGAAACCGAGGACACCGTTGATAATAACAATTGCAACAATTGCAATCGAATCAATATACTCTCCTAAAAAAGCTGAAATAATTGTAGCACCAAATAAAACAAGTACCATAAAGTCTTTAAATTGCGCTAAAAACACCATAAGCGCAGAAGGACGCTTTGCTTCTTGCAATTCATTTGTACCAAATTTCTTTAATCGACCCTCTGCTTCTTGTTCTGTAAGACCTACCTCCACATTCGTATTCGTTCTTTCCTCCACTTCATGTGCTCGCATTTCATACCAATTCATCCTGCCATCGACCTCCTGATTCCAGACATACTCTAATGAAAGCTTATTCAGCCTCGTCCAAAAAAATGCTATAATTAACTTTTAGTTAGAAAGGAGTGTTCATTCATGGCATTCGATGGATTATTTACAAGAGCAATTACACATGAAATTGCAAATTCTCTTCAAACAGGAAGAATTTCAAAAATATATCAACCCTCAAAATATGAAGTTTTATTACATATTCGAGCAAACGGAAAAAACCAAAAGCTGATTCTTTCATCTCACCCTACATATGCGCGTATGCACTTAACAAATCAAAACTACGATTCACCAGCGCTACCGCCGATGTTTTGTATGCTTCTTCGCAAACATTTAGAAGGTGGATTTATTGAGAAAATCGAACAAATTGACTTAGAACGTATTATTCAAATTACAGTCCGCAGTCGTAATGAAATCGGTGACGAATCAGTAAAAACATTAGTAATCGAAATAATGGGACGACACAGTAATATTATCTTAGTAGATACGAAAACAAATGTTATTTTAGATAGCTTAAAACACGTTTCTTTAGCGGTAAACCGACATCGTACTGTATATGCGGGAGCTGAATATATTGCCCCACCAGCACAACATAAGGTTAATCCGCTTCTTATCGAAACAGAAGATGATTTTATTAGACCGCTAGACTTTTTATCTGGCAACATGGACAAACAACTTGTCGGAGCATTCATGGGAATTTCCCCATTATTTGCAAAAGAAGTTGTAAAAAAAGCAGGTATGGCAAATGAAAAAGCATTATCTGAAGCTTTCTTCAGCTTGCAAAAACCTTTGCTAACACATCAGTACGTGCCAGCAATGATAACAGCAAATGGAAAAGAGTTCTTTTACCTATTCCCTCTTTCTCACTTACAAGGAAATGAAAAAACATTTTCATCTGTCAGTGAATTATTAGATCGTTTCTTCTTTGGTAAAGCAGAGCGTGATCGTGTAAAACAACAAGCTCACGATTTAGAACGCTTTATGCAAAATGAAAAAACAAAAAATGAAAAGAAGCTAATTAAATTAGAAAAAACATTACAAGATGCCGGAAAAGCAGATAAATATCAACTATTTGGAGAGCTACTTACAGCCAATATGTACGCTTTGAAAAAAGGCGATAAAGATATTGAAGTCGTTAACTATTACGACGAAAATGGTGGGACTGTAAAAATCACATTAAATCCTTTAAAAACACCATCTGAAAATGCACAACGCTATTTCCAAAAGTACCAAAAAGCGAAAAATTCAGTCGCTATTGTAGAAGAACAAATCGTAAAAACAAATGAAGAAATTCTTTATTTTGATAGCTTACTTCAACAAATGGAGGCTGCTTCTTCAAAAGATATTGAAGAAATTCGTGAAGAATTAGCCGAAGAAGGTTATGTACGTAGTCGCAAAACAAAGAACGCGAAGAAAAAACCAACTAAACCAGTATTGGATAAATATTTATCAAGTGATGGTACAGAAATTTTCGTCGGTAAAAACAATAAGCAAAATGATTATTTAACAACGAAATTCTCCCGTCGTGATGAAATTTGGTTACATACGAAAGACATACCTGGTTCCCACGTTGTCATTCGTTCTCTTGAACCTACGGAAGAGACTTTACACGAGGCCGCTAAAATCGCCGCTTATTACAGTAAAGCAAAAGATTCTAGCTCTGTTCCTGTAGATTTCACAAAGATACGCCATGTCAAAAAACCGAGTGGTGCAAAACTTGGATTTGTTACATATGACAATCAACAAACACTATATGTAACACCAGATGCTGATACAGTAATGAAATTAAAAGCGTAAATATAAAAAAATGCGTTGCTTGCAAGCGACGCATTTTTTAAATGTTTTCAATTTAGTTCATATATCCATTCACTAATTCATAACATCTTTCTTTTGTCATCTTATATTTTTCATCTGCAGCTTCGATATATCTCATCGTTCCATTATTTTCATCTGCAGCAATTGCTTTAACTTTACTTTCCTTTTCTTTAACCCATGCAACTTGTTTCGTTTTCAACGACTGAAACGCGTCAGCTGACATAGTACTCTTTAACGTACTATAAATTTCATTTAGTTTATTATCCCAAAGTTGATAATTTCCTTCTATTTCATTTACTATGTCATTTGTTGACATAACGTTTGTATGTTTTTCTTCGTTTTCTAGAGCAGCTAACTCATTTAGAACCTTAGTTTTACCTAACACTGAAGAAGATTCTTTTTTAGGCTGCTTCTCTTCTTTTGAACTAGTATACGTACTGGAATCATTTCCCTTAACTGTTTCTTGCTCTTGAATAAAATCTTGTTTCGTTACCTTTTCTCGTTCTTTATCATCTACATTGTGAGTAATAACAGATGTTTGGGCGTCCACAGCAACTACTCCGTTATTTTCTTTAAAAATATATTTCTTATTTCCACTATTCTCTTCTCTAACAAAAGAAACATTCTTAAAACCTTGAACTCTAAGAAGTTCGTTAGCTTCTTCTTTAGTTAACTTTAAATCTGCTGGCGTATTTGATGACCATCCATCCATTAACCATTTTCCATCTGTATAAACTAAAATAAATTCCCACGTCTCCGCATCATTCCCCATATCATTTGCAAGGGTAAGCGTCTCAATCTTTAAAACATCATTTTTCTGCGAATAAGTTATCCGCACGTCTGGTTCAATATGAATTGGGAATGGCAACATATCCGTTTCCCTTGACCTATTAAATGTATCAAGCAATCCTGGAAGCTGTTTCTCCACAAACTTATCTGAAACTAATCCCTTAACTCCTTTTTTAGCTGTACCCAAATCTCCAGGGTTATTTCGACTCCATCCATTCTCTTTTTCCATTTCACTAAAAGAGTTTGCAATTTCATCTACACTCTTTCTTACAATTTTTTCTGCTTCCTTCTCTGTCACTTCTGGTGCTTCATCCAGTTGCTCAATTTTTTCACTTAGTTGTTGAGCATTGCTATTACTTTTTTCACAGCCTGTTACAACGAACATACTAGCTACCAAACAAAATGACATCACTTTATTTAATTTTTTCATGTACTCACAATCCTTATCCCGTTCATATTCGTTACATATCCCTATCTTCGAGAGAAATCCAACAATTACCTATTATATCAATAATCATCATTTCTTTATACATTAAATTTTATATTCAAATAAAGCAAATAATATACTTTTCAAATATTTAATCTAAAAGTCGCTTATATTTTCCTTTCCTAACTTCAATATTATCAAAAAATTTGACAGTTCTATTTCGTATTTGTATAAATTTTTTTACAGTGTGTAAAGAAATTGAGTCTTGAGTTGATGTTTTTTTCATTCTCCCACTGCTAATTGAAGGAATCTGTATTTCACGAGCAGCCCACCGCCCACAAATAATGGGCTAAACTTCTTATTTTCTCTAAAACATATGTAATTCCCACTATCTTTTCTCTAAAGATATTTTTTGGCATGCTATTTGCTTTATTCAATACTGTGAATAGGGGGAGGAATTAACATGACTTTACAAATTAATAAAATCCAAAAACAACTACAAAACTATGGGATTGACGGGTTACTTATTACAAAAAAAGAAAATCGCCAATATGCAACAGGATTTACAGGTAGTGCTGGCGTCGTCTTAATCTCTGCGGATACAGCTGTTTTTATAACCGATTTTCGCTATGTAGATCAAGCAAAATCACAAATAAAAAAAGCTGAAATCATTATGCATAATGGGAATTTAGAAAAGGAAGTTGCAAATCAAGTATCAAAATTAAATATCCAAAAACTTGGAATTGAAGAAAATAATATAACTCTGCAACAATTTAAGAAACTACAAAAATATATACATACGGAAATGGTTCCAGTTTGCGAAATCATTGAAAATATTCGCCTTATTAAAGACACACCTGAAATAGAAACAATGAAAATTGCAGCTAATATCGCTGACGAAGCATTTCACCACATCATTACGTTTCTAAAGCCGGGAATAAGTGAAAATGATGTACGAGATGAGTTAGAATTTTTCATGCGAAAAAAAGGGGCTACATCCTCATCATTTCAAATTATTGTAGCTTCTGGCGTTCGCTCTTCACTTCCTCATGGAGTTGCATCAAATAAAATAATCGAACGCGGCGACGTCGTTACATTAGATTTCGGTGCACTTTACGACGGATATTGTTCCGATATAACACGTACTGTAGCAATCGGCGAGCCATCAGAAGAATTCAAAAAAATATATAATGTTGTGTTAGAAGCATTAAAGCGTGGAACTGAAGCAATTAAGCCTGGAGAAACTGCGAAAAGTATCGATGATGTAACGAGAAATTACATTACAGAACATGGATATGGTCAATATTTTGGTCACTCTACAGGGCACGGTCTTGGCTTAGAAATACATGAACCTCTTCGCCTATCCCAAGAAAGTAAAGCTACTTTAGAAGAAGGTATGGTTGTTACAGTTGAACCAGGTATTTACATACCAAACTGGGGCGGTTGTAGAATTGAAGACGATATCGTAATTACAAAAGAAGGATATGAAGTTATTACAAAATCAAATAGAGAGCTAATTGTTATTCCTTGTTAATATTATAAAATTTTTAACAGGACTTTTTCCCTGCACATAGAATTCTTTCTCTGGAGTATTCGTTTAAAGAGGGGGAGTTTTAATTGAATTTTGTAATTGATAAAATAGATGGTTTACAAGTTGAATTTTCAAAACTTGTTTCCATGATGAATTACGCTCGTTACACAACGATGCAAGCAGTGGAAGACTTAACAGTTGAAGAACTGGATTATTTATATGATGAGGAAGCAAATTCGATTGGTATGTTATTGTACCATATGGCCGCTGTTGAATTTTACTACCAGATTCATACTTTTGAAGACCGTGAGCCAACAGAGGCTGAATTAGAACGTTGGTTACCTGGTATTGAGTTAGGTGATCTTGGACGTGAGAAAATAAAAGGAAACGCTATAGAATTTTACATAAATACATTACAAGAAGTACGTTCCAAAACAATCGAGACTTTTCAATCATTACCTGAGGAATGGTTATTTAAAACGACAGACTTTTGGCATGACAAACCAGCAAATAACTACTTTAAATGGTTCCACGTATTTGAAGATGAAATTAACCATCGTGGACAAATTCGTTTAATAAAAAAGATGCAAAAAGCTCATTCAGTAAAATAAGAAAGTGCCACCTTATCCGGTGGCACTTTCTTTTATTCATTAACGAATAGCTTTTCGTTTACTGTTTTAGTGACTACCACTACCAACATTAAAATGCATATTAAATATAACAACTTCGCAATAAACAACCACCCTTGAAACATTACAATTCCATCTATTATCTCATTTCCTCTCAATAACAAAAACGGTATCGTGCTAATTATAATAACAAACTCGATGCTGAAAACAATTTTCTTTTTTCGGCTATGTGCTTTCCATTCATCCCAGCGATACATGGGAGCAAAAATCAATACTCCTATACATAATATAACTGGTACCCATTCACTTTTAAGAAATGGCCCTGAAATAACTGATAATAGTAAACAAACGAGCACACCATAATACCCTATTTTCTCTCTCATTCGTACTCCCCCATTCTACTTCTCTTTAAATTCCATTTTTAGGATTAATTGTATTGTAACATCCATTTTCCATTCTCACCATTACAGTACATGAAATTTCATTTTTCCTTTTTCCTATACTCACATACTTTCACTGCTTTCATACAATGAACTACACGAATGCCTAAAGGATGTGAATGTTATGGGAGTTGAATTAACGCTTTTACATGCTCTCTATATTCTTTGTTTACTAACTATCATTACCTTTTTTATTCTTCGAAAAGATACGACGATCATTTGTATTGTTTTTATCTTTTTGTTAGCACTAACCGCAACAAGTTCTATCCCTCTTGCCATTAGCGGTATTTTTCAAAGTTTCATTTACGCCATTACTGAACTATTACCAACTATATTAATCATTTCCATTATCGTATCGATGAGCAATCTACTCGTTCATACCGGCATAAATGATACGATGATTTCACCATTTACAAAGATGATTCGTACTCCTACACATGCCTACTGGATTATCGGTCTTTTAATGATGACAATTTCCTTTTTCTTCTGGCCCTCTCCGGCTGTCGCTTTAATGGGAGCTATTTTATTACCTGTCGCTGTACGCGTCGGTCTTCCGCCAATTGGAGTCGCAATTGCTATGAACTTATTCGGACACGGCATCGCCTTATCTGGTGACTTCGTTATTCAAGGTGCACCAAAATTAACCGCAGACGCCGCTGGGCTTCCTGTTTCTAGCGTCGTATCTGCAAGTATTCCCCTCGTTATAGTCATGGGCGTTGTTACAACTTCTGTCGCTTTTTTCTTCTTACGAAAAGAATTTCATACAGGATTATCGTCGCAAGACTCTTCTTCATCAACTGAACCATCTAAAACTACTATTTTATTATCTCCTCGCATAAAAAAATGGCTTGCCATATGTATCCCTATCATATATGCCATCGATATCCTCTGCATGATTCAGTTTAAACTACAAGGAAGCGATGCGACTGCACTTATCGGCGGAACGACAGTTATTATGATTATCATCATTTCTCTCATCGCCTACAAAGAAAATGGCCTAAATAAAACGACCGATTATTTTATAGAAGGGCTCCAATTTGGGTTTAAAATTTTTGGTCCAGTTATTCCGATTGCTGCACTTTTTTATTTAGGGGATAGTGGATTTGTAAAAATTATTGGAGACTATTTACCGAAAGGTTCACACGGAATCATTAATGACTTAGGAATCGCCTTATCTCAAACTGTTCCTTTAAATCAATATGTATCAGCAGGAACTTTAACTATCGTTGGTGTCATTACCGGTTTAGATGGATCCGGTTTTTCGGGTATTTCGCTTGCGGGTTCGATTGCAAACCTTTTCGGAACAGCACTTGGGCATGGAACAGCTACATTAACAGCACTCGGGCAAATCGCTGCCATATGGACCGGGGGCGGAACGTTAATTCCTTGGGCCCTTATTCCTGCCGCTGCTATTTGTAAAGTAGATCCATTTGAACTTGCACGCCGCAATTTTTTACCAGTTATCATCGGCTTAATCGTCACCACGATCGTTGCGATGTTTATCCTATAACGTAAGCAAATATTCTCTTGCTTACGTTTTTTATTGTAAGATTCATCATAATGTACTGACTTTCAAAAGGGATTCGTTATTACTTAGCGAAATTATATTAGGAGAGTAATTCTTTTAAAACGTTTACGAGAAACAGATTACTTCAATTAGAAAAGGGGACATAACTATGAATGAATTGATTTTCTTCTTATTTCTTTGTCCATTACTTATCTTTATCGTTTCTGTTATTGGAACACGTAGAACAAAAACGTATTACGTAATGCCGATTGTAACGTTTGCTAGTTTTTTAATAATAGGTGTTATCGCCTTTACTCCAAAATTTTTCTTTTGGGTCGGTATGTACAGCATCTTCTCATTTATCGTTTCTTATATGACTCTATTGTTTGTAAGAGGGTATGAATATTATCAAAGTAGTAACTAATGATGACCATTACTATTTTTTATAAAAAAAGACGACTGCGTTTCCCCACGCAGTCGTCTTTTTTCGTGTTACGCTGTAACCCAAGCTTCGTCAGCTGGATTTTTACGCCACTCTTGTAATTTTTTCGTTTCAGCTTGTCCGATCATACCTTTTTCTGCTGCAACTTCAGTTAATGCACTGTAATCACTTAAAGAATATGATGCTACGTTTGCTGCTTCTAGTTTCTCTTTTCCTGACTCAAGCTCGTATGTGAAGATTGATACGATTCCTAATACTTCACAACCAGCTTCGCGAAGTGCCTCTACACATGTAATTGCACTACCGCCAGTTGAAATTAAATCTTCTACTACTACTACTTTTTGACCTTTTTCAGCTTTTCCTTCGATTTGATTCCCTTTACCGTGACCTTTTGCTTTACTACGTACGTAGCACATTGGTAAATCCATACGATCACTTACCCATGCAGCGTGCGCAATACCAGCAGTTGCAGTTCCTGCAATAACTTCTACAGTTGGGAAGTGCTCTTTAATTAACTCTTCTAATCCAGCTGCAATCGCTTGACGTACTTTTGGATAAGATAAAGTTAAACGGTTATCACAATAAATTGGTGATTTCATACCAGAAGACCATGTGAATGGATCATTCGGTTGTAAAAATACTGCTCCAATTTCTAATAAATGCGATGCGATTTCTTTTTTCATACTGTTACACCTTCCCACTGTTGTTTTACTGTTTTATACGCTTCAAGCGGATTTTCTGCTTTTGTAATACTACGTCCTACTACGATGTAGCTTGAACCAAGTTCCCTCGCACGTTTCGGTGTTGCAACGCGCACTTGGTCATTCACATCATCGCTTGCAAGACGAATCCCCGGTGTTACTGTTACAAATTCATTTCCGCATACTTCACGTAATTTCGGAACTTCAAGTGTTGAACAAACAACTCCATCAAGTCCACTTTCTTTCGTTAATTTTGCATAATGAGCAACCGCTTCTTCTAACGTTTTCTCGATGCCGATCTCTTTTTTCATCATAGCTTCCGAAGTGCTTGTTAGTTGTGTAACTGCAATACAAATCGGTCTCTCTTTTCCTTCTTGCTTACCTTCCTCTAATCCCTCAATCGCAGCTTTCATCATACTACTTCCCCCAGCAGCATGAACATTTACCATATCTACATCTAGACTAGCTAGGCTACGCATAGCGCTTTTTACTGTATTCGGAATATCATGAAGTTTTAAATCTAGAAAAATCTTATGTCCTTTTTCTTTTAAGTACGTAATAATTGCAGGACCCTCTTTGTAAAATAACTCCATACCAACTTTGACAAATAACTCTTCCCCTTCAAAGTGATGTAAGAATTGTTCTACCTCTTGTTTCCCTGGAAAATCTAGTGCAACAATTAGCGACTGTGACATACTTACTTCCAGCTCCTTCCTTGACATTCCGAAATGTGATCAAATCCTAATTCATCTAGTAATGCTGGTAATTCTTCAATAATTGTCGGACATACGAACGGATCGATAAAGTTCGCTGTACCTACTGCAACCGCGCTTGCACCAGCATAGAAGAATTCAATTACATCTTCCGCTGTTTCAATACCACCCATTCCGATAATCGGAATGTTAACCGCTTGACTTACTTCATGTACCATACGAATTGCTACTGGCTTAATCGCAGGACCTGATAATCCACCTGTACGGTTTGCTAAAATTGGTTTAGCTGTTTTTAAATCTAGACGCATACCAAGCAATGTATTAATCATCGTTAAACCGTCTGCACCTGCATTTTCAATCGCTTTTGCAATCTCCACAATGTTTGCCACGTTCGGTGACAACTTCACGTATACAGGTACTTCAGAAACCTCTTTTACTCGCTTCGTTAAATCAGCAGCAATTTCAGGATTTGTACCAAAGGCGATACCACCTGTTTTGACGTTTGGACAAGAAATATTTAATTCTAGTGCATGAACATTAGGTGCTTTTGAAATTTCCTTCGCAACCGCTACGTAATCTTCAGCTTGTGAACCAGCGACGTTTGCAATAATCGGAAGATCAAATTGTTCGAGAAAAGGTAATTCAGAATTCATTACCTTTTCTAATCCAGGATTTTGAAGCCCTATTGCATTTAGCATTCCACCTGGTGTTTCAGCAACACGAGGCGTTGGATTTCCATAACGAGGTTGTTCTGTCGTCGCTTTAATCATAATTGATCCAAGTACACTTAAATCATAAAACTGTGCATACTCACGACCAAATCCGAAGCAACCAGATGCTGGGATGATTGGATTTTTTAATGATAACCCTGGTAATTCAACTTGCAATCTGTTCATAATACAACCTCCCCGATTGGAAATACTGGTCCGTCGCTACACACCTTCTTGTAAGAATGTCCACTTGGATCTTCTTGTAAGTGGCATACACATGCGAAACAAGCTCCAATACCACAACCCATGCGTTCTTCTAATGAAATATAGGCTTTTTTCTCTTTATAACGTCCTTCTAATGCACGAAGCATCGCTAACGGACCACATGAATAAAGAATGTCAAAGTCAATTCCGTAATTATCAATTACATCTGTGACAAACCCTTTTGTACCGTGTGTACCGTCTACTGTCGCAACGTACGTATCACCAAGTTCTGCGAATTTTTCTTCATAGAAAACAACATCTTTCGTTTGAAAACCTAAGATGTGAATAACACGTACACCTTTTGCAACGAGGCGCTGTGATAATTCATAAAGTGGTGGTACCCCAATTCCCCCGCCTACTAGCAAAGCTGTTTGTCCAGCTTCCGCTTCTTCTACAGGAAAACCGTGTCCTAGTGGTCCTAGAACGTCTACCATTTCACCTTGTTTTCTAGTTGCTAATGTTTTTGTCCCTTGTCCTTCCGCACGATATAGCATTGTAAATTCGTTCTTCTCTTGATCGACATTACAAATACTAATTGGGCGGCGCAGAAGGGGCGCAATGCCCTCTGCTACCTTAATGTGTACAAACTGCCCTGGTTCGTTCATTTGCTGTACTAGAGTTCCTTGAAGCACTAATTCGTAAATGTTTTTTGCGATTTCTTTTTGATTAACGACGATCATATTTTGCTTTTGCATCATGCATGTACCACCTCGTGACGCTTTGTTTGCGTAATTTCTTTCATTGAATGAGCTGAGAATGTCATAGATTCTAATACTCGTAAGATTGCTCTCGTTGTATCAAGTGATGTTAAGCAAGCTACACCATTTTCTACTGATTCACGGCGAATGCGGAAACCATCACGCGCTGGTTGTTTGCCTTTTGTTAATGTATTGATTACAAACTGTGCTTTTCCTTGACGGATAATATCTAGTAAGTTATAGTCTTCAGAATCAATTTTGTTTACAACTTGTACTGGGATATTTTGCTCTGCTAACGATTGTGCTGTTCCAGCTGTTGCTAATAAGTTATAGCCGATTTCGTGGAAACGTTTTGCAATTTCCATCGCCTCTTCTTTATCTTTATCCGCTACAGTGATGATTACTGATCCGTGCGTTGGAATGTTAATTCCAGAAGCAACAAGTCCTTTATATAATGCTTTTTCAAGCGTCAAGTCTTTACCCATTACTTCCCCTGTTGACTTCATTTCAGGTCCTAATGTTGTATCAACTGAGCGTAATTTCGCAAATGAGAATACTGGTGCTTTTACATACACTTCTTTCTCTTCTGGGTGATAGCCAGTTCCATATCCTTGTTCTACAAGATTTTGGCCTAAAATTACTTTCGTCGCGACATTCGCCATCGGTACGCCTGTAATTTTACTTAAGAATGGTACTGTACGGCTCGCACGTGGGTTTACTTCAATTACGTACACTTCATCTTTGAATACTACAAACTGGATATTTAGTAATCCAATGATGTTTAAACCTTTTCCAAGTGCAATTGTATGTTCAATAATTTGTTCTTTCAGTTTTGCAGATAAGCTCTGTGGTGGATATACTCCAATTGAATCACCAGAGTGAACTCCAGCGCGTTCAATATGTTCCATAATACCTGGAATGAATACATTTTCACCGTCTGAAATTGCGTCTACTTCAATTTCTTTACCAACCATGTAACGGTCGATTAATACAGGATGCTCTGCGTGAACTTTAACTGCGTTTTTCATGTAGTGCAGTAATTCTTCTTGACGATATACGATTTCCATCGCACGTCCACCTAGTACGTAAGATGGTCTTACTAATACTGGGTAACCAATTTTGTCAGCGATTGCTACCGCTTGTTCTACAGTTGTTGCTGTTTTACCAACTGGTTGCGGGATACCTAATTGTGTTAATGCAGCTTCGAATTTATCACGATCTTCTGCACGGTCTAAATCTTCAAGTGATGTTCCTAAAATTTTCACACCGTGTTCTTCTAATTTCGCCGCTAAGTTAATTGCCGTTTGTCCACCGAACTGAACGATAACACCTTCTGGCTTTTCTAAATCAATGATGTGCATTACATCTTCTATTGTTAGTGGTTCAAAGTATAATTTGTCAGAAATACTGAAGTCTGTTGAAACTGTTTCTGGGTTGTTATTAACAATGATTGCCTCATATCCAGCTTCTTTAATTGCCCATACAGAGTGAACTGTTGCGTAGTCAAACTCAACACCTTGACCGATACGGATTGGACCAGACCCTAGTACAACCACACTCTTACGATCTGTTATAACCGATTCATTCTCGTCACCATATGTGCTGTAGTAGTAAGGTGTTGCAGATTCAAACTCCGCCGCACAAGTATCTACCATTTTATACACAGGAGTCATATTGCTTTCTTTACGTATATCGTAAATTTCGCGCTCTGTTTTGTTCCAAGCATTGGCAATGTAATGGTCACTGAAGCCCATTTCTTTCGCAGATTGTAACACTTCCATATTTCCTACATTCGCTTTTACTTCGCGTTCCATGTTTACGATGTTTTCAACTTTTTGTAAGAAGAAGAAGTCCATTTCACACCATTCGTTGATTTCTTCTTTCGTTACACCTTGACGGATCGCTTCTGCTACAACGAACAGACGCTCATCATCAGCTTTTATAATACGTTTTTTCATTGTCTCTTTATCAAGCTCTTTTAAATGCTCTAACTCTAGGTGATACACGCCAAGCTCTAAAGAACGAATCGCTTTTAGTAATGATTGTTCTAAGTTACGTCCGATTGACATAACTTCACCAGTTGCCTTCATTTGTGTACCAAGTGTTCTGTTTGCTGATTCAAACTTATCAAATGGCCAGCGTGGAATTTTTGAAACAACATAGTCTAATGCTGGCTCGAAGCAAGCGTATGTTTTTTGTGTTACTGGGTTTACAATTTCATCTAATGTTAAACCGACTGCAATTTTCGCCGCTAGCTTCGCAATTGGATATCCAGTTGCTTTAGATGCTAGTGCAGACGAACGACTCACACGTGGGTTTACTTCGATTACATAGTATTGGAAGCTATGTGGATCAAGTGCAAGCTGAACGTTACATCCACCTTCAATTCCTAATGCACGAATAATTCTTAATGAAGTGTTTCGTAACATTTGATATTCACGGTCACTTAATGTTTGGCTCGGTGCTACAACGATAGAATCACCTGTGTGAACCCCAACTGGATCGATATTTTCCATGTTACATACTACAATTGCGTTATCATTCGAATCACGCATTACTTCATATTCGATTTCCTTACAACCAGCAATACTCTTTTCTAATAGACATTGCGTTACTGGACTATGTTTTAATCCACCTGATACGATTTCAATTAGTTCTTCTTCATTACTACAGATTCCGCCACCTGTTCCCCCCATTGTAAATGCTGGGCGAACAATAACTGGATAACCAATTTCTTTTACAAATTCATGTGCTTCTTCTAGCGTATGAATAATCGTACTAGATGGAATTGGTTCATTTAATTCCTGCATTAATGTACGGAATAAATCACGATCCTCCGCTTGCTCGATTGCTGATAATTTTGTTCCTAAAATTTCAACTCCGCACTCTTCAAGTATGCCTGATTTCGCAAGTTCAACTGCCATATTCAGGCCTGTTTGACCACCTAATGTTGGTAGGATTGCATCTGGGCGTTCTTTACGAATAATACGGCTTACGAATTCTAGTGTTAATGGTTCTATATATACTTTATCTGCTGTTGCAGTATCTGTCATAATTGTTGCTGGGTTAGAGTTAACAAGGATTACTTTGTAACCTTCTTCTCTAAGAGATTGACAAGCTTGTGTACCAGAGTAATCAAACTCTGCTGCTTGCCCAATTACAATTGGTCCTGATCCGATTACTAAAATTGTGTTAATGTCTAGGCGTTTTGGCATAACTCTTCCCCTTCTTTCTTGAAGTTTTCAATCATTGCTAAGAAATCTTCGAATAAATCATTTGCATCTTCTGGTCCTGCAGAAGCTTCTGGATGGTATTGCACTGTAAATGCTGGGAACTTCGTATGACGAAGACCTTCTACTGTTCCGTCATTTAAAGCAACATGTGTAATTTCAAGTTCTGTATTTCCAACTGATTCTTCTTCAACTGCGTAACCATGGTTTTGAGATGTAATTGCTACTTTTCCAGTTGCAAGATTTTTTACTGGATGATTTAAACCACGGTGACCGAATTTTAACTTACTTGTATTTGCACCAGATGCTAGAGCAAACAATTGATGTCCTAAGCAAATTCCGAATAAAGGAACTTTACCGATAATATCTTGTAACATTTCAATTGCTTCTGGTACATCTTTTGGATCTCCAGGTCCATTACTTAACATAATTCCATCTGGGCTAAGGCGTAAAATCTCTTCTGCTGATGTATTGTAAGGTACTACAATTACATCACAGTCACGCTTATTTAATTCTCGTAAAATACCATGTTTCATTCCGAAGTCTACAAGTACAACACGATGACCACGGCCTGGGCTTGGATATGGATCTTTTGTTGATACGCGTTTCACGTGATCTGTAAAGACAGTTGCTTTCAATTGGCTAACGATGTCCTCTACATCCACATCCATATTGCAAAGACGTCCGCGTAAAGTTCCATATTGACGAATTTTTCTTGTTAATTTTCTCGTATCAATTCCTGCTAATCCTGGGATATTTCTTTCTTTCAAGTAATCATTTAACGAAATTTCATTACGAAAGTTTGATGGATGATCACAAATTTCGTTTACGATTAAACCATTTACAGATGGGTGAATTGATTCAAAATCATCACGGTTAATGCCGTAGTTTCCGATTAATGGATACGTAAATGTTACGATTTGACCGCAGTATGATGGATCAGATAAAGTTTCTTGATATCCAGTCATCCCAGTTGTAAATACAACCTCACCTGACTTTTCGATTTCTCCTCCGAAACCTTTTCCAATTAATACTGTTCCATCTTCTAAGATAAGTTGTCTTTTCATACTAATGCACTCTCCTTTTGCCATGCGATCTTACCACCAACGATTGTCATAACCGGCCAACCTTGGCATTTCCAACCTGCGAATGGTGTATTTTTCCCTTTTGATAAGAATGTTGTTGGATCAATTTCTTCTTCTTGTTCTAAATCAATAATTGTAATATCAGCTGTTCTACCTTCTGTTAGGCGCCCTGCTTCTAAACCGAATGTGTCAGCTGGTTTTTCTGTTAAGAATTGAATTAGTTGCTCTAATGTAATGATTCCTTTTTTCACAAGGTTCGTATATAAAAGCGGGAATGCTGTTTCAAAACCAGTAATTCCAAACGGTGCTCTTTCAATCCCTTGCGCTTTCTCTTCCGCTGTATGCGGTGCATGATCAGTTGCGATCATATCGATTGTTCCATCTAATAGTCCTTCAATTAACGCTGCGTGATCTTCTTTTCCACGAAGCGGTGGGTTCATTTTAAAGTTTGGATCAGCTGATGGGATATCATCTTCACATAATACTAAGTGATGCGGTGTTACTTCTGCTGTCACTTTAATTCCAGCTCGTTTTGCATCACGGATTACACGTACAGATCCTTTCGTACTTACGTGACATACGTGATAGTGACAATTTGCCGCTTCAGCAAGCAAGATATCCCTTGCAATATGTACAGATTCACATACTGATGGGATACCGTTTAATCCGTGTTTCTCAGAAAACTTCCCTTCATGTACACAACCTTTATTAATAAGTGTATTTTCTTCACAGTGTGCAACTACTGCCATATTCAGTTTCGCTGCACGCTTCATAGCAGCTAACATCATACTTGCATCTTGTACGCCTACACCGTCATCAGTGAAAGCAAATGCTCCAAGTTCTTTTAACGTTTCGAAATCTGTCATTTCAGAACCTGCTTGGCGTACTGTAATTGCTCCGTATGGTAGTACGTTGACATGTGCTTTTTCTTGAATACGTTTTTGCAGGTCTTCCATATGTTCTCTGCAATCTGGTACTGGGCGGGTATTTGGCATTGCGCAAATTGTAGTGAATCCGCCTTTTGCCGCTGCTAGTGTACCTGTTTCAATTGTTTCTTTATGTTCACCACCTGGTTCACGAAGATGAACGTGTACATCTACTAATCCAGGTGCGATTAACTTTCCATTTACATCGATTACTTCAGCATTATCTGCCGTAATATTTTCTGCTACTTTCGCAATTTTACCGTCTTGTACGAGAAGATCTGTTGCTACAATTTTTCCTTCTTCATTCATATAACGACCGTTTTTAAACAAATAATTCATGTTTCATTCCTCCTAATACATTTGGTAATGCGCGTTTTAGTACAGCCATTCTTACGTAGACCCCGTTTTCCATTTGCTTAAATATGCGTGAGCGTTCACACTCTACAAGTTCACTCGCAATTTCAACATCACGGTTTACAGGGGCTGGATGCATAATAATGCTTCCTTCTTTCATACGTTTTTCTCTTTCAACTGTTAACCCATGTTGCTCGTGATACTCTTTCATAATGTCTGTTTCATAATGGTCATGACGCTCATGTTGTACACGAAGTAACATCATCACATCCACTTCTGGAACAAGTTCATCTAAACTCTTGTACGTTCCAAATGTGTTCTCTTCATCTTTCCAATCTTCTGGGCTTGCAAAGTAAATTGTCGCGCCCAGTTTCGTTAATGCTTCTGCATTAGAACGTGCTACTCGGCTATGACGAACATCCCCAACTATTGCAATCTTCAAACCTTCAAATCTTCCAAACTCTTGTTTAATTGTTAGAAGATCGAGTAGACATTGCGTTGGATGATTTCCACATCCATCTCCAGCGTTCAAGATTGGGATATTCACCTGATCTTTTAATTCATCGAAGTAACGATCTTGCTCATGGCGGATGACTACCGCTTTTGTTCCGATTGATTCCAGTGTTCTTATCGTATCGTATAAAGTTTCTCCTTTTTGTACGCTAGATGAATCTGCTGAAAAGTCTAATACTTCAAGTCCTAATCTCTTCTCAGCAACTTCGAAGCTAAATCTCGTCCTCGTACTATTCTCAAAGAACAAGTTCGCAACAAATGTTTGCTCTGTCGTTTTTCTCTCTTTTCCATTCGCAAAATCTTCTGCGTCTTTTAGGATTTCTGAAATTTCTTGTTCCGATAATTCACTCATCGTTAACAAATGGCTCATCGTCATCCCTCATCTTTCTGTTTTTTATGATAACACCATTGAATTTATATAACAATAACTGTATAAAAATACCCTAGCCTTTTGAGACTAGGGTGCGTTAAAGTAGCCACCCTTTTCTGTCTCACAGGACTGAATTAAAAGGTTATTTCTATGAAGCAATCTGCTTAGATTGTTTTGTATGTTTTACTTGTTTTGTTTCTGGTAGTAGTAGATTTAATAGTACACCTACAATTGCTGCTAGTGCCATTCCTTCTACTTGGAACGATTCACCTACGTGTAGTACCGCCCCGCCAATACCGATTACTAGTATAACTGATGCAATCATTAAGTTTCGTTTGTCGCCTAAGTCTGTTTTATCATCTACCATCATGCGTAAACCGCTTGATGCGATTACACCGAATAGTAAGATTGATACACCACCCATAACCGGTGTTGGGATCGAATGAATCAGTGCTGAAATCTTCCCGATAAATCCAAACATGATTGCGAACACTGCTGAACCGATGAATAAGTATACACTGTATGCTCTCGTAATTGCTAGCACACCGATGTTTTCACCGTACGTTGTATTCGGTGGTCCTCCTATTAGTGATGCAATCAATGTCGCTACCCCATCACCGAAGATTGAACGATGTAAACCTGGCTTTTCAATTAAATCTCTTTTAATAACATTTCCAAGTACAATTTGATGTCCGATATGTTCTGAAATTGTTACAAGTGCAACTGGTACCATTAAGAGTACAATTTTCCATGAAAACTCTGGAGTATATGTTACAAACGGTACTGTGAAGTCTGGTATGACAAACCATTTTGCCTCAGCTACTGGCTTCAAATCTACTAACCCTTGGAAGTAAGCGAATATATACCCGCCGATGATTCCAAGTAGAACTGGTATGATACTGAAAAACCCTCTCCCGAATATGGAGCAAATGATTGTAATTGCTAATGTTACTAATGCTACTGAAAAGTGTGTAATGCTATACTTACCATCCGCACCGTTCATCGCCATGTTCACTGCTGTATGTGCTAAAGCTAAACCGATTACCATTACGACTGGTCCGACTACGATTGGCGGAAGTAATCTCATAATCCACTCTGACCCAGATTTCTTAATTCCGAGTGAGATTAAGATGTACACAAGTCCCGCAAGCATTCCTCCAAGCATCGCTGCTCCAGGTCCACCTGCTGTTTTTGCTGTAATAATTGGTGCAATAAAGGCGAATGATGATCCTAAATATGCTGGTACTTGACCTTTCGTTATTAGAAGAAACGCTAGCGTTCCTAATCCACTTGATATTAAAGCTACTGATGGATTCAGTCCTGTTAAAAACGGAACAAGCACTGTTGATCCAAACATCGCGAACAAATGTTGTATACTTAATAATAACCATTTTCCCGGTTTCGGTACTTCATGAATGTCTAACACTGGCTTTTGCTCCATTGTTACATCCTCCTTCAGTTTTAATTTTTGCAATAAAAAAACTCTTTGTGCCTGTGCACAAAGAGTCCTACACTTTCGTATGCCAAATTTGACATATGAAAGCCAAGACCCTTTGGCAGCCTCACAGGACTACATTTAAAAGGGCTTTACTTATCGTATATGCTTACTCGATCTTGTTGATCTGTCTCTTGCAAATCAACTTCGATACGCTCTTCACTTGATGTTGGAATGTTCTTTCCTACATAATCAGCGCGAATTGGTAATTCACGATGACCTCTATCAACAAGAACAGCCAATTGGATTTGTGATGGTCTACCTAAATCCATAAGAGCATCCATTGCTGCTCGAACTGTTCTTCCTGTATATAACACATCATCCACAAGGATAACTTTTTTCTTCGTAATATCTACAGGAATATCAGAACCTTTTACAAGTGGTTCTTTATGTTTCGATTGTAGTGTTAAATCATCACGATATAACGTAATATCTAACTCTCCTACTTCCATCTCTTTTCCTTCAATTTGACCAATTCGTTCTGCCAAACGTTGTGCAATAAAAATTCCACGTGTTTTTATTCCGACAAGAACACAATTATCGACACCTTTATTTCGTTCCACGATTTCATGACTAATTCGTGTTAAAGCGCGGCGAATCATTTGGTCATCTAAAACGACAGCTTTCTCTTGCATGCTCTACACCTCCAAGCTTTTTTCTTGCGTGAGAGTAATGGTATAAAAAAAGTCCTCTCAGCGTGTGCGAGAGGACTTTTGAAAAAAGGGTACAACATACCCTAAGTATTTCAAACCGTTACCTTCTCAACCTCACGGGGCTGTGTTAAAGGATCATTATTTAACTGTTGTCAGTATCTCAGTTTTCTTATGATTTGTCAATACTATTTCCGTAAAATATTTAGCGCTTCTTCAAACACTTCTGGAATCGGTGCCTCAAACTCAATATATTCACCAGTACGAGGGTGATTGAAACCTAAAATCCCTGCATGAAGTGCTTGTCCATTCATATCTAATGTTTTCTTCGGACCATACTTTGGATCCCCCGCAAGTGGATAACCAATATATTTCATATGAACACGAATTTGGTGTGTACGTCCCGTTTCTAAGCGGCATTCTACAAGTGTGAAATTCTTAAATCGCTCTAACACTTGGAAATGTGTAACTGCATTCTTACCATTTTCATCAACAGTCATACTTTGACGTTCTTTTTTATCACGACCAATTGGAGCATCAATTGTTCCTTTATCGTGTGGAATTACACCATGTACAATCGCTTTATAGCGTCTTGTTACTGTTTTTGCTACAAGTTGATTGACAAGTGATTCGTGCGCCATATCATTTTTAGCAACCATTAATAATCCAGATGTATCCTTATCAATACGGTGTACTATACCAGGACGCATTACACCGTTAATACCTGATAGGTCTGTACAATGATGCATAAGTCCGTTTACAAGCGTACCCTTCGTATGCCCTGGTGCTGGATGTACTACCATGCCACGCGGCTTATTTACAACTAGTACATCGGCATCTTCATAATAAACTTCTAAATTCATATCTTCCGGTTGAATATCTAACTCTTCTGGCTCGGGAATTGTTACTGTAATTTCATCATTTTCTTTTACTTTGTAATTCACTTTAACCGATTTCCCATTTACTGTCACAACATCATCTTTAATCCATTGCTGCACTTGTGAACGTGACCATTCACTGTTTATTTCTGCAACGAATTTATCAATTCGCTCGCTTTTTTGTTCTTCTGCAACTGTTACTTGTACTACTTCACTCATTCAATTACTCCTTCGTTTTCTTTCCTTCTAATACTGTTTGAATAATAATTAATACAACTCCAATACATAATGCTGAGTCAGCTATATTGAATACTGGATAGTTGTACGAGAAAATATACACGTGAATGAAATCCACTACTTCTTGTCTAAATACACGATCAATAAAATTGCCAATTGCTCCGCCTAAAATTAGACCTAATGAAATACCTAGAAGCTTGTCCGTTTTCGCATATTTTTTCATATAAAATACGATAAATACTACGAAAATGACTGTAATAATGTAGAAAAACCACATTTTATTTTCTAAAATACCCCAGGCAGCTCCTCTATTTCGATGTGATGTTATGTATAATACATTATCGATAATCGGAATGCTCGTACCCAATTCCATGTTCTTTACAATTAGCCACTTCGATATTTGATCGATGGCAATGACAAATAACGCTATTACATAATATATCATTTTCATTTCCCCCACAAAGACAGTGTACCTCAAAATTTTAGCATAGCTGCTATCTTTTCACAATGAACCTTTACGGAAGAATAAAATAAATTAAAAAAAGGTAACATAATATCGTTGTGCGTATTCATACATTTACCTTTTCATAGAAAAATTCATGAATAGTACGAGCAGTCGGCATTGTTTTCATTTGTTTTGTAGAAATCGCTCTTCCAGTTTCTTCACAAATACCATACATATCTATTTCCATTTTAAACAATGCACGTTCTACATCTTTTAAATCCTCTTTTATATCATGTAATAGCAATTTTTTCTTTGTCTCTTCCTTTATTTCGTATCCAAGTTCTTGCCCAAATTCCATATAGTATGTGTGCATTACTTCTTTCGCCAGTCTATCTTGCAACTCTTTTCTCATCAATTGCAATTCTTCTTTTATTTCCATATAAATTTCATTCACGTGTACATTCCTCCCAGCTGCAATGTACAATTAGTGTGTCCGAAATTTCTACGCTTACCTCACACACATTTTTCCTTCATAGGAAAGAGAGCGAAAATTATTTCGATATACCATCAACAAAAAACTGACTGCTATTATGAGCAGTCAGTTTTTTCATTATTTTACATAGTTTTCTTTAACAACCGTTGCACAACGCTCACATAATGTTTCATGTTCCGCATCTTTACCAATTGTTTCTGAAACAACCCAACAACGTTCACATGTGTCACCCGTTGCCTGAGCTACAACAACCGCTGTATGCTCATACTTAGGCGCTTCTACTGGCGCTTCTTCTATCATACCACCAAGTTTATACTCAGAAACGATAAATAGTTGCTTTAAGTCTTCACTAATAGACTCTAACATAGCTTTCATTTCTGCAGTCGGATATAGTGTAATACTTGCATTTAATGACTTACCAATTACTTTTTCATTACGAGCGACTTCTAAAGCTTTTAATACATCATCACGTAACGTCATAAATGCATCCCATTTTGTTTTTAACGCTTCAGCACCATCTACTTCTACAACTTCTGGCATATTAGTTAACTGTACGCTTTCTTCTTCTGCACCAGGAATATAAGGCCATACTTCATCAGCCGTATGAGGTAAGATTGGTGTTACAAGTTTTGTTAATGCAACAAGAACATCATATAATACAGTTTGAATTGCACGACGATCTTCGTGGTTTGCACCTTCAATGTATAAAATGTCTTTTGCAAAGTCTAAGTAGAATGAACTTAAATCAATTGTACAGAAGTTATGGATTGCGTGATATACTGCCGCGAAGTCATATGTTTCATATGCTTCTTTTACTTTTGTAATTAAGTCATTTAATTTCACTAACATGTAACGATCTACTTCACGAAGTTCAGCAGTTGCCACAGTATTTTCACTTGGCTTAAAGTCGTCTAAGTTTCCTAATAAGAAACGGAATGTGTTACGGATTTTACGATACACTTCTGCTACTTGTTTTAAAATATCATCCGAAATACGTACGTCAGATTGATAGTCAACAGAAGATACCCATAAGCGTAAAATGTCTCCGCCTAATTGATCCATAATTTTCTTCGGTACGACGATGTTTCCAATCGACTTACTCATTTTACGTCCTTCACCATCTAATACGAAACCATGGCTTAGTACGCCTTTATATGGCGCTTTACCTGTTACAGCAACTGCTGTTGATAATGAAGAGTTAAACCAACCACGATATTGGTCAGATCCTTCTAAATATAAATCAGCTGGACGTTGTAAGTCATCGCGCTCTTCTAATACCGCTTGGTGAGAAGAACCTGAGTCGAACCATACATCCATGATGTCTGTTTCTTTACGGAATTCACCATTTGGGCTACCTGGATGTGTAAATCCTTCTGGTAATAGATCTTTCGCTTCACGCTCAAACCATACGTTAGAACCGTGTTCACGGAATAAATCTGCTACGTGGTTAATTGTTTCATCCGTAATAATTGGATCACCATTCTCAGCATAGAATACAGGAATTGGCACACCCCATGCACGCTGACGAGAAATACACCAGTCACCACGGTCACGAACCATGTTATGAAGACGAGTTTCGCCCCATGCTGGTACCCATTTTGTTTCCGCAACAGCTTCTAATAACTCTTTACGGAATGCTTCAATAGATGCAAACCACTGTGCTGTCGCACGGAAAATAATAGGTTTTTTCGTTCTCCAATCATGTGGATATGAATGCGTAATGAATGTTAGTTTCAGTAACGCGCCTACTTCTTCTAATTTTTCTGTAATTGGCTTGTTAGCTTTATCATAGAATAAGCCTTCAAATCCAGGTGCTTCCTCTGTTAATACACCTTTATCGTCAACTGGGCAAAGTACTTCTAAGCCATACTTTTTACCAACAATGAAGTCATCTTCCCCGTGTCCTGGTGCTGTATGAACACAACCTGTACCTGCATCTGTTGTTACGTGATCTCCTAGCATAACTAATGAATCACGATCGTAGAATGGATGTTTTGCAACTGTATACTCAAGCTCGCTACCTTTTACCGTTTTCACAACTTCAGCGTTTTCCCACTCTAACGTTTTTGCAACTGTCTCAAATAGTTCAGAAGCAATAATATATTTTTCATTATTTACTTTCACGATGCTGTATTCAAGTTCTGGGTGAACAGAAATACCTAAGTTCGCTGGTAATGTCCAAGGTGTTGTTGTCCAGATAATGAATTTCTCATCGCCTTCTAATACGTTCTTTCCGTCTTTTACAGGGAATGCTACGTAAATAGATGCTGATTTTTTATCTTGATATTCAATTTCAGCTTCTGCTAAAGCTGATTCACTCGTTGGAGACCAGTAAACTGGTTTTTGCCCTTTATAGATATAACCTTTTTTCGCCATATCACCAAACACTTTAATTTGTTGTGCTTCATAAGCTGGCTCTAAAGTAATATATGGATTATCCCAATCTGCACGTACACCTAGACGTTTAAATTGTTCACGTTGACGTTCTACTTGCTCATATGCATACTCTGCGCATAACTTACGGAACTCAGCAACTGTCATTTCTTTACGTTTTACACCTTTATTCGTTAAAGCTTGTTCAATCGGTAAACCGTGTGTATCCCAACCTGGTACATATGGTGCACTAAAACCAGTCATTGATTTATAGCGAACAATAAAGTCCTTTAATACTTTATTTAATGCATGTCCCATATGAATGTCACCATTCGCATATGGAGGTCCATCATGCAATACAAATAAAGGACGACCTTTCGTATGTTCTTGCACTTTTTCATAAATATTCATTTCAGCCCATTTTTCTTGCATTGCAGGCTCACGTTTCGGTAAATTCCCACGCATCGGGAATTCTGTTTTTGGCATTAGTAATGTATTTTTGTACTCCATGCTCAATTCCTCCTTAAATATATAAACGACAGACCTTAAAAAAGGGAATAAAAAAGAGACCTCTCATCCCCAAAAAGGGACGAGAAAGTCTCCCGCGGTACCACCCTAGTAGACCATATACAAATGCATAAGGTCCTCTTTATATTCTTAACGCGAATATACGCCTACGCTTACTAAATTTGTTCAGCGCGGAACTCCAGGGTGATATTCCCATTATCTCCTTATCCTGAGCTTACACTATCCTCAGTTCGCTATATAAGGTATGAAAAAGGTACTTATCCCTATCTTCGTTTTTCTTAATAAATATGTTGTTTAAAATTATATGTAATAATGAGAAAAACGTCAAGCTTACACTGTTTCTTCTTTTTTCAACAGCTCGTCCACTTCGTCTTCTAACTCAATTAGTTTATCCCAATCATCGTTGTTTAACATTTCAAGTTGTGTTTCTAATAACATACGGAAACGAGTTCGGAATACTTTCGCTTGTTTCTTCAACTCTTCAATATCAAAAGCAACTTTTCTTGATTTCACTAACGCTTCGTTAATGATACGATCTGCATTCTTTTCAGCTTCACGTACAATTAATTTCGCTTCTTTTTGTGCATTACGCTTCACTTCTTCAGCAGCTTCTTGTGCGACAATGATAGATTTGTTCAGCGTGTCTTCAATATTAGAAAAATGATCTAACTTTCCTTCTAATTGTGCAACCTTTTCTTCTAAAGCTTTTTTCTCACGAATGACTAATTCATAATCTTTGATGATTTGATCAAGAAATTCATTTACTTGATCTTCATCGTAGCCACGGAATCCGCGACCAAATTCTTTGTTATGAATGTCTAATGGTGTTAACGGCACAACGCCACCTCCAAATAGTTATCTAAATTTCCTCTTTCAATTATATCTTTTCTTCGACAAAATAGGAGGATTTCCTTCTAAAAAACCAATCATTTTAGTATACCATACAAAATTCTCCATTTGTCGCGTTTTGTTCTACCTTCTACAGAAAATAATTTACTTCGTCCATACCCTCTCACTGAATAAACATCTCCTGGATAACATTCATAAGAAGTTTGCTCTACTGTTTTCCAATTGACTTTTACTAGTCCATTTTTTATGAGAGGTTGTACTTTCTGCCTAGATATATGTAGCATTTCAGCTAATAAAACATCTAGCCGCAGTGACGAAACAGTCCCAGATTTTTCTCCCCATTTTTCACTTACCTGCAATATTTTCTCTACTTGTATAGGAGAGAGTGTAACTTTCATTTTCCCTATTGATTGTAAGTTCATTTCAATATAAGATACAACTTCTTTTGCAACTGCAATTTGGGCACGATCTTCTTGAAGCAAAATATCACCACATTTTTCCCTTGTTAAACCAAGCGACATGAATGCACCTAATATTTGCCTATGTTCTAGCGTGAAAAACTTGGAAGGATAGTCAATTTCTAATACTTCTACTTGAAATTCCTCTTCATTTAATTCTAGATAATCTGGATAAATTAGTGCTCTTTTTCGTTCGGATTCAGGCATCACACCATCAAAGCGTACAGCTACATCTCCTTGCCCTATTACCATAGAAACAATTTGTTGCTGTCTTGGATCAAGAAAATCTGTTAACTTGACTTGATGGTACTCAGCAGCCTGTTTCCACTCTAATACTTTATCCACAAAGACCTCTTCATCAGGTCTAAAATGCTCGTAGATGCTCATGTATTTAACCTCACACTATAAAAAATAGTTGAATAAACTCACTAAACCACCTCTAGCAAGTTTCAAGGCAATAATAGCAACAAGTGGAGAAATATCAATCATACCAAATGGTGGAATAAACCTCCTAAACGGCTCTAAATACGGTTCACAAATACGTGCAAGAAAATCTCCAAAAGCTGATTCCTTTGCTCCAGGAAACCATGATAGGAGAATGTAAATAATTAGTGCCCACGAGTAAATCTCGATAGCAGTAACTAACACTGTTAAAATTGTTGTCATGGCGTATTACCACCTCTTTATATTTGTCTCTTCTTCTTCACCGAATAACTCTGAAATCGCACCAACGATATCAACATTTTCAGGTGTACACATAAATGTTTTCGGGCCTATTTTTTGAATATCCCCGCCTATAGCGTATACAGTACCACTTAAAAAGTCAACGATACGTACAGCTTGATCTGTAGACATTCTTTGCAAATTAATTACAACAGCTCGTCTACCTTTTAAGTGATCCGAAATGCCTTGTGCTTCCGAATATGTGCGTGGTTCTAGTAAAACAACTTTTGAAGATTGCTTCGCTGTTTCAATACTCACTACATTTTGCTTCGGTTGCACTTTCGCAAACGGAACATCTTGTTGTTCTGGGGGATCTTGTTGCTTTTTCATGTCTGTTTGCTCCTTTTCATAACTATATTGAGCTGCTTCTTTTTCTTCCGGTGTGTCAAAAAAGAAGTATTTTACTTTTGACCAACTCATAATAACTTTCTCCTTCCTCTTACGCTTTTCCTACTAAAACCGTTCCCAAACGAATATATGTAGCGCCTTCCTCAATTGCAATCGTGTAATCATTTGACATTCCCATTGATAACTCTTTACATGGTGCATGTAATAATTCTAGCTCCTGCACCTCTGTTTGTAGCATTCGCAATTCCTTAAAGCAGCGACGGATTTCTTCCTCTTCTCCTGTAAACGGAGCCATTGTCATTAATCCTACCACTTCAATCTTATCCAATTCTTGTAAACTTTGAATAAAAGAAATTGTTTCTTCTATCGCCAATCCTTGCTTTGATTCTTCAGATGATGTTTTCACTTGAATAAAGCATTTAACTTTCTTATCAGCACGTTTTTGAATTTCTTTTGCAAGCGAGAGACGATCTAATGAATGTAAATAATCAATCTCATTAATGATTTCTTTTACTTTTCTCGTTTGCAATGAGCCAATAAAATGCCAATTCACTTTTGAACCGAAATGCTCGTATTTTTGTAAGAAACCTTCATTTCTATTTTCACCTAAATCAATAATTCCCGCTTCAATTACTTCGCTTGTTTTTTCAATTCCTACAGTTTTTGTAACTGCAACGAGCTTAATATCTTTCATCGAACGTCCAGCTCGTGCACAAGATTCTTTAATTGTTTCGTTTACAGCTGCTAAATTCCCTTGCACTGTCACTTGCTTCACTCCCCCTTAAAACCTATGAAACTCAACATTCTCCCCGTCTTACCTTGATCACGACGATGAGAGAAAAATAATTGTTCTTCACAGCTTGTACAAAGAGATGACATTACAATATGTTCTTCTTTTATGCCTGCTTGTACACATAATATACGATTAACTTCTTTTAAATTAATTGCATACTGACCATCAGAAATTACTTTATGAGGAACAGATCCGTTTACTACTTGCTGTGCTGCTGTTAATACACGATCATCAACAACATAACAACACGATCCGATTGCAGGACCAATTGCGACATGAATCTCATCACTTGAAACACCTTCTGCATTCCACTTTTGAATCATTTCTTTCGCAATCTCTGTTACAGTCCCTTTCCATCCAGCATGCGCAAGTCCTATCATACCATGTGATGGTGCATAAAAATAGAGTGGAACACAATCCGCGTAACAAGATGTTAAGAGTACATCTGTATTAGTTGTATAAATGCCATCCGTTTTTGGAATACCGTCTTCATATGAATAGACGCCTTTTCCTTTTTCTTGTTGCCCTACTTTTTCAACATGATGATCATGAACTTGTTCAGAACAAATCCATTTTTCTAATGGTTTTTGTAACTTATCCGCTAAAATGCGTCTGTTTTCATGAACATTCTCCACGTTATCATTCACATGTAATCCTAAATTCATCGCATGAAAGGAGCCTGTACTTACCCCACCATCTTTTGTCGTAAATCCAGCAGTAATGTTTCCAAGTTCTTTCCACGCTTGTATATACAGTATACCGTCCACATATTTAAATGGTTCTCTCATAAAGGGCTCCTTTTAATTAAAATAACAGAAAAAAGCATGGTACTTCCTGTCTATTTTACCATACTTTTATTTTTTCATAATGCCAACAGAAAAAAAAGAGGAATTTGTAATATTCTTTATGAAATTGTCGGTGTTTGTATTGATTCTGTTACAGAATTAACATGATCTACTTTTACAAGTATGACATCTTCTCCAATTTTCATAATTTGTTCCCATGGAATTACTAATTCTACTTCCTTCCCAAAGAGTCCAAGCATTCGTGCCTGCTTAGAAATAATAACCGCCCTAATCTTTCCTGTGTCTATATCAATATCAATATCTCCAATATTCCCAAGCCTCTTTCCATCTGAAACATTTACAACATCCTTCATTTGAAACTCCGAAATCCGTATCATATTCATCCTCTCCCTTATATCATGAATCGTAAGTACGCTCTCAAATAAAGTAAAACCTTAATCAGCGGGATTTCCCCCATCCCTACTGATTATTAACCCATGCTAATCGGACTTTTACGGGCAGTTCCCACTTCCATCTAACTTTTTACTTCAGCCTAATTTTGAAGCGGATAAACAGTATATAACCGCTACTAATAGAACATTCATTTTATTTTCATTATATGAACCTACCCACTCTACTATGAGCGCAAAATATTATATATAAAAAGGCCTCACCATAACTGGTGAGAGCCTTATCCTTGAATCGTCTTATTCATTTGCTTAATAGCAGACTTCTCCAAACGTGATACTTGCGCTTGAGAAATCCCAATTTCTTCGGCAACTTCCATCTGTGTCTTTCCTTGGAAGAAACGTTTTCGAATAATCATTTTTTCACGATCATTTAAACGCTTCATTCCTTCTTTCAACGCCAGTTCTTCAACCCACTGCTCGTCCTTTTGTTTTTCATCACTTAATTGATCCATAACAAAGATAGGATCTCCTCCATCGTTATAAATCGGTTCAAATAATGAAACCGGATCTTGAATCGCATCTAGTGCAAAAACAATCTCTTCATGTGTCACTTCAAGAACTTTCGCAATATCCATTGCTGTTGGTTCTTTTGAATTTTCAGCAATCAACTTTTCTCTTACTTGCAATGCTTTATACGCAATATCGCGTAATGAGCGAGATACGCGAATTGGATTGTTATCACGCAAATATCTGCGTATTTCCCCAATAATCATCGGCACAGCATACGTTGAAAATTTAACATTTTGGCCTAAATCAAAGTTATCAATGGATTTCATAAGTCCAATGCAGCCGACTTGAAATAAATCATCAACATATTCTCCTCTGTTATTAAATCTTTGGATGACGCTCAGTACAAGACGTAAGTTTCCATTCACTAATTTCTCTCTTGCGCTTATCTCTCCACTTTGCATTTCACGAAATAATTTACGCATCTCTTCATTTTTTAGTACTGGAAGTTTAGCTGTATCAACACCGCAAATTTCTACTTTGTTTCTCGTCAAAGTGTTCCCTCCTATCGGGAGTTGCTGTACAGTGTAAAGTATTTCCTTTGAAGGGGATTTTATGCATATGCTTTTCTCATCATTTTTCATAAACGTTACATTTCCTAATGCAACAAAAGAGAATAAGACCAGCCTGGATCCAGGCTGGTCTTATTCTTCACACCATTTTATTAAATTCTTTTCGCAATCTTTTTATAATTCTTTTTTCCAAACGAGAAATATAAGACTGTGAAATTCCAAGCATATCAGCCACGTCTTTTTGTGTCTTTTCTTCTTCACCAGCGAGCCCAAACCGTAGCTCCATAATTTGTTTTTCACGATCATTTAATTGATGCAATGCTTTCATTAAAAGATGACGATCTACAGTAGCTTCTAAATCTTTTGTAATAATGTCATCATCTGTACCTAAAACATCTGATAATAACAGTTCATTTCCATCCCAATCTATATTAAGCGGTTCATCAAAAGAAACTTCCGAACGGTTTTTATTATTTCGACGCAAATGCATTAAAATCTCATTTTCTATACAACGAGATGCATATGTTGCTAATTTTATTTTCTTTTCTGGATTAAATGTATTCACTGCCTTAATAAGACCAATTGTTCCTATACTAATCAAATCCTCAATATTGATCCCTGTATTTTCAAATTTTCTTGCTATATATACAACAAGCCGTAGGTTACGTTCAATAAGCATCGACCTTGCAGCTTGATCTCCATTTGGTAATTTATTCAAAAGAACTGCCTCTTCTTCTTTCGTTAACGGCGGTGGCAACGCTTCACTTCCGCCAATATAATAAATTTCATCGGTCTTAATTCCTAATTTCAGCAATACTTTATACCAAAGGTATACCAAATAAAATTTAAATTTCACCATATTATCCCGCCTCTCATAATTAAGCAATTACCATCTTTTGCGAAATCAACATTTTCGGATGTACAATGCATTGATACTCTCCATTGGTAGATAATTGTTGTGTATTTAATCCAATCAGTACTTTGTTTACAACAACCAAACTCCCTTCATGATAAACTTGCACACAATCTGGCTTAATTGCCCATAAAAATTGATTCTCTACTCCTACTGCTCGGAAAGGAATTAAACGCAGTTTCGTCGCCCATCCGAAATCATTTTCTGGTATTTGAGGAATTTCTATTTTGGAATAAATTTGTTCTGTTAACCAAGTTGGCAAACAATGTTCTAATGATGAAATATGCATAATCATAACGGGTGTTTTTGTTAACGGGTCATAAAGTTGGTTCCCACTATCAATTAGACCTGCTAGTTCTAGTTCCTCTCCAGCTAATTGAATTTTCACTTTCACGATTTGATCATAGTGTATCTTTGTGACCTCTACGCTTTCTATACGCTTTTTAGAAAAATAATAAATTACTGGAAAACCAAAAATAACAAACAACCAACTAATTGGATCACCGTAAGAAACTGATTTAGATTGAACTAACCCATTTACCATTTCGTTCGTTTGCAAAAAGTAATGCGTTCCAATTAATCCTCCACCAACCATAAAGGTTACAAAATAGAAAGTAAAAACAGTTTGTGTATAATTTCTAAATGTTGAAAACCCAAATGCTGTATACACAATAAGTAACGAGTACAATAGTTTCATAATTGGATGTGTCATCATAGAAGCAAAAGGCGTAAAGGCGAAAATAACAATAGTTGAACCTATAAATGCCCCTAACACAAGCCTCCATCTTTTGATTCTCTTTTTTAACACGGTGGCTGTTAATAAAAGTAAAAGAAAATCAATGCAGGCGTTTAACAACCAAACAATGTCGGCGTAAACAACCAAACAATTCACCTCTTTTTTTAAGTTGAGACTAGTATAATGCATATCCAATAGGAAAGTGTGTCAATTGGTGGAGGGGTTTTTTTGTTATTTTGTGATTTCTAGACATAATCTGTCGTTAAAAAATAAAAGTGTATTTTTCATAGAATAATATAAATTTCTTACTTATATACATAATAATTGAATTATAT
>NZ_BOQD01000006.1 GCF_018332515.1 Bacillus hominis | reverse complement strand
CTTTATTTAATGTTTGTCGAAAAATAGAGGAATTTGTTAAGTGGGTGTATAATCAATACCATACAGACTACGTATAAAGGAGATTATTATGGGAGTGTATTGGGGAACGAAAAGGCATTCTTGGCTTAGTTATGTCTCGTTTTGGTTAAGTATTTTATTCTTTGTTGTTTTTTTAATTGAAGTGTTTGTATTTAAAACACTTTCAAATAGCTCATTACAAATCGTTAAATATTTTTATTTTATATTTGTACCATTAAACATCATTCTTAGTTTAAGGCTATTATCTAAGAAGAATGAAAAGAAAGTATTACCGATTTTTAGTTTAATTGTATCGCTATTATTTGCAGGGCTAATTATAGTTTTAGCATTAGCAGCGACGGGAAAATTCTTTTGAGAGGAGAGTGATATAAGTCACTCTTCTTTTTTATGTAGAATCCGAAATGTTTATCCTGCTATTGGTGGGAGTCGGGCTGTCCATAAAAGCCCGATTAGTGTGGGATGGACAAAACACCCAATGATTAAAATTTCACTTTATAGGTAGTGTTAAAGAAATGAGGTAAGAGATAATTTGTCAGTAAAGAGCTACACTAGTGAGTGGAGAATGAATTAAAAATACTATATGTTTTATATATGTTTATAAAGCAAATGAATGCGGTAAGATTTGTGATATATGGTACAATAAGCATGGATAGTGATAGAGATAAAGGGTATATAAATACTCATCGTTTTTTAGTAAGAGAGGGGTTATCTTATGCTATACGAGGATTTGATGACATTATTCCAAGCTGCTCCGATAGAATTGGATAGAGGCGGCTGGAAATATATAATCCAGGAACAAAATGATAATTATGAAATTGTTGATGAAATGTTAAAAAAGCAAATGAATGTTGAATTGTATTTTAATGAGTATGATGAGGTGAAAATCACTTTATATAAAGATGGAAGCCCCATTACTACTATGCAAAGAATTGCTATTTCAAAAGTTGAGTTAGATGAAGAGGAAGAAGGCATTCAATTCGTATTAGAACGCATGCCAAGTCGAATGATTCGTTTGCAATTAAAGCCATATCTTGCAGTAGAAATGGGGCCGTACTGGGAAGTATGTGAAGAATGTGAATGAACATGAAAAAACATCCGTATACATGGATGTTTTTTCATGTTTTTTGAAGTTGTTTAAAGGCAATAATCGGTAGCAAAATGATGCTCACCCAACCGATAATAGGGTATAGAATATGAAGTAATTCACTATATCCGATGAAACTAAAGCAATAACTAATTAGTAATATGAAGTAAATAATGTTATTACTTTTCCATCCGGTAATGGATTGCATTTGTTTTGTCATTCCGAATATATTCCCAACTAATGTTGTGAATACTTCACCAAAAATGATAAGAACAAAGAAAAAATGGAAAGTTGCATTAAACCTTCTTACAACTTCAGCCATTGGGATGTTATATTGATTAAATTGTTCAACTGATAATATTGCTAAATGGCTACATAATAAAATAAAGCAAAGCCCCGCGCCTCCTAAAATACCACCCCATAAAATAGCTTTTCGATCTTTTACTTCACTGGCCAATGGGACGAGAACACTTTGGGCGAGAGAAAGATTTAATGCGACATATGTAATAGGGCTAGTAATCCATTTCATATTCCAACTTTCTGTAGGAATGGTGTCAATAATAGGAGTTGTACCATGAATAAAGGTTGTAATAGCAAGTCCGATAATAAAAATCATCATAATAGGTACGACAAGTGTATTCACTTCAAAAACACCTTGTAATCCCCGGCTCCCAATAATGAGGCAGGCGATGACTGTGATGAAAATACCAAGTTGTCTCGGGAGACGGAGTTGTTCTTCAAATACTGCTCCGGCTCCTGATAACATAACGCTAGTTACGCCAAATAATACGAGTAATAATAAAGTATTTACGACATTTCCAAATACATCCCCAAATAAATATTTGTTAAATTCTTGCGCTGAAAATGCCCCGATTTGTGATGACAGTAACATCATCTTTGTACCGAGCCAAATAAAAAAAAATCCACTTATACATATGCCAATGGTCCCGTACAATCCGTTAACTGTAAAAAACTCAACAATTTCTCGCCCAGTAGCAAATCCAGCTCCAACGACCGTTCCGATATAAGTAGCAGCGACTTTCTTTGCTACTTGCCATTGTTGATTGTCCATGTTATCCCTCTTTCTTCTATGATGAGCTTGACTTACTATTATGCATATGTGTGAGCTTGGACAATTAGACATATGAAGTAGTTGAAAGAATACATGAATTATATGATATTGGGGAAATATTAAGGTTGTTAAAACTTTGTTACATATAGCTGTTCATTCGAAAGTGTAGGAAATGTATGGTAAAATGTAGTTGAGTTATTAAAAGATAATAATTATAAAATGATAAGAGGAGTGGATTGTATGAGTACGAAAACAAATGTTGTTGAAGTATTAAACAAGCAGGTAGCAAACTGGAATGTATTATATGTGAAACTGCATAATTATCATTGGTATGTGACAGGGCCGCACTTCTTTACATTACATGAGAAATTTGAAGAGTTTTATAATGAAGCAGGAACGTACATTGATGAGTTAGCAGAGCGTATTTTAGCATTAGAAGGAAAACCGTTAGCGACAATGAAAGAGTATTTAGCAACTTCAACTGTAATCGAAGGGACAAGCAAAGAGTCTGCAGAAGAAATGGTACAAACTTTAGTAAACGATTTTTCTGCACTTATTCAAGAATTAAAAGAAGGTATGGAAGTAGCTGATGAAGCTGGTGATGAAACGTCAGCTGATATGTTATTAGCAATTCATACGACATTAGAACAACATGTATGGATGTTAAGTGCATTCTTAAAATAAACATAAATTGATTAAAGAAAAACTCTATCGAAAAATTCTTTCAATAGAGTTTTTTATAATTTTTCAGTTTTCTTTTATGCTATAATATAGTAAAAAGGAGGCGATATGATGTTTCGCTTTTTCAGAACTGGAAAAGAAGATAGGGAAATTACGAAAGATGAATTAGAGCAAGCGATGGCTAAGTTTCTAGAAACGAATGCTAATATCGTTTATACAGTCTTAGTAAATGATGATTACACAGTAAATTATGATTTGTTAAAGCCTTATTTACCTGCATTTCCAACAAATTTTTTTCTGATAACGAAGGAAACGCTTGAAGTATTTGAACATACAGAAGAAAATTTAAACCTAGTTAAAGAAATTGATATCGTACAAAAGGCCGTAGATCAATATGTAACAGAAAAAGAAATGTTCCCAATTGTTGAAGATAGCGAAGAACGCCTCATATGCGGAGTGAAACTAGGACCATATTTAAATCGTATATTAAAAAGAAACTTATATATTTCAGAAAAGCATTATTTAGTTTCAAGTAAACCAGATAAGAAAAAAAAGCATAGTGGGTAGATGTTATGAGAACAACAATAATATATTGTTGTCTTTTTTTGTTGTCAGAATATTGATTATTCAGTTTATTTAACTGTATACTACAATTAGTGGATAGGAAGGAGTGGTGTATTATGCGTATACATACATTAATTATTAAAGATCATTCTGAGAATCAGGTATTGTTAAGTTGAATTGTAGAATTTACCTACTTATACCGTGATCCTAGAATGATAGGAAGATTGGAGAAACAATTATTATAAAAGGTTACGGAGGAATTTCTATATGAAAAATAGTATGACTTATATTAAGTTATTAAATGAAACGTTACATTGTTATGCAAATAAAGGAAGTTTTGAAGCATATTCTTATATTATGAAAAACGCTAAAGGTGTAATGGGTAATGAAGCACAAATATATAATTTTAAATATGCGCTAGCAAGTGCAGCAGGGCTTGAAAAAGAAGCGTTGCATTTAATGAAGGAAGCAATTATAGTGAATGGATTTTGGTATGGAAGTGAGTATTTAATTTCAGACGACGATTTAAAATCACTTCATAAATATGAAGAGTTTCATATGATGGTTCAATTATGTAAAGAAAGAGAGGAAGTAGCAACGGCATCGGAACAAGTTGATGTGAAATTTATAGGCAGCAAGAAAAAGGAAAATCTACTAATCACAATGCATGGAGATCAAGAAAATATACAAATAGTAGAACCCTATTGGAAATCTGCTTTGGAACAAGATTATATGCTAGCATTGTCTCAATCATCTCAAATTCAATTTTCAGATGGATATGTTTGGGATGATATAGAAAGAGGAAGAGAAGAGTTAAAAGGACTTTATGATAAACTTATAGTAAGTAATACTTTTAAAAATAGTATTATTGGTGGATTTTCTGCTGGGGCAAGAGTAGCGTTACATTCCATGTTACAAGGCGAACTAGAAGTGAACGGTTTTATTTTTGTGGCACCGTGGCTCCCGGAAATGGAAGAATGGGAAGAAATGATTGGAATATTACATGATAAAAGCATAAAAGGATATATAATATGTGGGGATCAAGATGAAGATTGTTTCGAATGTACACAGCAATTTGTAAAGTTATTAAAGGATAAAAATATAGAACATCAGTATAAAGTTGTGCCTAACTTAAATCATGATTATCCTAATAATTTTGATGAGTTATTAAAAGAAGCTATTGAATATATAGGAAGCAAAAACGATTGATTGGTAGTAAGAAAGGGAGATGCATCATATGTGATGCATCTCCCTTTCGTTATTATAAATTAAAAGCGTCTGCCAATAAGCGATAAGAATTTAATTTATCTTCAAATCGATGAGTAATCGTGACAATCATAAATTCGTCAGTATTGTATGCTTTGCTTAAATTTACTATTTTTTCTTTAACATAGGAAGGGTCTCCGACAATCATACGTTCACGATTTTCTTTTATACGGAATAAATCATAAGCACTGTATGAATAATTTTGAGCAGTTTCGATAGAAGGAGTACCAGTCGTTCGTTTTCCTTGCTCTAGTAATAAGATTGATAGATCTAAACTAGAAGCAATTCTTTCCGCTTCTTCATTTGTTTCTCCGCAAATAACAAAAATAGCGACGATCGATTTTGGTTTATCTCCTAAAAAGGAAGGGTGAAATTGTTCCTGATAAGCCCTCATAACTTCTGGACCCCCGAAGCCATTAATAAATTGCGCGAATGCGAAAGAAGCGCCATTGTTCGCCGCAATTTTAGCGCTCTCCCCGCTAGAACCGAGCATCCACATTTCGGGTGATGTTGTGATAACTGGAGTAGCCTTTAAGTTTGCATAATGATGGTTTTCTGGTACTTGATCATGTAAGTACATTGCGACATCTGCAATTTGCTCTGGGTATTGATCAAGTGAGACCATTTTTCCTTCTTGAAGTGCGCGAGTTGCTATTGGCATACCACCAGGTGCTCTACCAACACCGAGGTCGATGCGATTTGGATAAAGTGCTTCTAAAACGCGGAAATTCTCGGCAACTTTATATGGGCTATAATGTGGCAACATAACACCACCCGAACCAACTCTAATACGATCCGTTTTTGCTGCAATATGAGAAATAAGTATTTCTGGGCTTGAACCAGCTAGGCTCACGGAATTATGATGCTCGGATACCCAAAAACGTGTAAATCCTAGTTTTTCAACTTCTTGTGCAAGCGTAACTGTATGTGAAAAAGCTTGGGCTGCTGTGCTACCATCTGAAATAGGTGATTGGTCTAATACACTTAATTTGATCATAGAATATACCTCTCAATCTTAATGTACATCCTATTATATATTTGCTTACGAAAAATGCGTAATAAAATGCTCAAAATGAAAAGCAGATAATCTTATATCCACTTTTAACGAGAGAATCCCCGTTCATAATGATTCATTTCGACTAAGTTTAAAATATATTCGTAGTTATCAATTTCTAAATGTATTTGCTTGCGTTCTTCTTCAGTTAGTTTAATGCTAGTGAGTTTTTTACATAGCTGCTGTTTCTTTAATTCTAAATGTTTTTTTGTAGCATGATAATCGTAAGTACGTTTCATGTGTATCCACCCTTTCCATACAGTTACTATCTGTATGTTTATAATATGAAGTATGTGGAAGTGGGAGAGCTGTACCTTATGTATTTTTAGTGAATTTTCAAATTGTGACGGTGTTATGTTTAAGTGAATTTATGAATAAAATGCACTAAACCACTAATTCGTATTTCATGAAGTAAGGGGTGGAATTGTGCAGAAAGATATAATGTATAACACTGAGATGGATGAAACGTTAAAAGTTATAGATAAAGGATTGAAAAAGACGACACGTCCGAAACAAATTATTGTAGTAGGGGCTGGTATGGCTGGATTAGTTTCGGCATCTTTATTAAAAGTGGCAGGACATGAAGTGAAGATTTTTGAAGCAAACAACCGGGTAGGTGGCCGTATAGAGACAGTTAGAATGGAAGATACCGGATTATATTTAGATGTTGGAGCAATGAGAATTCCGTATGCGCATACATTAACGATGGCATATATAAGAAAGTTTGGGCTACAAGTGAGCCCTTTTATTAATAGGAATGAGACAGATATTATTTACGTAAATGGTCGGAAAACGACGTTGAAACAATACGAAAAAGATCCAAGTATTTTAAGATATCCTGTGGAAATGAATGAAGTCGGGAAAACGTCTGAGGAACTTTTACTGTTAGCGGTACAGCCCATTATAAACTTTATAAAAAAGAACCCAGAGAAAAATTGGGATGTAGTAGTAAAGGATTTTGGGAGATACTCTACAGGACAATTTTTAAAGTATCACCCTTATCAATATAATACGTACTTTTCGCCAGTAACGATTGAGATGATTGGTGTTCTATTAGACTTAGAAGGTTTTTTGGAAAGATCATTCGTAGAGACGTTACGCTTTTTATACATTATGCAAGAGGAAAGTGGATTTTGTGAAATTATAGGTGGAAATGATAGATTACCAAAGTCGTTTTTACCACAATTAGAAGAAAATATTATTTATAATCAAAAATTAATGAAGCTACATCAACATGATAACGGTGTGACTGCTTTCTATCGGAACGAGGAAACTTTTGAATATAGTAGTATAACTGGCGATTTAGTTATTGTTACAATTCCTTTTTCAACAATGCGATTTGTAGAAGTAGATCCATTTGATTCGATATCTCATGCGAAGTGGAAAACAATTCGCGAATTGCATTATATGCCGGCTACAAAAATAGGGATTCAATTTAAAAGTCGTTTTTGGGAAGAACAAGGGCAATTAGGTGGTAGAATTATAACGGATTTGCCAATTCGTTACGCCTATTATCCAAGTCATGGAATTGGAGAGAAAGGACCTGCTATGATGTTAGGAAGCTATACATGGTCTTATGATGCGTTGTTGTGGGATGGTTTATCAAAGGGTGATCGTATCTATTACACACTACAAAATTTAGCAACAATATTAGGCGGTCAAGTATATGATGAGTTCATGTCTGGAATATCAAAAAGTTGGACATTAGATCCATATGCACTTGGAGGGTTTGCTCTTTTTCAAGCTGGTCAAGAATCTGAATTACAGCCAGTCATTGTAAAACCTGAGGGGAGAATATACTTTGCTGGAGATCATACAACGCTGTATCACGGATGGATTCAAGGTGCGATTGAATCCGGAGTTCGTGTGGCCGTAGATGTGAATGCGTGAAAGGTGTAAAATTCGGAAATTTCTTTACTATATACCTTGAGATGGATAGTATTAAATATAAAAGAATTATGGGGAGTGTTTACTTTGAATCCATTATTATTCGATTTTCCTTCTGAATTTTATACTGAAAGGCTTTTAATTCGAATGCCAAAACCAGGTGATGGTAAAGTTGTATATGATGCAATTCAAGCTTCAATGCAAGAATTAAAACCTTGGATGGCTTTTGCACAAAAAGAGCAAACAGCGGAAGAACTAGAAGAGAGTATTAGAAAATCACATATTCAATTTTTGCAGCGTGAGGATTTGAGATTACTAGTTTTTTCGAAAGAAACAGGTGAATTTATTGCATCTGCCGGATTACATCGTATTAATTGGGATATACCTCAATTTGAAATCGGGTATTGGATTGATTCAAGGTTTAGTGGAAAGGGCTATATGGTAGAGGCTGCGAATGGTATAACAGATTACGCTTTTTCTGAACTAAAAGCAAACCGCGTAGAAATTCGTTGTGATTCTCTAAATAAGAAGAGTAGAGCGATACCTGAGAAATTAGGTTTTAAATTAGAGGGGATTTTAGAAAGTGCCAGTGTTGCGGTAGATGGAAATGGATTAAAAGATATGTGTGTATTTGCAATGACGAGAAATACATATGAAAAAGAAGAGCTGTAAGAAAATAGCTCTTCTTTTTTTATATTATGGTACAGGATGACCGTTAGAGCTCTCGAAAATTGTAAACCATTGTTGGCGGTCTAAATTAACTTTTGTTGCCATTGCAGCCGTTTTTACTCGATCTAATTTGCCAGAGCCAACAATTGGCATCATTTTAGCTGGATGAGCAAGTAACCATGCATACATAACAGTATCGATGCTATCAACACCTAGCACAGTAGCAATTTTTTGTAAAGTTTCACGTACACGTACGGCGCGTTCTGATTGGCCAGTAAAGATTTCTCCACCAGCAAGAGGTGACCAAATCATTGGATTGATTCGTTTTTCTTGGCATAAATCAATCGTACCTTTTTCAAAATGCTCAAGCTGCATCGCAGATACTTCAATTTGATTTGTAATGAGCGGGAAATCTAAATATGAACTTAACATATTAAATTGAGAAGGTAAAAAGTTAGAAACACCGAAGTGACGAACTTTTCCTTCTTGCTTTAAGCGTGAGAACGCTTCGGCCACTTCATTTGGGTCCATAAATGGATCAGGGCGGTGAATGAGCAATACATCAATATAATCTGTATGTAAGTTTTGTAATGAATCCTCCGCGCTCTTTATGATATGTTCAGCACTCGTGTTGTAGTGAGCAACATATCGCTCTGGAAATTTCGGTGATGGGGGAGCGATTCCACATTTTGTGACAATTTGCATGTTTTCGCGTAAGGAAGGCTTGAGTTGTAACGCTTCGCCAAACAATCCTTCACACGTATATCCACCATAAATATCAGCGTGATCGAAAGTAGTTATCCCCATATCCATACAAGATTCAATAAAAGAAAGTAATTCTTGTTTCGTCATATTCCATTCTGCTAAACGCCAAAATCCTTGAATAATACGAGAAAATTCTAGAGTTTCGGCCATTTGAACTCGTTCCATTATAAGTACCCCCTTGATGAATAGTATCGTTTTTTTGAAAAGGCTTTCTTGCTACATATTATTATATAGTTACAGGGTCTTACATACAATAAATATGTTTTGCTACAAAAACGATTTTCTCTATATGCTATAATGTAGAAACATATAGCTATAAGGAGATGTACGAAATGATTCCAGTAACAATATTAACTGGTTTTCTTGGATCAGGGAAAACGACTTTATTAAATCGTATTTTATCAGAGGATCACGGTAAGAAATTAGCGGTGATTGTAAATGAAATAGGACAAATTGGTATCGATAATCAGTTGATTATGAACGTTGAAGAAGAAATTATGGAAATGACAAACGGTTGTCTATGCTGTACTGTACGTGAAGATTTACTCGTAGCTTTAAAACAATTACTGGACGTAAAAGCGGAAGGGAAAATGGACTTTGATGGCTTAGTAATTGAAACGACTGGCCTTGCAAATCCAGGTCCGATTATTCAAACATTCTTTTTAGATCCTGTTATTCAATCTGCATACCAAATTAACGGTGTTGTAACAGTAGTAGATAGTTATCATATACATAAACATTTTGAAAAAGGACTAGAAGCAAAAGAGCAAATTGCATTTGCAGATGTCGTTTTAGTAAATAAATTAGATTTAATTGACGAAAGTGAAAAGGAAAATCTTCTGCATGAGCTACAAGGAATTAATCCAACTGCAAAATTAATTGAGACGACTAACTGTGAAGTAGATATTGCATCATTACTACAAATTCAAACGTTTAAAACGAAAGATACGTTACAAATTTATCCTCATAAAGAACATAATCATCTAGAAGGTGTAAAATCATTTGTATTACGTGAAGAGCGTCCGTTAGATTTACAAAAACTGAATGAGTGGATGTCAGCTGTCGTGCAAGAGCTAGGGGAGTATTTATATCGTTACAAAGGGATATTATCTATTGCCGGAGTAGATAAACGTATTGTGTTCCAAGGTGTACATACATTATTTGCTGCTTCGTATGATAGAGAGTGGCAAGAGGGCGAAGAGCGAGTAAGTGAAGTAGTGTTCATCGGAAAAGATATTAATAAAGAATGGTTCCAAGAACATTTCCAAGAGTGTGTGAAATAAGTCTGCGTATATTGCAGGCTTTTTTGTTTACTAAAATTGGAATTTGGATTAAAATAATCTGAAAATACTAAATGTTTAGTATTTTGTTAGAGGTAGGGGGAGAAAAGGTGCGTTTAATGATTCTTGGATTGCTTACTAAAAGGGAGTCGCTATCTGGTTATGAAATACAGCAGGCGCTAAATATGGTACAAAGTAATAAATGGGCGGAAGTTTTCCCAGCTTCTATTTATCACGCATTAAAAAAAATGGAAAATGAAAATTTCATTCAAGTTAAAGCAATTGAAATGACCGGAAAACGGTCGAAAACGATATATTGTATTACAGAAAAGGGAAGTCAAGAATTTAAAAGGTTATTAAAGGAGTCGTTTCAAAAAACTTCAGTTATGTTTCCGAAACATCTATATACAGCGTTAACATTTCTGTCAGAAAAAGAGAGTATGAGAGAGGAGATTTTAGAAGCTTTAGAAGAGCAGAAAAGTGAAATACGATCTACTTATGAAGAGATGAGGGAAGGAGAAAGACTAAAAGATAACGCGCCAGCGTATGTGAAACTAATTTTCGAAAATATGTATGAACAATGTGAGATGCAACTTCGATTTATTCATAGGTTAGAGAAACTATTAAAAAACTAAAAATGTGGTGGGAAGAATATGAAAATCGATCATCTTGTTATAAATGTAAATAAAGAAATACAAGAAAATAAGGAAACGATTAAAAATGTACATTCTATCGGGCTTCCATATGTTCCGAAATGGGGAAAGGGAACGAAAGGGTTTAAAGTATCTAACATATGGATTGGAAAAGAATATTTAGAATTAGTAAGAGTAAAAACAAAAGATGGGGGTGGTTGGGTACAAGAGTGGGTTCAGAAATATTGTGATGGCCATAGGGGACTCATCGGACTGGCAATTGATGTTGAAAATATAGATAAAGTGTATGGGAAAATGATAGAAGGTGGAATTGAAATTACAAAACCAGAACCATTACAATACAAGTGGTTTTTTAATTTATTTAAGAAAACTATGCCGTGGAAAAATGCATACATAAAGCCGATGAAGGGGATGCCGTTTCAATTCTTTCTACAACAAATGGACGATCAAAAGAGCAGAGAATATATGGAGAAATATATGTATCCAAATAGTTTGGAGCAGGGAATTACAGGAATAAATACGGTGAAATTATATGGAGAAATAACAAATGAAGATAGAGACATTATTAGTTGTCTATTTTCAGATGTTACAAATGAAGAAGAAGAAATAGTAATACGTTTAAACAATCAAATGATTTATCTAATTCAATCGGATGAGCATTTTACCGAGATAATACTAGATTGCAAAAGCGAAGCACATAGGGAGAAGAAATTAAATATAGAAAATGTGACATTAATAAATAAATAATAAAAAGCCTGTTTTCACAGGCTTGTATTTTCATCTATAAGTAATTCCATTACAACACCTACAACTGGGCCCTCGTCATCAATATCCCCATTTAAACGGAAGCCAAATGACTCATATAGTCCCATTGCGTGTTTGTTGTCTGGATGTAAACTTAAATAAATTATTTTACAGTCAAATTTTTGTTGTAAATATTGGATTAATAAGCGAAGGAAACGTTTTGCATATCCTTTTCCTTGAAAATGCTGATCAATCATAAAACGATCTAACCATACGCTTTCATACTTTTGGGAATACCAACCGTACATTGCGTATCCAACGAGTGTTTCTTTGTCATATAAGCCTACTGACGTTCCGTTTTCTTCATATAATGATTCTGCTAAAGAAAATGCATTGCTTTCAATAAATTGCTGCTGGTCTTTTGCTACGTCTAAAGCAGCAACTGAACGCCAATTATTTGCTGTTACTTCACAAATGTGAAGATTCATAGTTCCAACTCACCTTCTAAATTAGTATAGCTTAAAAGCTAATATGGATAATTTTACTTGTTATTTCGGTCAAGTCAAGGGTAAATACATAAAAAGGCAGCTGAATGACATATTCAGCTGCCTAGAAAATATAGTTGATTAGTTTGTTGCTTCTTTTAAAGTATTTACGTTTTCTTCCATTAATGTGAAGTAATCTTTATTGTTCTTTGCATCATCCTCAGAAATAGTAGCAAGGTGATTTAAGCGTAAAATTTTTGTACCTGTTTCTTTTTGAATAACTGATGCTACTTTTGGAGTAGAGAATGTCTCAAATAAAATATATTTTAAACCGTGTTCTTTTACTGTTTTTGTAATGTCAGCAAGCTGTTTTTGAGATGGTTCATCAGACGCTGAAATTCCAGCGATTGGAATTTGTTTTAGACCGTAGCGTTGTTCCCAGTAGCCATAAGCTGCATGGGAAACTAATATTTCTTTCGTTTTTGCATTTGCAACAACAGCTTTAAATTGATCGTCTAAATCAGTAAATTTTGTTTGTAGTGCTGCGAAGTTTTTTTCGAACTCTTTTTTATGTTCAGGTTGTAATTCTACAAGCGCATTTTTAATTTTTTCTGCTTGTTTCATCGCCAAAGTAGGATCTATCCAAACGTGTGGGTCTTTATCATGGTGATGTTCATCTTCTTTATGACCGTCTCCATGATCGTGCTGCTCTTCTTCAGATGAAGCACGAAGTTCGATATCTTTAGATGCATTTACAACTTTTACGTTTTCTTTTTTTAATGATTTTTCCAGTTTTTCGGCAAATGGTTCTAATTCTGCGCCGTTATAAACGAATAAATCGGCTTTTGCGATTTGTACAGTCTGTTTTTGACTCGGTTCAAATGTATGAGAATCCGCACCAGGTGGGTAAATTGCTTCTACATTTACATAATCACCACCGATTTTTTTTGCAAAATCAGCAAGTGGGAAAATGGTTGTATAAACAGTTAGTTTTCCATCTTTCTTGGCAGTATCTTCTTTTTTATTTGAGCAGCCAGTAAAAATTAAAGTGAAAATAAGTAAGAATGAAAATATAGTCAATCTTTTAGGCATGAAGTTCTCCTCTTTTCTTTTTTTACCGATATATCTTCCCCAATTATAGAAGAAAAATATCATTTAAATGCAAAACGGAATAATTACGTTTTAGTTCGCGAACCTAGTATAATACATCTTTATGAAAGTTGCAATAAATAATAATCATTACGATTTGTTTTTGTTATAAATCTGTCAAAAAGAAAGGTATTAATTTTTATGATTGGTGCATATGTGACAATGTTACTTTCATATATTGGGAGGGAGCAGAAAAAAGGGGATGAGCGCTTGGGTTACATTATGGAGGCTATCTTTTTAATACTTGCGGTTGTTTTGCCGTTATCTTTTGTTTTAATTTTTTTAAGAAAACTAATAAGTAATTTAGGTGATGCTACAACAATTACGAAATTGCCAGTTGAAGAAAAAGAAAAGAAAAAAGAGTAAGTAAAGCACTATGCTTACGCATAGTACTTTACTTATGATAAAATAATAAAACGGAAACTCCTATTAGCGACTTTCAGCAAAAGGAGAGAAAAGTAAATAAAGAGGTATGCATATATATGAATAAGCGAACAGCGTTAGTACTTGGTGCAAGTGGATTAGTTGGACAAGAAATAACGCGTCTATTACTTGACTCAGATTACTACGATTCGGTTACTATTTTTGTAAGGGAACCATTGAAATGGAAACATGAGAAATTACAGCAGAAACAGGTCGATTTTTCGGTATTAGAGGAATATAAAGAGTTTTTTGCAGTAGATGATGTATTTAGTTGTTTAGGAACAACGATTAAAAAAGCGAAATCGAAGGCGAATTTTAAAAAAGTAGATTATGAATATACGTTACGAGCTGCTTGTTTAGCTGAAAAACAAGGCGTGCAAAATTTTCTTGTTATTTCATCAATGGGAGCAAATCCTAAATCCTTCTTCTTTTACTCGCAAGTGAAGGGGAAAATGGAAGAGGAGCTGAAAAAGCTAGTTATTGGTGGCATACATATTTTCAGGCCGTCATTATTAGTTGGAAATCGACAAGAATACCGTTTTGGGGAAAGAATGGCTGAGAAATTATCTCGTATTCTTCCGTTTATATTTAAAGGGGCTTTTAAAAAGTACAAACCAATTTCAGCTAAAGATGTGGCGAAAGGAATGTATATAACAGCGCTACGTGAAGAATCTGGTATTCATATTTATAGTTCAAACGATATTATAGAGATAAAATAAGTAAAACCGAGAGGAATAACTTCTCGGTTTTATTTATTAGGTTTAATTTTTCCGTGTGCTCGTCGGTACTGATATGGTTCTTTTAATTCAAAGCCAAGTTCATTGGCGGCTATTCTTGGGAAGTATGGATTACAAAGTAACTCGCGTCCGATAAAAAATTAAATCTGCTTCGTTATTATTTAAAATTTGCTCTGCTTGTGATCCAGTTGTGATTAATCCTACCGCACCAGTTGCGATGTTAACATGCTTCTTAATATGTTTAGCATATTGTATTTGGTAACCAGGATAAATATCAATATGTGCTGGAACAACTGCACCAGAACTAGAGTCAATTAAATATACGCCTTGCCCTTTCATCTACTGCGTATATTGGATGTAATCGTGAACACGAAAAATTTTGTCTATTCGTGTTACAATGACTAATATGAATTGGATTGGAGGATGACATATGTATCAGGCTTATTATGAAAGTGAATTAGGTTTGCTGGAAATTACAGCGAATACGAAAGGGATTACGTCTGTTATATTTGTTGAAGAAAGAAAAGAAGAACATAAAAATGAACTTGTTGAACAATGTATAAATGAATTAGATGAATACTTTCAAGGAAAAAGAAAAGAGTTTACAGTTACATTGTCTGCTGAAGGAACACCATTTCAAAAGAATGTATGGGATGCACTTTACACTGTACCATATGGCGTAAGTGTTTCATATTTAGATATTGCGGAGAAGGTTGGGAATACGAAAGCTGTACGAGCGATAGGAGGAGCAAATAGCCGGAATCCAATTTCAATTATCGTTCCATGTCATCGTGTAATAGGAAAGAGTGGAAAACTTGTTGGGTATGCGGGTGGTTTATGGAGGAAAGAGTGGTTATTAAAGCATGAAGGCATTTTAAAATGAAGTATGGATGGAAAGAGGGATTGTTTTGAAATGTATAAATTGTGGGCGACCTTGTATTAATGATCAGTTGAATTGTGCAAATTGTCAACGAAACTTGCATAATGAACAAGGTGAAGAAAGCTCGCTAATAGACGAAGAATTAGAAGTATATGTAGGGAGACAATATCGATATTACAAAAGAAAATGGGAGCTTGAGAATAAGCGAATTGCTAGGTGGAGCTGGAATGGTTGGGCTGCTATTTTCAATGTAGGTTGGCTTGGATATCGTAAGTATTATTTACCTGCTGCTTTATTTATACTGTTATTAGTAGCATGTGATGCATTTTCTTATTATATGGGGTTCAACGTAGCATTGCCAATCATTAATATGGTGCCTCTCACGTTTTTATTACTCGTTTTTATTCTATTTGGGATGGGGATTTTTGCAAATGGATTATATTATCAATTTGCAGAAAGGCGTATATATAGAATAAAAGCACGGGGAATTAAAGATGAATCGGTTGAAAATTATCTCATTCGTGATAGTGGCGGAACAAGTAAAATGGGAGCGACAATCGTTACTATTTTAGCAGTTGCTAGTATTTTTTTCAGTCATTTCTTTTTTCCGACTGATCGAGATATTATACAAAAAGTTCGTACGAGCTCGCTTTATGAATATCCTTTCTTTTCAATAGGTGAATCTTTTGAAAATTATTTTCAAAATTCAGGATGGATATATTATCGCGGGACGGAAGGGTTAGAATTAGTAGAATTTCAAGGATATAGCACCGGGATGCCAAGACAAAAGGTGACGATTCAATTTGTTGTAGATTATAAATTAGGTGAAGTTGAGCCATATTCACTTACGATTAACGGTGAATCTAAAAATGAAGAAGAGTTTTTGAAGATGATGGAAGAAATATTCAAGGTCCAAAATCCGTTTGAAATAGAGGATGGATTGCAAGTAAAAGTGATAGAAAAAGAAGCGGATGGGAAGCACCTTCTATCTGCTTCTTTTTTTTGTATGTGAAAAATAATATTTGAAATAATCTGAATCTTTTGTATAATGATATATATTATACTGGATTTCATTTATACATATAGATTGGGGGAAGGAAGAATGAAGAGAAAGGTAACAGCGATTGCTGCAGTTGCATTATCGACTAGTGTATTAGTTGCAGGTTGCGGAAGTGGGGAGAAGGCATCTACAACGAAGAAAGAAGCAGGTAAGGGAATAGCAGATAAGCAAGTATTAAACTTACTAGAAACAGCAGAAATTCCTTCAATGGATACATCAAAATCAACAGACTCTGTATCATTCCGTGCCTTTGTAAATGCAATGGAAGGGTTATATCGTTTGGACAAGGATAATAAGCCAACTCCAGGTATGGCAAAAGATGTGAAGATTAGTGAAGATAAAAAGACATATACATTTGAATTACGTGATGCGAAGTGGTCAAACGGCGATCCAGTTCGAGCGCAAGATTTTGTATATGCATGGCAACGTACATTAGATAAAGCACTAGCTGCAGAATATGCATTCATTTTATTTGATGTGAAAAATGCACAGAAAGTAAATAAAGGAGAATTACCGTTAGATCAATTAGGAGTGAAAGCGAAGGATGATAAAACGTTAGTAGTAGAATTAGAACAACCAGCACCGTATTTCCTTGAACTTACTTCATTCCCAACATTTTTCCCTTTAAATGAAAAATATGTGAAAGAACAGGGGGATAAATACGCATTAGAAGCAGACAAATTATTGTACAATGGACCATTTACAATGAGTGAATGGAAACATGAGCAAAGTTATCAGTTAAAGAAAAACCCTAATTATTGGGATAAAGATACTGTAAAGTTAGAAGAAATTAATGTAAGTATTGTGAAGGAAACGAGCACGGGAGTAAATTTATATGATAGTGATCAAGCAGATCGAGTTATTTTAAGTTCTGAATTTGTTGATAAATATAAAAAGAATAAGCCAGATGAATTTAAAACGAAGTTAGATCCACGTATGTATTTCTTGCGCTTTAACCAAAAAAATGCAACATTTAAAAACCAAAAAGTACGTGAAGCGATTGATCTGGCATATGATAAAAAAGGAATCGCAAATGTTATTTTAAATGATGGCTCATTACCAGCATATTTCTTAGTCCCTGAAAAATTTACGACAGGACCAGATGGAAAAGATTTCCGTTCTGTAAATAAAAATTTCCGTGACAGTAAAGACAATGCAGAAAAAGCAAAAAAATTATGGGAAGAAGCGAAGAAAGAACTTGGCCAAGATACAATTACAGTAGAATTTCTAAATGATGATAACGGTAGCCGTAAAAAAGTGGGCGACTTTATTAAAGAAGAGTTAGAGAAAAATTTACCTGGTATTAAAGTGAATTTGAAACAACAACCATATAAGCAGAAGCTAGATTTAGAAAAGAAATTTGAATATGAATTCTCATTATCTGCATGGAGTCCAGATTATCCAGATCCAATGACTTATATTGATATGTTCGTTACTGGAAGCTCATTTAATGAAATGGATTATTCTAATCCGAAGTATGATGATTTAGTAGCAAAATCAAAAGGGGAACTATTAAAAGATGATGCAGCACGCTGGAAAGCACTTGCGGAAGCTGAAAAAATCCTAATTGGTCAAGACGCTGCAATCTCACCTGTGTATCAGCAAAGTACAGCGTATTTAGAGAAGACGTATGTAAAAGGTATTGCTAACCATACGTTTGGTGGAGACTTCAGTTATAAATGGGCATATATTACAAAAAAATAGTATAATAAAAGATGAGTGAATTTTCGCTCATCTTTTATTTGTATAAGGGGGAGCCATAGTTGTTAAAGGGAATCAATCATCTTTGCTTTTCAGTTTCCGATTTGAAAAAATCTATTATGTTTTACGAAAAAGTACTAGAAGGAAAATTATTGGCTAAAGGGAGAAAACTTGCATATTTTAATATATGCGGGATATGGATAGCACTTAATGAAGAGGCACATATTCCGAGAAATGAAATTCATCAATCTTATACGCACATTGCATTCACTGTAGAACAAGAAGATTTTAATTATTTGTTAAAGCGATTAGAAGAAAACGGAGTTCATATTTTAAAGGGTAGAGAACGAGATGTAAGAGATTGTGAGTCTATATATTTTGTTGATCCTGATGGTCACAAGTTTGAGTTTCATTCAGGGACATTGCAAGACCGTCTAAATTATTATAAGGATGAGAAACCTCATATGACATTTTACTAAGGAGGACGAGTATTTGCATGCACTTGTAATTGGTGGAACAGGGATGTTAAAGAAAGTGTCTATGTGGCTTTGTGAGCAAGGGTTTCACGTTTCTATTATTGGACGAGATAGTGCGAAATTGGAAAATGTTAAGCAAGGGAGTTCTGTACCGGGAAATATTACGGGCCTTTCTGTAGATTATCAAAATGACGATGATGTAAAGCAATCTATTAAAAGTACAATTGAACAAAATGGTCCAATTACATTAGTTGTCGCATGGGTACATTCGAGTGCTAAGCATGCATTACGACTCATTTGTAATGAGGTAGAATTGTCGTCGGAAAAGTACAGTTTATTTCATATATTAGGTAGTAGTGCATCACGTACGAAGTCACAGAAAATAGGCGGGGCATTATGTAGTTATTATAGAATTATATTAGGGTTTATTTTAGAAGATACATATGCAAGGTGGCTTACTCATGAAGAGATAGCTGACGGAGTTATAAAAGGAATAGAAAGTAAATGCACAGAATGGATTGTAGGGAGAATAGAGCCATGGGAATTGCGGCCAAAATGGTAAGGGGGAATGGGAAATGAAGACAACGGTATATGTAACAAGGCATGGTGAGACAGAATGGAATGTAGCAAAGCGGATGCAAGGGCGAAAAAATTCAGCATTAACTGAGAATGGTATGATACAAGCGAAACAATTAGGGGAGCGTATGAAGGATTTACCGCTCCATGCCATATATAGTAGTCCAAGTGAAAGAACGCTTCATACTGCTGAATTGATTAAAGGAGAACGCAATATTCCAATTATAGCAGATGAACGTTTCTATGAAATAAATATGGGTACATGGGAAGGGCAAACAATTGCTGATTTGGAAATGCAATATCCAGAAGAAGTACATTTATTTTGGAATGAACCACATCTTTTTCAATCAACATCAGGGGAAAACTTCGCGGCCGTTCATAAAAGAGTAATTGAAGGGATACACTTTCTTTTAGAAAAGCATAAAGGTGAAAATATTTTAATTGTCTCTCATGCTGCAGCAGCGAAATTACTTGTAGGGCATTTTGCAGGTGTTGAAATTGAACATGTATGGGGAGAGCCATTTATGCATAGTGCGAGTCTTAGTGTGATTGAATTTGATGAAAATTTTGGTAAAGTAAAACAATTTGCAGATACAAGTCATTTTCAGGAAAAGTAAAAAAAGGCCGCAAAACGGCCTTTTTTTGTGGGAATAAAAAACTAGCAATTACGCTTTTTATACCAGAAGTGATCGAATTTCTTGTTTTTGCAAGAAGAGGACTTATGTCTGCAATCTTTGCAATCGTCCCATTTGTGCCCGTCATCGTGACAGTCCTTACCATGATCCCACGAATCATCACAAGAACCATGATGGCTATGAGGGAAAAATACACATTTTTTACAGAAACATCGTTTTGTCCAGAAACATTTCTTTTCAAAGCGAACGCATTTTGTAACGAAAGTACATTTTTTCACGCGAGTACGTTTAGTAACTATAACGCATTCTTTTCTACGAGTAACTTTCGTAACGAATGTCCATTTTTTCACGCGTACACGAGTACATTTTGTAACAAATGTCCATTTTTTTACATGAGTACATTTTGTAACGAAAGTACAATGTTTCACGCGAGTACATCTTGTTCTTGGACATTTACGTCCTGTTGTGCATTTATTCCCTGTTGTACATTTACGCCCTGTTGTACATCTATGATGAGAGAATTTATCATCATCGCACTCAAAAGTACTTGGATCTTGGTGTAAGAAATCCTCCATCCCTGCACTTTTGATTTCTTCAACAGCTTTTCTGATATCACGTTTCATAGAAATCCTCCTTATCGTGTATTAAATTGAAAAGGTATTCTTTTTCCTTAACATGATATGAGATACGCTTTCTTTCTGAACAGGACAAGAGTGTAATTTTATATAAATGGATGATAGCGGATGTATGGACAAGGCGTGGTGCATACATTGAATGAAGAGAACTGAGAAGGGATGAGAAAACATGCTGCCTTCATATGATTTTTTTGTTCATCCAATGTACTTAGTGGAATTGAAAAAAGACATTTGGTCAGAGAGTCCAGTGCCAGCAAAATTAACTTATGGAAAAAAGAAGTATGACATTGATATTGTCTACCGTGGTGCTCATATTCGTGAATTCGAGAAAAAATCTTATCATGTTATGTTTTATAAACCGAAAAAATTTCAAGGTGCGAAAGAATTTCATTTAAATTCTGAGTTTATGGATCCGTCTATCATACGAAATAAATTATCTCTAGATTTCTTTCATGATATTGGTGTACTTTCACCAAAGTCACAACATGTATTTATAAAAATTAATGGTCAAATTCAAGGGGTATATTTACAGTTAGAATCAGTTGATGAAAACTTTTTAAAAAGTAGAGGGTTGCCGAGTGGTTCTATTTATTATGCGATCGATGATGACGCGAACTTTTCTTTAATGAGTGAGCGAGATAAAGATGTTAAGACAGAGCTCTTTGCAGGGTATGAATTTAAATATTCGAATGAAAATAGTGAAGAACAACTGAGTGAATTTGTATTTCAAGCGAATACTTTGTCGAGGGAAGATTATGAAAAAGAAATTGGGAAGTTTCTAAATGTAGATAAATATTTACGATGGTTAGCTGGAATTATTTTTACGCAAAATTTTGATGGTTTCGTTCATAACTATGCGCTATATCATAACGATGAAACAAATTTATTTGAAGTCATACCGTGGGATTATGATGCGACTTGGGGGCGAGATGTACAAGGGAGACCGCTTAATCATGAATATATTCGCATTCAAGGGTATAACACGTTAAGTGCAAGGCTGTTAGATATACCTGTATTTAGAAAGCAATATCGAAGTATTTTAGAAGAAATATTAGAAGAACAATTTACAGTTTCATTTATGAGGCCGAAAGTAGAAGGAATGTGTGAATCGATTCGTCCGTATTTAATACAAGATCCATATATGAAAGAAAAACTAGAAACATTTGACCAAGAGGCTGATATGATTTGTGAATATATAAATAAAAGAAGAAAGTATATACAAGACCACTTACATGAATTGGATTAATTTTGAAGAGATTGAAATATTATCAATCTCTTTTTTTGTATAATAAAGAAGTATCGATAAAAAGTGAAATAGTATGAATATAATAGAGAATGGGGTTGTGTAGAGATGACGATTAAATGGATTGATTGGGTGAAACAAATACAATCTATAGCCCAGGCAGGGTTAACGTATTCCAAGGATGTGTATGATATAGAGCGTTTCCAACAATTAAGAGATATTTCAACTTCTATGATGTCACATTACACAAAAACAGATTGGGAAGTAGTGGAAAAATTATTTGCAAGTGAGACAGGCTATCAAACACCAAAAGTGGATATACGAGCAGTAATTTTTCAAAATGAAAAACTATTATTTGTGAAAGAAAAAAGTGATGGGAAATGGGCATTGCCAGGTGGATGGGCCGATATTGGTCACACTCCAACAGAAGTCGCAGCGAAAGAGGTTTTAGAAGAGACAGGATATGAAGTAGCTCATTTTAAGTTATTAGCTATATTCGATAAAGAAAAACATCAACCATCACCTTCAGCAACACATGTATATAAGATTTTCATTGGATGTGAGATTGTAGGTGGAGAAAAGAAAACTAGTATTGAAACAGAAGAAATAGGTTTTTTTGGTGAGGATGAATTGCCAGATTTATCAATTGCTAGAAATACAGAATGGCAGATTAAAGAAATGTTTGCGTTTATGAAAGATCGAAATAAGGAAAGGATACTTGATTAATTAAATGAATCAAGTATCCTTTTAGGGTATATTGATGAAAGGCTGTACATATTCTTTTAACAAAAAAGAATATAGTATAGTCCTCTTTAAAGTCTATGAGCTAGGTGAAGAGCTTCACATGATTATATTGGCAGATTGCAACCTTTATGTGATAATGAGATGGTATGTGAAGAAAAAAAAGGAGATAGAAAAGAAAATGTTAGCAAATATAATAGATCAGTTATTGCAATTCTTTGCAAGTCTAGGATACTTTGGAGTAGCACTAGGTTTAATGATTGAAATTATCCCGAGTGAAATTGTTCTTTCGTATGCGGGATTTTTAGTTGCACAAGAAAAAATTAGTTTTGTCGGAGCTGTTATCGCTGGAACAATCGGTGGTACGTTAGCACAAATCTTTTTATATTGGCTTGGATACTACGGAGGGCGTCCGGTTGTCGAGAAATACGGGAAGTATCTGCTTATTAATAAACACCATTTAGACATAGCAGAAAATTGGTTTAAGCGTTACGGAGCGGGAGTAATATTTTCGGCACGTTTTATCCCAGTTGTACGTCATGCAATCTCAATTCCAGCAGGACTAGCTAAGATGCCATTAAAACTTTTCACACTGTATACAGTTGTAGCGATCATTCCATGGTCAATTCTATTTATATACTTAGGTGAAAAGCTTGGTGGAAATTGGAGACATATTAAAGAGTATGCATCTGATTACACACATTACATAATTATAGGTGCGGTTTTCTTTATTGCTCTTTACTTCGGTTTAAAGCTTTTGAAAAAGAGAAAAACAACTCATTAAAGTCAATGATTTTTCATTGGCTTTTTTTAATTGTTTCGGTTCTAAAAAAAAGGAGTTGTCCATAATGTGTAATAATAAAGCGTAGCGGGGGAATGTGATGAAAGGATCACCGTTTTTACGTGGAACGATATTTTTAACGATGGCAACGATGATATCTAAAATGTTAGGGTTTATATATGTTATACCATTTACAGCAATGGTCGGTACGAGTGGGTACGTATTATATACGTATGCATACCGCCCTTATACAATTATGCTTAGTATTGCAACGATGGGATTGCCACTTGCCGTTTCAAAAATGGTTTCAAAATATGATCAACTCAATGATTACCATACTGTTAAGAGAGTATTAAAGAGTGGCATTGTTTTTATGCTTTTAATGGGGGTTATCTCGTGTGTTACGTTATATATGTTAGCGCCGCATTTAGCTGAACTTGTAATCGATGGAAACGATCAGTCGGGGAATAGTGTAACGGCGGTCACTTACAATATTCAAATTGTAAGTTTTGCGTTATTACTCGTTCCTGTAATGAGCTTGTTACGTGGTTTCTTTCAAGGTTTTCAATCTATGGGACCTTCTGCGCTCAGTGTAGTTGTAGAGCAATTTTTTCGGGTCTTAACCATTTTGATAGGAAGTTTTGTCATTTTATATGTTATAAAAGCTTCTGTTTCGTTGGCAGTTGGTATTTCAACGTTTGGAGCATTTATGGGAGCACTGGGTGGATTAAGCGTTTTAAGTGCGTATTATATAAGAAGGAGAAAACATTTAAAGAAAAAAGAGATTGCCAGTATACCACAAACAACGAAATCATTTTTCTCGTTGTATAAGGAGCTCTTTACATATTCAATACCGTTTGTTGTAGTCGGATTAGCGATTCCGTTATATCAGACGATTGATACATTTACAATTAATAAACTACTAATACAAATCGGATATATGCAAGGAGAAGCAGAAAAGATTAATGCGATTATTGGCCTTGTTCAGATGGTTGTACTTATCCCGGTTTCTGTTGCAACGGCTTTTAGTATGTCCCTTGTACCTGAGATGACGAAAGCTTATACAGCGGGAAATGAGAAGCTACTGTATAAACACTTTACAAGGACAAATTTATTAGTGGTAGGAATTACCGTACCGGCGGCGATTGGAATGATGGTTTTAGCAAAACCAGTGTATACTCTTTTATTTGGTGCTGGAAATGATCCAGAGATGGGCAGTGTTATTTTGCAATATTATGCTCCTGCTTGTATACTATTCTCGCTATTTACAGTAACCGCTGCCATGTTACAAGGAATTAATCAACAACAGAAAACAGTGCTAGGATTAGTAATCGGAATAACTGTGAAGGTAGTTTTAAATATTGTATTGCTACCGTATTTTGATTATGTAAGTTTTATCATTTCAACATACGCTGGCTATACGATTTCAGTCGGCTTTAACTTGTGGATGCTTTCTAAATATGTTATAAAGGCAACATAAGCTTTTTTAAAGGCAGAGAGCACTCTGTCTTTTTCTATGTTTACAAGATTTTTCTTAAAAAAACGTTTTCAAAATAATTTTTCTATTGAAATTTAATCGTTTGTTTCATATGCTGAAAATAGCGGTTCAAAAACTGTTGTTTAAGTGAGGTAGATTCCCACATGTAAAAAGAATCGGGGTGATAGTATGTTAAATATTTATTTAACAGACCGAAACGGAAAACTACAAGAGATTGAGGAAATGCAAAAGGGCTGCTGGATTAATGTACTTCATCCAACAGAAGAAGAAATTCAGTATCTAGTACAAACTTTAAATGTAGACTTAGATTTCATTAAAGACCCTTTGGATGATGAAGAACGCTCTCGTATTGAAAAAGAAGACAATAATACTTTAATTATCGTGGATATTCCGACAGTCAGACATGATGAAGAAGGAAATTCAATTTATGACACGATTCCAATAGGTATGATTGTAATGCCAGATTGTTTTGTTACTATTTGCTTAGAAGAAAATCCAATTTTTGAACGCTTTATTAATCAACGTATTAAAGAATTTTATACGTTTAAAAAGACGCGCTTCGCACTTCAGCTCTTATATACAATTTCTACTTATTATTTAAGATACTTAAAGCAAATTAATCGAAAAACAATCGATTTAGAGCACCAATTAAATAAGTCGATGAAAAATAAAGAAATTTTCACATTGCTCGGTCTTGAAAAAAGTTTAGTTTACTTTACAACATCATTAAAGGCAAATAAAATTGTAATTCAAAAATTAATGCGAAACAGCACATTTTTAAAAATGTATGAAGACGATCAAGATCTATTAGAAGATGTATTAATTGAAAATAAACAGGCTATTGAAATGGCGGAAATATATAGTCACATTTTAAGTGGAATGATGAATACATTTAGTTCGGTTATTTCTAACAATTTAAATAGTGTTATGAAACTGTTAACGTCTATTACAATTATTTTATCTTTACCAACAATGGTTTCTAGTTTCTTTGGAATGAACGTAAAGGTTCCGTTTGAAGGTGAGGCTTATGGGTTTGTAATTGTACTCATAATATGTGTAACATTATCTTTCACTTTAGCATTTGTTTTTTGGAAGAAACGTTACTTTTGATGATAGGAAAGCTGCGCTAGCATAGTTATAAAACTGTGCTAGCGCAGCTTTTTTTGCTATGAAATCTCAATTTTGGAACAGAATATAATTTGTGAAATGTAATGTGTATGAAGGTTATGAATGCCATATAACTCTTGTTCAAATAATAAAATGGGGTTAAAATTACATATTGTTAATGAAAAGATGGAGGAAATACATCATGGAATTGTTTCAATTACCGAAAGCATTCCTGCAAATGAATACAATCTTTATCTCGATATTAATCGAAGCACTTCCGTTTGTGCTAATTGGTGTATTTATTTCAGGATTCATTCAAATGTTTGTGACAGAAGATATGGTGGCAAAGTGGATGCCTAAGAACCGATTTCTGTCTGTTTTATTAGCTACTTTTTTAGGTATGATGTTTCCTGGATGTGAATGTGGAATTGTTCCGATTGTAAGACGATTAATCGGAAAAGGGGTTCCACCCTATGCAGGAATTGCATTTATGTTAACTGGACCGATTATTAATCCAGTTGTATTATTTGCAACATATGTTGCCTTTGGAAGTAGTATGCACATGGTATGGTATCGTTCTATTGTAGCGATTATCGTAGCAATTATAGTTGGAATTATATTATCATTTATGTTTAAAGAACATCAATTAAGAGATGATCACTTCCCAGAAGTGAACCATAAGCGTCCGTTACGTAAAAAAATGTGGGATGTATGTACACATGCTGTTGAGGAATTTTTCTCAATGGGAAAATACTTAGTGTTAGGAGCGTTAATTGCTGCTGCAGTTCAAACGTTTGTACAAACTTCAACATTGCTTGCGATTGGACAAGGTCCGTTTTCTTCATCAGCTGTAATGATGGGACTTGCTTTTATTTTATCACTTTGTTCAGAGGCAGATGCATTTATTGCTTCTTCGTTCCAAAGTACATTTTCAACAGCGTCACTTGTCGCGTTCCTCGTATATGGACCGATGGTGGATATTAAAAATATGTTTATGATGCTTGCGACATTTAAAACAAAATTTGTAATTGTTGTGACGGTTACAGTTACACTTGTTGTTTATGCAAGCTCACTACTCATTTATGCGATGGGGTGGTAGGTTATGTTTCGAGCATATATATTATTAGGTTTTACAATTTTAATTGGACAGCTTCATATTTCCGGTAACATTACGAAGTATATAAATATGAAGTACGCCTATTTATCAAAAACTGCAGCTGTTATTTTAGGATTCTTAACGATTATACAAATTATTATCGTTTTCCAGAAAGAGCATCAAAAGGAAAAAGAACAGCACAATTGTGGATGTGATCATAGCCATTGTGGGCATGACCATTCAAAAGATGAAAATACATGGTGGAAACGAACGTTTTCTTATACTCTGTTCTGTTTTCCGATTATTTCAGGATTATTTTTCCCGATTGCAACATTAGATTCGGACATTGTTAAGGCGAAGGGGTTTCACTTTCCTGTTGCACAAGCGGAAAGTAAAGATCCATTTATGACAAGGCAATTTTTAAGACCTGATACGAGTATTTATTACGGAAAAGAAGGCTATCGTGGTGTAATGGAAAAAGGGAAGAAAGAGTTTGTTACGAAAGATAATATTGCTTTAAAAGATGAGGATTTCTTAAAAGGTATGGAGACAATTTATAATTATCCTGGCGAGTTTACTGGGAAGAAATTATCTTTTAAAGGGTTTGTTTTCCGAGATGATTCTTCTAAAAAGGAACAATATTTCTTATTCCGTTTCGGTATTATACATTGTGTTGCGGATTCGGGTGTATATGGTATGTTAGTTAAAAAACCAGAAGGTGTAGAGTGGAAAAATGATGATTGGATTCAGGTGGAAGGAGAAATTTCAACTGAATTTTATCAGCCGTTTCATGCGAATATTCCAGTGTTAGAAGTAACGAAATGGAATAAAGTTGAACAGCCGAAAGAACAATATGTATTTAGAGGAGCCGATTGATAAAATCGGTTCTTTCTTATGGACTAAAAGTGCTGAAAATTGTTAATATTAAACATGTAATTCACTTAGTGTAGTAATTATTGAGATATTAGGGATAAATAATTAAAGGGGCGATAACAATGGCAGAAGTAAAGGGGAAAACCGCAAATGAATCAAGAGTGTTTAAAACGAGCCGAGTATTTCCAACAGATTTAAATGATCATAACACGCTATTTGGTGGAAAGATATTGGCGGAGATGGATATGGTTGCTTCAATTTCAGCAACGAGACACTCGAGAATGGAATGTGTCACAGCGTCTATGGATTGGGTAGATTTCTTACACCCAGTTCGTTCTTCAGATTGTGTTAGTTATGAATCTTTCGTAATTTGGACGGGAAGAACTTCTATGGAGATATTTGTGAAAGTAGTAGCGGAAGATTTAATTTCAGGTGAAAAACGTGTAGCGGCAACTTCATTCGTTACTTTTGTTGCGCTTAGTAAGGAGAATAATCCAGTGCCTGTACCGCGTGTTATCCCAGAAACAGAAGAGGAGAAAGAATTACATCGAATTGCTGTGTTACGTGCAGAACAGCGTCATATTCGTAAGGCGGAGAGTAAGAAGGTAGCTACACTGCTAACTTTTTGATGTAAAATACTTTCCTAGTGGTACTATTTTTGAAATGAAAAGCGGACACCTAAAAATAGGTGTCCGCTTTTATAGTTTGTTCATCCGCATATCGTATTACAATAACTGCTTAGCAGAAGCAAGCAGCACCTACGATAATTAAGAGGATAAATAATACGACTAGTAGCGCAAATCCATTACCATGTGCGAAGCCCATTGTTATTTCCTCCTTTTATTTTAAGATACAACATACAATATGCAGATGAGCTCCTGTTTGATATGGTCGTATATCATGCAATGACATATTTTTTGAATGGTAATGTTAAAAAAAAGGAAAGATATAGGAATAACAGTAGTTAGAGAAAGGGAATAATCCATGAAGCACTTTTTAATTGTAATAATTTGTTTTATAGGTGTATTCGTATGGATGAACGTTGATGTGGAAATGGGGAAGAAAATGGCTAGTGGATATGAATTAGAAAAAATTCGATCAGGGGATGTTCAATTATATACGAACGGTGATGAGTTATATAGAAGTTTATTTGAGGATATAAAGCGTGCAGAAAAGAATGTATATATTCATTTTTATATTGTAGGTAAAGATGAAGTAAGCAAAGAATTCTTACAGTTATTAGAGAAAAAAGCATCTAGCGGAGTAGATGTGAAATTGTCAGTAGACCGTATAGGTGGATATAAACTTAAGAAAAAGATAATTAATCAATTAAAAGAAAAAGGCGTGAAGTTTACATTTAGTAAAAAACCTAAATTAAAAAACTTATTTTATTCTTTGCATCAACGTAATCATAGACGCATAGTTACTATAGATGGGAAAGTTTCGTACATTGGTGGCTTCAATATCGGAAAGGAATATCTTGGACAGGATCCTAAATTTGGTCCGTGGCGTGATTATCATGTACGCATCGAAGGGAATGGTGCTACTGATATGGAACGGAAGTTTGCGGAAGATTGGCAAGAAGATACGGGAGAGAAATTCCTTATACATCAAGAGTTACCGGTACAAGGAAATGTGAAATATCAATATATATTTTCGAATGGAAAAGGCTTATGGCAGAAGTATGGGGCACTATTAAAGAAGGCAAAACACACCTTAATTATCGCTACACCATATTTTGTACCGAGTAAAGAAATGGTAAAAGGACTGAAAGATGCATTAAATCGTGGTGTCCGTGTGAAAATTCTCGTTCCCTTTAAAAGTGATGCCGTATTGTTAAAACAAGCTGCCTATCCTCATTTGAAAGATATGTTAGATGCTGGGGCGGAGATTTATCAATATCGAAATGGATTTTTTCATGGGAAAGTGACAATCATTGATGAGGAAATCGTCGATATTGGTACAGCGAATTTTGATAATAGAAGCTTTTATTTAAATAACGAATCGAACTGTGTCATATATGATAAGACAATCGTTGCTGACGTCTGGAGTCGATTAAAAGAAGACTTTCATAAATCAAAACGATTTTCTGAAGAAGATTTTGAGAAAATTAGTAGATGGGATTGGTTTCTAGCAAGAATATCAAATGTTATCGCATCATATTTATAGTATAGAGATGAAATAGGAAGGGAGGCGCTTTAATGGATTGTATGAAAGAATTGATGACATATAGTTACACACTTATATATAAAGTTGGAGAATACACGAGCAAGGTTCGAGATGAAGAATTAAAGGATATTTTGCAGCATCATTTACCGTATATGTTACAAGCGTATAATGAACAAGTAAATTTTCAAGAAGGAGAAAATGTACAGCATATAACTTGTAAACAAATGTGGCCGGAATTTACAGAAATGGATAGGGAAACAGATAATGAATATACAGGAGATATTGGGATTGCTATTTGTTATATTACACATTTGAAACGATTAGCATTAAAGTTTGCTCAAGTGGCAGTAGAAGTTGCGAACCCGGAGTTTCGTTCTTTTCTGGAAAATTGTTTTGTGAAAATGAACCGTTATGCATATAATGTTTGGCAATATGTTGTGAAGAAGGAATATAAGATTAAACATGTATATGAAAATGAAAAATTCGCGTGAAAAGCTAAGGCGGTAGGAAAGGCGCCTTAGTTTTTTTATGTCCAATTAGAGGGTGAAGATTAAAGAGTGGGTTTGTTATCAGTAAATTTACATAAATTTACTGTATCTTTACTATTTTTAAATCTTTCCTTTAAAAATAAAGAGTAATATGGGATTGTACATATTCTATCAAAGGGAGGAAACGCAAATGAACAAATGGGTTAAGTCATTAACTGCTATGGCACTTGCAAGTTCTTTATTAATGGTAGGTTGTAGTAAAGGTGAGGATAAAAAGAAAGAGGATGACACAACTTCGCAGCAAGATGAAAAGAAAGATAAAGAAACAAGCGGAACAGATAAGTCTTCTGATTCAAAAGAAAAGAAATAAAGTGCAACTTTAATCAGTGGGGGTTTTGTCCATCCCCACTGATTATTAGCCTTCACCAATCGGGCATTTACGGGCAGTTATCTCTCCCACCTAACTTCCTCGCATTCGCCGAATTTACGGCCTGTTAATGCGGGATAAATGGATAAATAGTACCTCTACGAGGAAGTTTTTTGTTGTATATTTATATGTTTTACGGAA
>NZ_BOQD01000005.1 GCF_018332515.1 Bacillus hominis | reverse complement strand
TCATTACTATATTCGAGTATTATTAATATCCTAATAATACGATCAAAAGACTGAATTATCAGAATGTGTCGAATCTTCTTTTGAGAAAGTTCTTGATAACGAATAGTTTTGTATAGTATGATGAACTTGTTTCAAAAAATGGTATTTAAACCTTATATTTACATTTAACGGTTTGTATCATTTTATTATGTGAACTACTATCCGCATAATATTTTGTAGTTTTGTCTGTATTTTTATTGCTTTATGGGTTTTTAAGTAACTAGTTTTCAAATTACATATGATATGAAACTAGTAGCATATTCCTGAAGGAGGAAATTTATAAAATGGCAAAGACTAACTCTTACAAAAAATTAATCGCTGGTACAATGACAGCAGCAATGGTAGCAGGAGTTGTATCTCCAGTAGCAGCAGCAGGTAAATCATTCCCGGACGTTCCAGCTGATCATTGGGCATTAGATTCTATTAATTACTTAGTAGAAAAAGGTGCAATCAAAGGTAAGCCAGACGGTACATATGGCCCAAATGAAGCAATTGATCGTGCTTCTGCAGCTGTAATTTTCACTCAAATTTTAGGATTACAAGTTGATGAAAACGCTCAGCCATCTTTCAAAGATGCTAAAAATACATGGGCTGCTAAATATATTGCAGCAGTTGAAAAAGCAGGTATCGTTAAAGGTGACGGTAAAGATAACTTCTATCCAGAAGGAAAAATCGACCGTGCTTCTTTCGCAGCTATGCTAGTAAGTGCTTATAACTTAAAAGAAAAAGTAGATGGCACATTAGTTACAACATTTGATGATTTAAGAAAGCATTGGGGTGAAGAAAAAGCAAACATCCTAATTAATCTTGGAATCTCTGCAGGTACTACAGCTACTACTTGGGAGCCAAATAAAACTGTATCTCGTGCAGAAGCAGCTCAATTTATCGCAGTAACAGATAAAAAATTCGCAAAACCAGATAACAGTGTTGCGAAAGTAACAAACGTTACTGCTACTGAGCCAACACAATTAACGTTAACTGGTACAGGATTAAACAACCTTACTGCTGAAGATGTTACGCTTGAAGGAAATAAAGCGATCGCACTTGAAGCAAGTAAAGATGGAAAATCTGCAGTTGTAACGTTAAGCGGAAAAATCGCTCCAAATAAAGAACTTCCAGTTAAAGTAAAAGGTGATTCATTTAATGTGAAGTATGTATACGAAGTGAAAAAATTACGTGTAGAACAACTTACATTCGATGACGATCGTGCAGATCAAGCAGTTGTCTTCAAATTAAATGAAGAAAAAGGTAACGCTGATATCGAGTATTTAGATATCGCTGGTCATGATGTGAAATTTGTGGCTAATAAATTAGATGGTACTCCAGCAAATATCTTTGAAGGTGGTACTGCAGAGTCAAAAACTGGTAAACTAGCAGTTGGTATCGAAGAAGGTAAATACAAAGTTGAAGTACAAGTTACAAAACGTGGCGGCATCACAGTTTCTAACACTGGTATCATCGAAGTGAAAAACCTTGATGCAGAAGCAACTGCAATTAAAGATGTTGTATTTGCAGTAGATACAGATAAAGCTGGTGTAAATTACGCTAAAGCTTTAAGTGGAACAGACTTCACATTAAACAGCAAAACATTAGTTGCTGGTGAAAAAGCTGGTGTCCATAAAGTTGTTGCTCAAATTAACAAAGAGAACAAAGTTGTTGATCCTAGCGCGATTATCTTAAAATCATCTAACCCAGGTGTTATCTCTGTTAAAAACGGTGAAATTAAAGCAGAAGCAGCTGGTTCTGCAACAATTACTGTTAAAGTGGGCGATGTAACAAAATCATTTGATTTCGTTGTAAAAACGGATACTCGTAAACTTACAACTGTAAAAGCTAACCCAGATCAATTAAAAGTTGTAGATGGTAGATCGTTACCAGTAACATTCGTAACGACTGACCAATACGGCGATCCATTTGGTGCGAATAAAGGTGCTATTAAAGAAGTATTCCCACAAACAGGCGCTGTAACTGAATTAGAGGTTATTACAACAAATGAAGGTTCTATTGGTACATCTTCTATTCAAGTTAAAGGTGCGAAAGTTGGAGCTGGTACAATTCACTTCCAAAATCCAAATGCAAGTGGTGAAGGTTACGGATCACTTCATGTTGAAGTTACGAAGAGCAACATCGGTCATGAAGCTCCACGCTTAGAGCTTGTTTCTAAAGCTGGTCAAAAAGGTGAAGCTGCTGACACTACACTTGGTGCTGGAAATACAGTAAACTATCAATTATCTAATTACACTACAGAAGGCGTATATGCTGATGCAGCTGATTTAGCAGGATATGAATTCAGAGTAGGTAATGATGCTATCGCTAAAGCTGAATTCGGTAAAGATGGAAAAACTTTACTTGTAACAGGTAAAAAAGCAGGTGTTACAGATGTTATCTTAACTAAAGATGGCGCTACAGCTGGACACGCAACAATTACTGTTACACAAGAAAACATTCAAATTACATCTGTTAACTTTAAAGATGTAGAGGTTGAGCAATTCGAAAACCGCAAAGTTAATATCGACAGAGTACTAGACGTTGTGAAGAGTGATAAAGATGATGTTCTAAATGGCATCAAATTAAACATCTCAACAGAACATAAAGTACGTATCGTTGATGCTGAAGGTACAGAGCAAGGTAAAGTTTACCTAGATCGTAACGACAATGCTGAATTTGACGGTAACGATGTTGTGCTTGGTTATGTAACAGCTGTTAAATCAAATGATACAGTTTCTAAAGAAGGAAACGACTTATTCAAATTCTTAACTGACGAAACTGCTGATAAGAAAAATGATGTCTTCGAAGGTGTAACAACTGCGTTTGGAGATAATGGTACAGTAATCTTTAAAGTTGTGAAAGACAGACTTGCGCCAACTACTGAGTATGGTACAAAAGCTGTAACAATCAACGTTATTAAAGAAGAAATCTAATAATTAGATTTGCAATCCTCATGTCATTATGACATGGGGATTGTTTTTTGTTTCGAAAAAAATAGGTCTCTTTAGAGGATTCTAAAGAGACCTATTTTTAATAATTATTTCTTAAACTTAAACATCTCACCACTCAAATTCGAATCACTATACACAAACAATACCATGTTAATGTTGTTGTCTTTAATGTATTGATATACATCCTTTTCGTGATAGTGGCGAAGATCAAGGATGGATATATGTTTGAAGCTTTGTGCTAGATGAGGCACGATTGCGTTTGCGAATGAGTCTTTTAGGACTAAAGCTCGTACATCATTTGGTGCATTGTTGTTTTCGATAACGATTTCTGGATAGTCGTTTGTGTAATAGCCTGCGTATGATGTTGTATCATTTTGTTTTTCTACACCATATAGTTCATCTAATGTGCGATATACAGTGCCGTTTATATCTTTTGCGGCTACGCTCGTAAAGTTGAAACCATCTTTCGGTGTGTAGTAGCATAGTTTTTCTCCAGTCGCATCGATTAGTTGGTATAGCTGGTTGTTAAAGCTTCCGACTAGATGTTTATTTGGAGCGCACGTACGAGTATAATCTTCTTTTTTTATTTCTTTTCCTTTATATATAGAAGATTGTTGCGCGATTGTGTTCATTATATATTGATAGCCTAAGAAGGCGCCATCCATATTCCAGTGATGGTCTGTTTTGAAGTACATACTTTGTATTTCTTCATTTGTATAGTTTTTCTTAAAGTGTTCCATGAGTTTAATTGGCTTTACGTCCGCTGGAAGTTTATTTAGAAAATAATTTAAATTTTCCTGTGCATATGTGTGAATATGAGAAGGTAATTTAAATGATAATGCATTCGTTTTGGACGGTGGTAAGGCAAAGTAAAACTCAATATTTTGTTCTTTTAAAAACTGAGATAAGTCATTTACAGCTGGCATTGATTGATCGATTTCATTATATTTTGTAGTCCAAGCTGGGTTTTTTAGAAGCCATTTATCATCAGTTAGAATAATATCGTTAATGAGCGATTTGTCCATTTTAATTTGGGCAAGTGTATAGATTTTAATGAGCTCATCTCTGCCGATTAATTGATCGTTTGTATATGTCTCAAAGTCTTTAAAGAAGCTACCATTTAAGACAGCTTCTTTTGTAAGAGCTGGTTTTTGAGCGAGAGGCCGATTTTCAACGGGCGAAACTGCTCGGTCAGTTTTGAGAAGCGATAATATGCCAAATGAAAAGATAATGGTGAGAAAACCGATAAATAGGACGATGTTCCCCAATTTTTTCATAATAACTTTTCCTTCCTACATAAAGTGAAACTTTAATCGGTGGGGGTGTTCATCCCCCACTGATTATTAGTTGAACCAATCGGGCTTTTACGGGCAGTTGATCCCCCACCTAACTTCTGTGTTCTCGCTGGATTCTGAGGTGGGGGTCTTACTGCTCGTTAATGCGGGATAAGTTAAAACCTAAAGTAAATAAATGGATTATACGTCGAATTGATTAAATACATAATCGAAACCGTAAATAATGTTAGTAATAATATAGGACGTACAACTTGCATCCCGAATGTATACGTTTTTGGCGCAAGTTCTAATATGTTTTTAATATGTTTTAAAATTGGTGTCGCTGCGATAAAGGCAATGATAAATACGACAATATATTCATGTATATATAGCATTGTGTTGTCATCGATGAAAGATTGCCCCCCTATGCCAAACATCGCTTTTAAATATTGGAACGAGTATGCGAAGTTATCAGCTCGGAAGAAGACCCAACCAATCATAATGATGATTAGTACATATGCATGTTGCAGCGGTTTCCATAGCTTATTTACTATTTTTTCAAATCCAGCTTTTTCAATCGAGATAATAAAGCCATAATATAATCCCCAGGCGATAAATGTCCAGCTTGCTCCGTGCCATAAACCGGTTAATCCCCATACGATGAAGAGGTTACGGTAATTTGCTAGTTTGGAAACACGGTTTCCGCCAAGCGGAATGTATATATAGTCGCGGAACCAAGAGCCTAGTGTAATATGCCATCTTCTCCAAAATTCTGAAATGGATTTTGAGATGTACGGATAATTGAAGTTTTTCGGGAAATCAAATCCGAACATTTTTCCAAGTCCAATTGCCATATCAGAGTATCCTGAGAAATCGAAATAGATTTGAAGTGTGTAGGCGATAATACCGATCCAAGCTGTTCCAACACTTATTTCAGAAGGCGGTAAGGCGAAGATTTTATCTGCGACAAACCCGGTTTGGTTGGCGATTAATATTTTTTTCGATAGTCCTAAAACGAAAATTTGGATACCTTCTGTAAATCGTTCAAAAGAATGGATACGCGTTTTAATTTGCTCAGCAACGATATTGTAACGAACGATTGGTCCGGCAATAAGCTGCGGGAAAATTGATATATATAACGCTAAGTTAAGTGGATTCTTTTGAACTGCGCCATCTTTACGGTATATATCGATGACGTATGACATCGCTTGGAACGTATAGAATGAAATTCCAATTGGTAGTGGAATAGGTTCTACATGAATAGATAAGTGTAATAGCTGATTCAAAATATCTGTGAAAAAGGAAATATATTTAAAATAAGAAAGTAATAAAATATTTCCGACCACAGCCATAATTAAAAATGTGACTTTCATATTTTTTCGTTTATCATAATGATGCACGAGTAGGCCGAAGCAGTAGTTTAATACAATAGAAAAGAGCATTAAAAGAACGAATCGTGGTTCTCCCCATGCATAGAAAATTAAACTAAATGCAAGTAATACGAAATTACGAAGCTCGGCACGCACTATAAAATAGAAAAATAATACGAGAGGTAAAAAGATAAACAAGAAAATAGAACTACTAAATACCAAAGAACTCTCCTCACTTTTTTCGAAAATACATTTCGTGCAAAAAACGACATTTCTCTTATATATTTTTTATATAAGAGTGCCTTTAATATTTTATCATGTTAATAATTCGATTGAAATGATTATCATATATAATAGAAGAAAAGGGGAGCGGAATCCTTTTGACACTCACTATTTGGATAAGATAAGATGAATAAGGTGTGATTTGTTTAGAAGGGAAGAGATGGTGTGTTATTTAACTCATTTGAGTTTATTTTTTTATTTTTACCGATAGCATTTCTTTTATATTTTCTATTAAATAAATTTGGACATGCTACATTAGCGAAAGCTTGGCTCGTTGCGGCCTCTTTATTTTTCTATAGTTATTGGAATGTGAAATATTTACCGCTTATGTTAGTGTCGCTCATTGTAAACTACTGTATCGGAATGAGGCTCGTAAAACATAAGAGTAAATTTCTTTTAACAGTAGGATTAATATTTAATATAGGAATGCTTAGTTATTTCAAGTATTATGATTTCTTCTTGCAAAATGTGAATTCATTATTTGGAACTCATTTTACATTATTATCTTTAACGTTACCACTTGCGATTAGTTTCTATACGTTTCAAAAGATCGCATTTTTAGTAGATACGTATCGCGGAGAAACGAAGGCATGTCATTTTCTTGATTACGCATTGTTTGTAACGTTTTTCCCGCAGCTTATTGCAGGGCCGATTGTACATCATGCGCAAATTATGCCGCAGTTTGCTGACGATAGTAAAAAGCGCTGGCAATCGAAGTATATCGTTCTTGGTATATTCGTATTTGCAGTTGGTATTTTCAAAAAGGTTGGTATTGCAGATGTATTATCACCCCTTGTACATGAAGGGTTTGATGTGCAGCAATCATTAACATTTGTCGAAGCATGGCTTTCGTCATTAGCGTTTACGTTCCAATTGTATTTTGATTTTAGTGGATATAGTGATATGGCAATTGGAATCGCTTTAATGTTTAATATTAAATTACCTCAAAACTTTAATTCACCGTATAAAGCAGTGAATATACAAGATTTTTGGCATCGTTGGCATATGACGCTTAGCCAGTTTTTAACGAAGTACGTATATATTTCTCTAGGAGGAAATCGAAAAGGATTTACGCGTACATACGTGAATATTATGATTGTATTTTTAATAAGTGGACTTTGGCATGGCGCTGGTTGGACATTTATTTTTTGGGGATTCTTGCATGGTTTAGCTTCTGTTATTCATCGCTTATGGAGTAAAGCAGGAGGGCGTATGCCAGCCTTTGCTGGTTGGCTCGTTACGTTTTTCTTCATTAATATAACGTGGGTATTCTTTAGGGCAACATCTATGCATGATGCGGTGAAAGTGTTGAAAGGAATGTTCGGACTAAATGGAATCGAATTAGCAAATAGCGTATTCCCAGCATTTATAATAGAGAAGCTGCAATTTTTAAAAGAGTACGGTGTTTCATTTACAGAAGCGTACCATGTCTCTTTATTAGATCCGAAAATGGTAGCGTATATTTTCGGGGCGTTATGTATTAGTTTCTTCTTAAAAAATTCAATTCAGTTAAAAGATTCATTCCGTCCGAATGTATGGACTGCGTTATTTACTGCAGTATTGCTCGTATATAGTGTGTTACATTTAACGAGTATTAGTGAGTTTTTATACTTTAATTTCTAGGTGGAGAATATGAAAAACAAACAGTGGCTTATTTTCGTTTTTGTATGTGTTTTTGTTCCTCTGGCAGGTGTCGGAATATTTAATAGCTATATAGATTCTCTTTGGTTATTCCCGCATAAAAATAAGTGGAATGATGTTCAGTACGGGTTTAACGAGAGACAACAGAAAACGAATTATATAACATACCGTCCGTTTACATATGATGGAGTTATACTTGGAAGTAGTAGAACGACTTTTATTAACGAGAATGACTTCACCGGGTTAAACGCATTTAATTATGCGGTAAGCAGTACAGACCCGCGTGAATATGATGCATATATTGAATATGCAAAAGAACAAAAAGGTAGTGACTTAGAGTCTATTGTACTTGGTTTAGATTTCCTTGGAACGAACAAAAATAGGGAAATTGGTTTTGATAAACCAGAAGTGTATATTAATCAGGCGCAAAGTTTATTGTATCCGATTAAATCGTATGTAAGCATGGACGGGATTACTTATTCAAAGAATACAATTGCAAATTCCACTCATCATAGTACGAATCTTGACCGGTACAATCGAGAGAATATAAAATCGATGCGTGATTATACGAAAGAAGAACGTGATGCGCAAATAGCGGCGCAAGTAGATAAGTTTAGTAAAGAGATTTATGGCGGGAATTATGAGTATCAAAATATGAAAGAAATATTAGGAACAGTAAAGGCTCATAATCCGAATACGAAGTTTTATGTTTTTACAACGCCTGTTTCAGAGCCTCTGTTCCGCACGATGATTCAATCAGGGCGATGGGAAGATTATAAAAGGTGGCTTCATGACGCTGTAGATGTATTTGGAGAAGTGCACCATTTCATGTATCTTAATTCCGTTACAACGAATTTAGATAACTATATGGATGGGCATCATTTCAGACCGGAAATTGGAAAGTTGATTGCGCATAAAGTTGTGAATGAAGAAGATAGCAACGTCCCGAAAGACTTCGGTATTGTCATTACGAAGGATAATATTGATGAGGTGTTGGAACAGATTCATGCGTCTTTTCAATAGAAAGAAATAGTTTTGCTTCAGAGACCGAAACACAATGTGATTCGGTCTTTTTTTACAGGAAACATACATATTGACGTAGAAATATTAGTTTGGGTAAGGGGAGTGGCATAATTAAGGAGGAGAAAAAATGAGTAACTTCGGGTTGTATGGAAAATTCACTGTAGAGGAAAGTAATCGAGATGTATTAGCGGATATTTTGTTAGAGGCAGCGGAATCGATGAAGTCATTGGACACGTGTGAGGTGTATATTGTAAGTACTTCTGATGATGAACCGAATGCTGTATATGTTTTTGAGGTATGGGATAGCGAAGGTGCGCATCAGGCATCTTTAACTTTAGAGTCTACGCAAAATTTAATTAAACGAGCAAAACCACTTATTACTGGAGCAGAAAGAATTAGTACTTTGAATACTAGAGGTGGTAAGGGAGTGTTAGGACAAAAAAACGCTTAGAGAATTATTTCTCTAAGCGTTTTTTATTCATTTATCCCGATGGTGGGGGATGAACAAAAGCCCCACTGAATAAGGTTTCACGTTATTCCGCCTCTAAATCAACAATTAAGTAAGCGAGTATAACAGCGAAGAAAATACTAACGGACGGCGCTGTTAATACGTGGCCGGACATAAAGCCGATTCCAAGTGATAGTACAACGGTGCTAGCTAATAGCATATATTTCACAGTTAATATTTTCTTGAAGTTTGTTATGATGCGAATGAATAATTTAATACCGAAGTATAGAAGCGGTATTAAGTAAATAAGGAAACCGACGATTCCGAATGCAAAGAATAGGTCGTGGAAGTCCATTTCGATTAATTTAATTTTAACTGTATAGTTACCAGCATAGCCCATTCCGAATAATTTTTGTGATAGTGGTGCGTCTTTATAGTATTGTTTGTATACTTTTAAAAACTTATCACGATCACTGTAAATTAAACTTTTGACCTCGGAGTCTGTTAGCTCACCTTTTGCATGTCTTTTCTCTGCGTCTGGATCTTCTTTAATTACTTTTCCTTCTTTTCTATCCTTTTCTTCTTGTACTGATTTTTTGTATTCGTATATTTGCATGTGGATGCCCATATTTTTTGCAATAGGAGTATGTGGTGTAAGTGCAATTAAACCTCCTAGTACAATAGCGACAACAACTGTATTTACGAGATATGTGAATCCTTTTCCTTCTTTTTTGCGATGAATCATATATTCAATGAATGAGAATAAAAGTGCCACGCCAAGCGTTAGAACAATTGCACCATATCCTACTTTCGTTCCGACCATAATACTTGCATACATCGCAAGTATTGTTGGAATCCAGTAATAGATTTTCGAGAAAGAAGTTGTTTTATGAATCGAATAGAGCACTACGATTGGGAACATAATTGCAAAAATAGAACTTAAATCATTTCCAGCAAAGAACCAACCTCTTGAACCAATCTTTGAGTGAGGGTAGCTCGGGAAATCTGTACCAGTTTGCATTGCAACAATCAGTGAGATGCTTAAAATTAAAGTTGCATATAAGAAATATGTAATGATTTTATGAAACGTATATTCTTTATTGTTTAACTCTTTAAAGGCGATAATATATCCAAACAGTAGTACAATTGGATATATACTCTTTAAAATAAACTTCACTTCTTCGCCAAATGAAACTGGAGATTTAATCATCATATTATTTGCAAGACCAATTGCTAGTACGATCCCGAGTAGGCATAAATAGAGAATGTACTTTTTCGCCCCAGGTTGTTCTCTGTGAAGAAGTAGATAACCTAATGCAAGAAGCATAAAGGCGAAACGGACTACGATTCCAACTGTTGCGCTCATGTGTAATACATAGATTGAAAAAGACGTTAATAAATCTAAAATTGGTTGAAACACAATGAATAGCAATAGGAAATGCGGGAAGTAGTTATCCGTTTGTTTCAACTTATTAACCATATATTCCTCCATTTCTTCATTCCTTTAGTTCAATACCCAAGAGATGGGGATAAAAGCCTTATTTACATAATAAGGCGAATGAATTTCAATATTTATTTTTTTGCATCAAACTTAAGAATACACCATTTCATTGTAATGGTAAATAGATGAAAAGCATTGATAAACCGACTTTAATTTCTATATTTTTTAACGAAATTGTATGTTTTATACGGAGATATATACAAATTATGAGGATATTAGACAGAAAATTAAGAAAAAAGAAGGATTTTTAATATGTTTTCTATAATTATATAAGTATAATCTTTATGTGGAAAAGAGGGGTATATATAATGGAAGTAACAAGTAAAACAGAATCTGTGGTTGTGAAATATGAAGGGCGCGTAGCAACGGTTATGGTCAATCGTCCAGAGGTTTTAAATGCATTAGATGAACCAACGTTAAAAGAGTTATTACAAAAGTTGAAAGAAGTGGCGGAAAGTTCTGTTCACGTTGTTGTGTTATGTGGAAGTGGCCGTGGGTTTTCTGCGGGTGGAGATATTAAATCGATGCTTTCAAGTAATGATGAAAGTAAGTTTGAAGGTATCATGAATACAATTTCTGAAATCGTTGTGACGTTATATACGATGCCAAAGCTTGTTATTAGTGCAATTCATGGGCCAACTGCTGGACTTGGATTAAGTATTGCATTAACAGCTGATTATGTCATGGCAGATATATCATCAGTTATTGCGATGAACTTTATTGGAATCGCTTTAATTCCAGATGGTGGTGGCCATTTCTTCCTTCAAAAGCGCGTCGGTGAAAATATGACGAAGAAAATCATTTGGGAAGGGAAGAAATTATCAGCGACAGAAGCACTAGATATCGGTTTAATTGATGAAGTAATCGGTGAGGATTTCCAAACGGCTGTGAAGCAAAAAATTAATGAGTGGTTACAAAAACCAATCAAGGCGATGATTCAAACGAAACAAATTTTATGTGAAGTAAATCGTTCTAATTTAGAACAAACGCTTCAGCTAGAAAAGCGTGGTCAATATGCGATGAGACAAACAGCGGACCATAAAGAAGGTATTGCTGCTTTTCTAGAAAAACGTTTACCAGCATTTAAAGGGGAATAAAGTGAAACTTTAATCCGTGGGGATTATTAGTCTTACTGCCCGTTAATTCGAGATAAAGAGAAGAAAGTGCTAACACAATTTAGTATAATTGTGTTAGCACTTTTTTTAGGAGTAATATATGAAGAAAATTATCGGTATTATTTCACTTAAATAATACGCTTTGCATAGTACACCATCTCTTGCGGTACGGATTGCATTATTCTTTGAGGGACATCCAACTGTTGCTTTCTCTGATGAAGTAACGAAAGAACAGGATGTGAAAGCGGAGCTCGGGTGTTATTAAATATAGGAGGATGAATGATGTCAACATATAACAAGTTAGTAAGGGATCGTGTCCCGGAGAAAATTTTAATGTCTGGAAAAACATATACAGCACAAAAATTAACAGGACAAGCTTACATACAAGCGTTATCGAAAATTGGTACAGAAGAAATTCGTGAATTTGCTTCGATGAAAGAGCGTGAGCATGCGCTAGATTCACTTGCAGATGCACTTGAAGTTATTATTTCATTAGCGCGTGCAGAAGGTGCAACAATTGAAGATGTAGAGCTTATTCGTAAGCAGAAAGAAGAAGAGCGCGGCGGATTTACAAGAGGGATTTATTTGATGGACGTTTCGGAAGAGTAGTTTTATAGAAAAAGCACAGCGTTAATGGAGAGAATGCTGTGCTTTTTTGTCATTAAGATTAGGGTAAAGTGAATTTTATTGCAATTTAGAAAATTAAACTATATTAGTAGAGGTTTTATAGTAATTTCTGTATACTAAATAGTAGAAAAAGCGAGGGGGAAACGACAGTGGCACATCATGCGAAAGAAACGATGGAATTGATTAAAGAGCTTGTCTCTATTCCAAGTCCATCTGGGAATACGACGAAAATTATTAATTTTATTGAAAACTATGTAAGTGAGTGGAATGTAGAGGCGAAGCGTAATAATAAAGGCGCTCTTATTTTAACGGTTAAAGGGAAGAATGATGAGCAGCATCGTTTATTAACTGCACACGTTGATACGTTAGGGGCAATGGTGAAAGAAATTAAGCCTGATGGCCGTCTTAGTCTATCTATGATTGGTGGATTTCGCTGGAACTCTGTAGAAGGGGAATATTGCGAAATTGAAACGTCAAGCGGTAAGACGTATACAGGTACAATTTTAATGCATCAAACTTCTGTCCACGTGTACAAAGATGCAGGGGAAGCGAAGCGCGATGAGAAAAATATTGAAGTTCGTATTGATGAGCGTGTGTTTTCAGCAGATGAAGTACGTGGGTTAGGAATAGAAGTAGGAGACTTCGTTTCATTTGATCCACGCGTTCAAATTACAAAGAGTGGATACATAAAATCACGTCATTTAGACGATAAGGTCAGTGTAGCAATTCTATTAAAATTAATTAAAAGATTGCAAGATGAAAAGGCAACATTGCCATATACAACACATTTCTTAATTTCTAATAATGAAGAAATTGGGTACGGTGGAAACTCAAACATTCCAGAAGAAACGGTAGAATATTTAGCAGTTGATATGGGAGCGTTAGGTGATGGACAAGCATCTGATGAATACACAGTATCCATTTGTGCGAAAGACTCTAGCGGTCCATACCATTATGCTTTACGTAAACATTTAGTTGAACTGGCAAAAGCGAATGCTATTGAATATAAAGTGGATATTTATCCATACTACGGATCAGATGCATCAGCTGCGATTCACGCCGGATTTGATGTGAAACATGCATTAATTGGAGCTGGTATTGATTCTTCTCACGCATTTGAGCGTACGCATGAAAGCTCGATTACGCATACAGAAGCACTTGTTTATGCATATGTGTTATCAGAAATGATAGTAGAATAGTGAGAGGGTGGCTGATTCTATGAATCAGCCACTTTTTTGTGTATAAAAACCACTTTAATTGTATTTTATTTTACAATATTAAGAAAGTAGGTTTACTACAGAATTCTAGTATTATAAAATGATAGAGGCGCACTAATTTTTTTAATTTGATTTTGCTGAAATTTGTATATTAAGATTATTAGTTTTCGACATTAATTTTCGAGGGGAGTATTATTATTTATGAAGTATCGTGCAGTCGCGGCAGGTATTTTAGCCGCAAGTTTATTATCGTCTCCAGTAAGTAGTTTCGCAGCAGCGAAGAAGTTTTCGGATGTTCCTACATGGGCACAGGAATCAGTTGATTATTTAGTAAGTAAAAAAGCGCTTGATGGAAAACCAGATGGAACGTTTTCTCCATCTGAAGCAGTAGATAAAGGATCAGCTGCAAAAATATTAGCGGTAGTTCTTGGTTTACCAATTGATCCAAAAGCGAAACCATCTTTTAAAGATGCGCAAGATCATTGGGCAGCACCATATATTGCTGCAGTAGAAAAAGCAGGTGTAATTAGTGGAGATGGTACTGGGAAATTCAATCCATCAAGCCAAATTAACCGTGCATCAATGGCATCTATGTTAGTACAAGCGTACTCATTAGATAAGAAAATTATTGGAGAACTTCCAACACAGTTTAAAGATTTGGAACCTCATTGGGGTAAGGAAAAAGCTAATATTTTAGTAGCTTTAGAAATTTCAATGGGTACAGGAAATGGCTGGAATCCTGAAGGAACTGTAACTCGTGCTGAAGCAGCTCAGTTCATCGCGATGGCAGATAAAAATAAAACAAATACATCGAAAAGAATGTATATGAATAGAAACTTTATTACATATCATCAAGCATCATTATCATCTGGTATTACTGACGTTCAACATAAGCCACAAATGATTGAAGTGACAGAGCAAAGAGCGGACGGTTGGTTGAAGGTTGTAACAAGTAAAGGTGAGAAGTGGACACCATTACAAGAAAAAACAGAGTCTATTAATCAAGAATTCACTACATATCAAGAAGCTTCACATACGTCTACAGTGGCAGGCACACATAAAGCACAACAAGTAACTGTTATTGAAGAAAAAGATAGTTGGATTCGTATCCGTATGGGAGCTGGCTTCCAATGGGTTGATAAAAATCAATTAAACCCAGTGAAACAAGGTAACTTCCTAGAAGGTAAAGCGATTATTATTGATCCAGGTCATGGTGGAATAGATTCGGGTAACCAAGGTGTATACGAGAAAGAAAGTCAAATCGTATTAGACACATCTTTACGATTACAGAAAATATTTGAGAAAAAGACACCATTCACTGTGTTATTAACTCGTGATGATGATACAAGACCTGGAAGTAGTGCTCCTGAGTCTTTACAAAAACGTGTAGAATTTGCTCAAAAAAATAACGGTGATATCTTTGTAAGTATTCACGGCAACGGTTCTCAATATAAAAATGGACAAGGTACAGAAACATTCTATTATGCATCAACGACAAGAGCAACGAATCCAAATACAGAAGAAAGTCGTTTATTAGCAGAAAAAATTCAAAAACGTCTTGTAACAGCACTTGGAACAAAAGACCGTGGTGTGAAAGAAGGCGATTTATATGTAATTAGAGAAAATACAATGCCAGCTGTATTAGCAGAATTAGCATTTGTAGATAATACAAGTGATGCAAGTAAAGTAGCTACACCAGAACAGAGACAACGTGCAGCAGAAGCTATTTATCAAGGTATTCTAGATTACTACGAAGCAATGGGTAATAACGTATCTTCTTACCGTTAATAAATAGAGAGAATGATAGAAGAGATTGCCAAGAGGCAGTCTCTTTTATTTATCCCGCTATTTGCTAGGCAGTAAAACTCCCACCTCAAAATTCGGCTGGAGCAAAGAAGTTAGGTGGGAGCCCTGCTGCCCGTAAAAGCCCGATTGGCGAGGGCTGATTAAAGTTTCACTTTATTAAATGAATTATAAAGGTTTCTCTTTATTTCGGGCATGTGATATCATTTAATTTTATATGGAAAAGTATTTGAGTAATTGTGATCATAACAATTTTAAACGATAAAGGATGATAATAGATTGAGTAATCATAGTAAAACACCTGCATGTATATATACGTATGCGTTTCGAGAAGAGGAACGTGCTTTATGTTACTTGGAAATGCGTTCGTTCTTTGGGATGGAGTCTCACGTTAATATTTTGAAAAGTGAAGTCAAGATTGCTCCGAGTAGAAGTCCGTTTATTAAAGAACGCGTTGAGGTTATGTATGAAGGGGACGACTTAGAAAGCATTTTAGAACAAGTGGAACAAATTGATTTAGCGGGAGCGACATTCAAAGTTATCTTCGTTAAAATCAATGATCTTGGTAAAGAAAATAAAATTGAATATGGGGAAAGACGCCTTATTGAACGAGACCTCGGCATGCATATTGAAGGAGAAGCGGATGTTCGTAATCCAGAGCGTGTATTCGGGATTGTTCCTCTTGGAGGACGCTGGTACTTCGGACACTATGTAGAAAGTGATCCGGTTTGGTATCATCATATAAAAAAACCGCATAGCTATTCGACATCACTGAGCACACGTGTTGCTAGAGCTGTCGCAAATATCGCTGTACCAAACCCAGATGGAGTACGAGCTATTGACCCGTGCTGCGGTATTGGAACAGTAGTAGTGGAAGCACTTTCTATGGGGATTAACATCGTTGGTAGAGATATAAATCCACTTGTGGTTCTTGGAACGAGAAAAAACATCGCACATTTCGGGTTTGAAGGAACAGTAACAAAAGGCCCAATTGAAGAACTTACTGAGAACTACGACGTTGCAATTATTGATATGCCGTACGACCTATTTACGCACGCAACACCAGAAGATCAACTCTCAATCCTCTCAAGTGCGCGCCGCATTGCAAAAAAAGTAGTCGTAGTAACGATGGAAACAATGGACGACATGATTCATGAAGCGGGATTTGAAATTACAGACCGCTGTATCACAAGAAAAGGATCATTTTCTAGACAAATTCTTGTTTGTGAATAGGAAAGAAAGGTCACCCGTTTGGGTGACCTTTTTTGGTTTGTACTATTGTAGCATGATGTGTGATTGGTTGGTGGAATGGAGGGATGATTTGGCGGGATTTGTCGAAACGTCGATATATTCCGAGTTGTGATCGATATATTTGAAAAATCGCGAAATATTACGAGAATCGATCGATATCAGATTACTCTTCTTTCGTCTTCTCTTGTTGTGCGATTAATAAATTGCGTAATACGTGTCCGCGGTAACTTTCTAGTTTTCGTCCTTCATGATAGCGAACACCTAATTTTTTAAGCTCAGCTACGTACCAGCCTTTTGTTCCGTAATACATGAGACCACTTCCTTTTTTTCTTTTGAACAGTATATGTGCCGGGGCGAGAGAATTTTCTTTTTTTATTCATAAAATTTACAAAAGTGAATATTGAATATTCTGTTTATTTGTATTATGATTAGCTTATTATCGGATGACAGTGATTAGCCTCCCTGCAAGCCCGAGTTTACTTTTGTTCAATTGAATAGCGGAGCTTCTTTCCACTTGAACTTCCTTAGCAGGAGGACGAGCCATAAGGATAGAGACAGTAAAATCCAATGTAAATGTGTACATTGTTTTTCTGGCTCTTTTTATTTTTTAGTTAAAGTAGGAGGGGATTTTAAGAAAGCGTTATCAAGGTTGATGATGCACGTTCACGCTAATGGGGGGCTGGTGAATTATTTGGCTAAAGAGAAAAAGGAGTTACAAAAGGATTTAAAAACTCGGCATATAACAATGATTTCGATTGGCGGTGTTATTGGGGGCGGTTTGTTTGTAGGAAGTGGAACGATTATTCAATCGACAGGGCCTGCGGCGATTTTGTCCTATATTATCGGCGCTTTAATGGTTGTGCTCGTGATGCGGATGTTAGGAGAAATGGCAGCGGAAAATCCTGATAGCGGTTCTTTCGCAACGTATGCGAACAAAGCAATTGGGCCGTGGGCAGGGTATACGATTGGGTGGTTATATTGGTTTAACTGGGTCATTATTATCGCAATTGAAGCGGTGCTTTTAGGCGTGATGATTAACAATTGGTTCCCTTCGGTTCCAGCATGGATTGCGAGTTTATGTATGGTCCTTTTAATGACGATGACGAATGTATATTCAGTAAAATTGTACGGTGAGTTTGAATATTGGTTAGCGTTTATTAAAGTTATTGCGATTGTTGCGTTTTTAATTTTAGGAGTTTCGATGTTTTTTGGACTTGTTCCGGGAGTGGAGAGACCGAGTCTCGCTATGGTTACGGAAAATGGAGGCTTCTTCCCTAATGGAATTGTCCCTGTCTTACTGAGCGTTGTATTTATTTCTTTCTCTTTATCGGGAAGCGAAGTCGCCGCTATTGCAGCCGGGGAATCGGAAAATCCAGAGAAGAATGTTATACGAGCGATTAATAGTGTAGTATGGCGCCTTATGCTTTTCTTCGTCGGTTCGGTAACAATTTTAGTTATGTTTATTCCGTGGACGGATAAGGAGTTATTAAAACTTCCGTATGCAAGTTTATTTAATATGGCAGGAGTACCTGCAGCCGCAGAAATTATGAATGGTGTTGTATTTTTATCACTACTTTCCGTTATGAACTCAGGTATATATACGAGTTCGCGTATGTTATTTTCACTTGCTAAAAAAGGTGATGCTCCGGCTAGTTTCTCACGGTTAAATAGTAGAGGGACACCGGTTGTAGCGATCTATGCAAGTATCGTATTTGCATTTATTTGCGCGATGTTGAAATTTATATCTCCTGATAAACTGTTTGCGTTTTTAGCGAATAGTTCAGGTGGTGTAACGATGCTGATGTATATGTTCGTTGCCGTTTCACATGTCAAGTTAAGACGAGAAAGAGAAAGAGAAAGAGAAGGGGCTGGAAAGCTGAAAGTGAAAATGTGGTTATTCCCTTATCTCACATATGCAACGCTTTTAATGATTATTACGATATTTGTTTCACAAGCATTTATAGCAGATATGCGGATGCAGTTTTACATGACGTTACTAGCTACGATCCTAGTAATAATAAGTTATTTTTTAAGAGTTAGAAAGTTCGATAAGCAAAAGTTGAATGATTTTACGATTATAAAAGATTCGGAAGTTAGCATAGAGAAAGAATAAGAAAAGGGGTTGTGTTCCATGTTGAAAGAAAAGAAAGATATTACAACTACAAAATCTAGCATATTACATGAAAGAAGAAAAAATGCGGTGCCAGAAGGGCCTTACAATATTACAGAGTTGTATGTGCAATCAGCAAAGGGAGCGATTATTACAGATGTAGATGGCAATGAATTAATCGACTTTGCGGGCGGAATTGGTATGCAAAACGTCGGGCACTGTCATCCGAAAGTAGTGAAGGCGATTCAAGAGCAAGTGGAATCTTCTATTCATAGTTGTTTTCACGTAGCGCCGTATGAAAGTTATATTGCACTCGCGGAAAGACTGAATGAATTAACGCCAGGTGATTTCAAGAAAAAAACGATGTTTGCGAATAGCGGTGCGGAAGCAGTAGAAAATGCGGTGAAGATTGCTAGAAAAGCAACGGGAAGAAGTGCGATTGTTTCGTTTGAGCGTGCCTATCACGGGCGTACACTTTTGACGATGTCACTTACAAGTAAAGTGAAACCGTACAAGCATGGTTTTGGGCCGTTTGCATCAGAAGTATACAAATTACCATATCCATATTACTACCGTGCTGAAGAAGGACTGACATCAGAAGAAGTAGACGCGCAAATTTTAGCATATTTCGAACGCTTTATGCTAGAGGAAGTAGCAAGTGATAATATCGCTGCGATTATTTTGGAACCGCTTCAAGGCGAAGGCGGATTTATCGTTCCGACGACTACGTTCATGCAAGGAGTACGAAATATTTGTGATAAATATGGAATTATTATGATTGCGGATGAAATTCAAACTGGTTTTGCTCGTACGGGAAGCTTATTTGCAATGGATCATTTCGGCGTAGCACCTGATTTAATGACATTTTCAAAATCTATCGCTGCCGGTATGCCGCTTAGTGCAGTAACAGGACGAGCGGATTTGATGGATGCACCTGGACCAGGTCAATTAGGTGGTACTTTCTCAGGAAGTCCGGCTGCTTGCGCGGCTGCATTAGCTGTTTTAGATGTAATAGAAGAAGAGAATTTAGTAAAGCGCGCTGTAGAAATCGGCGAGCGCATGATGGAAGTGTTTAATAGCTGGAAAGATAAATACGAACTAATTGGTGATGTCAGGGGCCTTGGTGCTATGACTGCAATCGAGCTTGTAAAAGATAAAGAGACGAAAGAGCCAGCAGCGGAAGAGGTTAAAGCGATTATGAAGGAAACGCATAGTAAAGGAGTAATTACGATAAGCGCTGGTATTTATAGTAATGTGCTTCGCTTCTTACCGCCTCTTGTTATAACAGATGAACAGCTTGAAGAAGGGCTTACTATTTTAGAAGCTGCTATTGCGAAACTATCAAAATAAAAAAATGGTGGGGGCAGGGGAATGAGGTTTTTCAATTATATAAACGGTGAGTGGAGAGAACCTTCCACGAATGCATACGTTAAAAATTATAATCCGCATAACGGGGAAGTGCTAGGTGAATTTCCGTTTAGTTCAGTAGAGGATACACGAGTAGCAATCGCATCAGCGAAAGAAGCTTTTCATAAATGGCAAAAATTATCGTTTCAAGAAAGAGCGAGCTATTTATGGAAAGCGGCAGCTATTTTAAAAGAAAAGGTAAATGAAGTTGGCCGGGATGTAACAAATGAAGAAGGAAAGACGATTGCGGAAGGGATAGGCGAGACGAAGCGGGCGATTAGCATTCTTGAATATTATGCCGGGGAAGCGAATCAGCCGAGCGGAGAAATCATACCGTCTGCTAATGAAAGTACAATGCTTTACAGTAAACGTGTGGCAGTCGGGCCGGTCGGATTAATTACGCCGTGGAACTTTCCAATTGCGATTCCAGTGTGGAAAATGGCGCCGGCACTTATTTACGGAAATACGATTGTAATTAAGCCGGCTGAAGTTACGCCAAAATCGGTGTACCATCTTGTAAATGCTTTTCATGAGGCAGGCATTCCAGCCGGCGTTATAAATTGTGTATTCGGAAAAGGCTCTGAAGTTGGGGCAGAATTAACGGGAAATCCGGATATAAAAGCGGTATCCTTTACTGGTTCTAATCACGTTGGAAATATCATTCAAAAAGCAGCCGTTGAAACTGGGAAAAAAGTCCAATTAGAAATGGGCGGGAAAAATCCGTTAGTTGTATTAAAGGATGCCGATATTGAAAAAGCGGTAAATATTACGATAAAAGGTGCGTTTATGTCAACGGGGCAAAAGTGTACCGCAACAAGTAGAGTAATAGTTGAAGAAGGCATTTATGAAGCATTCAAGGGACGACTGTTGCAGCGCACTGAAGCTCTTACAGTTGGGAATCCGCTATATAGTAATACATTTATGGGTCCATGTGTTTCTAAGGGGCAGCAGCAATCTATTTTATCGATGATTGAAGTAGGAAAAGGAGAGGCTTCTTTACTGTATGGAGGCAGCGTGCCGGACGAAGCTGAACTGCAGCGAGGGTGTTATGTTTTACCGACTATTTTTGAAAATGTAGACAAAGATGCACGCATTGCAAAAGAAGAAATTTTCGGCCCAGTTATATGTTTATTTAAAGTGAATAGTTATGAGGAAGCAGTTTCTTTAGCGAACGATACAGAATATGGACTAAGCGCATCGATTTGTACGAATAATTTAAGTTTGTCGCAACGATTTATTGATGATATGGAAGTTGGAATGGTTCATGTAAATTCAGAAACTGCAGGAGCAGAACCGCAAGTTCCGTTTGGCGGAATGAAAAATTCTAGTGCTGGACCGCGTGAACAAGGAAAAGCGGCGAAAGAATTTTACACGAGAATAAAGACAGTATACGTAGATCAAGTATAAGTAGTCAAAAACATAGTAACGGAGGATGAAATATGCGTAAAGGGACATTTTTTATGGCAGGACATTCGAGACTTCCGAAAGGGATGGCTGTTCGCAGTATGTACGAAACATTAACAATTACAATTGAGGCAGATCATAAATATCACGTCATTATTGAAGCGTCATGTACGCTTGCGACAGAGCACGGTAGAGACTTCGTCGCTCAAATTTTGAGAGGACATAGTTTGCAAGATGGTATTGAAGAAATCGTTCAAGATATTATGGACCATTATCAAGGAAAAGCGCAAAATGCTATCGTCAGTGCGGTAAAAGATTTACATCGCCAATATGTAAGTTATTTAAATGATGAACAGCCTCAGGGAGAGTATGAGGAAACAACACCATAAAAACTGTCTAGTTTACAACCATAAACGAGAGCCAGTTGTATTTCCTTTAAAGGGATATAACTGGCCTTTTTTTGTTGCATATAATAAGGAGGAAAAAATATGAAAAAGTTAAGTGAAGTTCAAGTTGTAAAACAAGAGACGAAAAAAAGAGGGTGTGCGGAAAGTAAGGGAGTTTGTAAAATGTGTAAAGTATGTAGAGAAAATAATAAAAAATGAATTGACAGTTAGAATATTTTGAATTATTATTTAATTAATAAGATCCATATGAGAAATTAGCCTTCTCTATATCCGATCTTGCTTTCCTGTTTTACAAATATTTTCATACAAACTGTCTATTATTATTGTACTTTAAGAGATTAAAGAACATTCGTAATTATGAGCCAGTTGTACGTTTCTACGATTTTATGTCGTGGATGCGTATGACTGGCTTTTTCGATGTTAGGGCAGTAAGACCGAATCTCGGCATAAGAAGATAAGGATAACTGTCTGTAAAAAGCGTCCATAAGTTCTTCATATTTAAATTAGGGAGGAATTGAAATGTCGATTATTACAGAACAAAGTACGAAGATGAAATTTGCAAAGAAATATGAGGGGTATGAAATTGTTCCTCATCCAGAGCATAAGCGTTTATATCATATTGTTTTAAATCAGCAATTGCTTAAGCAGTTTTTTGAAGAGGTACAAGAGCATTCAGAGCAGTCATTACAATACATTCCGTATTCTCGGTTTAATCTTGCGGATAGCATGAGGAAGATTTTTGGGCAATCATTTATGGATAACATTCGCGGCATTGTTCATGACCGTGAAACGGGTGGATTTACAATTGGGGTGCAAGGTGAAACGGCAGATCCAGCAGACTACGTGAAATTTGCAACAGCATTAACACATTTAATCGGGGCGCCAAACTTTGATGCAATGACAGGAACGTATTATGCTAGATTTAATGTGAAAGATACAGATAGTAGTGATTCTTACCTTCGCCAAGCGTACCGATTGTTTACACTTCATACAGACGGTACATTCGTTGATGAACCGACAGATTGGCTTCTTATGATGAAAATTGAAGAACAAAATGCAGTAGGAGGGGAATCCCGTTTACTACATTTAGACGATTGGGAAGATCTTCAAAAATTTAGAAACCATTCACTCGCATCTGTTAAAGTTACGTATAAAGCACCACCAAGTAAAAATGCGCAAGAAATCGTCTATCGTGAAACATTTTTTGATGTGAATAACGCACCATGTATTTGCTTTATTGATCAGTTCGCTTATCCAGATAATATTGAACAAGCAAACTATCTGAAAGACTTATCATATTCTGTTGAAAACTCACCAGCAACACATGCATTAAAATTACCAATTGGTGACTTAGTTCTTTTAAACAACTTATTTTGGATGCATGGAAGAGCTGCGTTTGAGAAAAATAAAGATTTATATAGAGAACTAATGCGTCAGCGTGGTTGTTTTTCTAAATAAGTTTGTACGGCGGGTCTTAAAAAAGGCCTGCCTTTCATCATATTAAGGGGGAAGTAGGATGTATGACTTTATAATTATTGGCGGAGGAATTGTTGGTCTTTCAACTGGAATGGCTTTAACGAAAAAATTCCCTCGTGCGAAAATCGCGATCATTGAAAAAGAAAAGGAACTTGCACATCATCAAACTGGACATAATAGCGGAGTAATTCACTCTGGAATTTATTATAAACCAGGAAGTTATAAAGCAAAGTTTGCCAAAGAAGGAAACGCAGCTATGGTTCAATTTTGTAAAGAAAATGACATCGCTTATGACATGTGCGGAAAAGTAATTGTCGCTACAGAAAAAGAAGAACTTCCTCTTTTACATAACTTATATGAAAGAGGCTTACAAAACGATTTACATATTTTAAAAATAGATAAGGAAGAATTAGCTGAAATTGAACCTCATGTAAAAGGACTTGGCGCAATCCGTGTTCCTTCTTGCGGAATTGCTGATTATAAAGGAGTAAGTTATGCGTTTGCCCGTTTGATCCAAGAAAGCGGCGGAGAAGTACATTTAGGAACAGCAGCGGAGCGTATTACTGAGAAAAAAGACGCCGTAACAATTGAGACAAATCAAGGAGTATTTAAAACGAAATTTCTCATTAACTGCGCCGGCTTACACAGCGATCGCATTGCGAAAAAGACAGGAATATTAACGGATATGAAAATTGTTCCGTTCCGCGGTGAATATTATGAACTCGTCCCGGAAAAACGCCATCTCGTAAAACATTTAATCTATCCAGTCCCAAATCCAGAATTCCCATTTTTAGGTGTTCATTTTACAAGAATGATAAACGGAGACGTACATGCAGGACCGAACGCAGTATTAAGCTTCAAACGCGAAGGTTATACGAAAACAGACTTTAATATGAAAGATTTCATGGAAACAATGACATACACAGGCTTTTGGAAAATGGCGATGCCAAATATGAAAGAAGGCATAAAAGAAATGGTGCGCTCATTTAGTAAACAATCATTTTTAAAAAGCTTGCAGCGCTTAATACCAGAACTGACAGAGAAAGATATCGTCCCAACGCATGCAGGTGTAAGAGCACAAGCCATTTTATCGAACGGAAATATGGTTGATGATTTCTGTATTATCCCTGGTATCAATTCTCTGCATATTTGCAACGCACCATCTCCAGCCGCAACAGCTAGTATAAAAATTGGTGAGGAGATTGCGAAGCAAGTGCCGGATGTGGTGGCGGTTAGGGTTTGATGGGTCCCCCGAGGTTTTTGGGGGATTTTTTTAGTTTTGGATGCCAGAGTGTCCTCGGGTGGACTGGTTGTAGGCTAATAATCAGTGGGGATGACAAAAACCCACTGATTAATGTTCTACTTCATAAGTAATCCCATACTTCTTCAACTTTTTATATAAATTAGCGCGGGACATGCCTAATTTTTTCGCAGCGATGCTTTTGTTTCCGTATGTGTCTTCGAGAGCTTGTATAATTCTAGTTTTCTCTAAGTTCTTTTTCTCATCAGTGAGTGAGCGCTCTGTATGATGGACAGATTTCTGCGAAGGCAATAGCTGCAAAATATTTGCTTCGCGTATTTCTTTCCTGTCATGAAGGACAATTAATCTTTCTATTATATTGCGTAGTTCACGAATATTACCCGGCCAAAAATATGTATGCAATCGATTCATTGCTTCTTGATGAACGAATGGAGCGGGCTTGTTATATTTAAACGAAAATTCTTTTAAGAAATGATGAGTTAAAAAGGAAATATCGTCTGTGCGCTCTCTTAGCGGCGGGATGTGCGCTGTGAAAACATTTAATCTATAAAACAAATCAGATCGAAAAGTTCCGCTGAGCACCATATCTTCTAAAATACGATTCGTCGCGGCAATAATTCTTACGTTTATTTTTTTCGGCGTTTGTCCGCCAATTCGGTAAATCTCTTTTTCTTGTAAAGCGCGAAGTAGTTTCACTTGCATATCAATGGGGAGTTCTCCCACTTCATCCAAAAATAAAGTACCGCCACTTGCTAATTCTAACTTTCCTGCTTTTCCGCCTTTAGCGGCTCCAGTATATGCCCCAGATTCATAACCGAATAACTCACTTTCAAAGAGAGCGGTAGGAATAGCGCCGCAATTAATCGGGATAAAGGGTTGCTTGTTTCTAAGGCTTGCTTCGTGAATGGCCTGGGCAAATAGCTCTTTCCCAACGCCGCTTTCTCCTGTAATTAAAATCGTCGCATCAGTTTTTGCTACCTTTTTCATGTTGTGGATAATGTGCTGAAGTGTTGCGTTATTTCCTTTAATCGTGCTGAAGGGGTCATCTTGCTGATGCTGAATCATTTGCTTTAATTGCTGTAATTCTTCAGAAGTAGAGGATAATTTTTCATTTAACTTAATCGTCGCAGTAATATCTCTTTCTACAGACATAGAACCAACTAATTCGTTGTCGTCGTTATAAATAGGAGTCGTACTAATTAATACGTGTTTATCTGGTCGCGGAAGATGATAAATATCCCGAACTGGTTGCCCGCTCTCAAGAACTTTTAAATTCATAATATCTTCTTTGGAAAAGAATTCTTGCACATTCCTTCCGATAATATCTTCCTTCTTAATGTCATACATTTTTTCTGCTGCCTCATTCCAGTACAACATAACGCCCTTCGTATTTACGATAGAAATCGCCTCTTCCACGTAAGAGAGGAGTGTATGCAATGTTGGAACTGCAAAGGTATCGAATTGTTTCATAACATAGCCTCCAGAGATTTTATAAAAAAGTAGACAGTAGTATACAGATTTGTTGCCAAAAGGATACATCTTTTTCAGAAAAATGTAAACAAATTAACGCTTTGTACATTGGCATGGTATTTGCAATAAAAATAGTATCAACATATAGGGGAGAGATAGAAATGAAGGTTAGTAAAATATACACAACAATTGATGCTCACGTAGCTGGGGAACCGCTTCGAATTATTACGGGCGGAGTGCCAGAGATAAAGGGAGAAACGCAGTTAGAAAGACGTTCATACTGCATGGAACATTTGGATCATCTTCGTGAGGTTCTTATGTATGAACCGAGAGGACATCACGGAATGTACGGTTGTATCATTACACCGCCCGCAAGTGCTCACGCTGATTTTGGCGTACTATTTTTGCACAATGAAGGCTGGAGTACGATGTGTGGTCACGGCATTATCGCTGTTATTACAGTGGGAATTGAAACTGGTATGTTTGAAGTGACAGGTGAAAAACAAAAATTCATTATCGATAGTCCTGCTGGGGAAGTTATTGCGTATGCAAAATTTAACGGGAGTGAAGTAGAGTCTGTATCATTTGAAAATGTTCCTTCATTTGTATACAAAAAAGATGTTCCTATTAAAATAGATGACTATGAATTTCAAGTAGATATCGCATTTGGCGGAGCATTTTACGCAGTAGTAGATAGTAAAGAATTTGGTTTGAAGGTCGATTTTAAAGACTTACCTGCAATTCAAACGTGGGGCGGTAAAATTAAGCATTATATTGAAAATCAGATGGAAGTAAAGCATCCACTTGAAGAAGATTTAAAAGGAATATACGGCGTTATTTTCTCAGACGAACCGAAAGAAAAAGACGCTACGTTACGAAATGTAACGATCTTCGCTGATGGGCAAGTAGACCGTTCTCCTTGCGGCACAGGAACTTCTGCAAGAATCGCAACCCTTTTTGAAAAAGACGCCCTGCAAAAAGGAGAAATTTTCATCCACGAATGCATCACTGACGGACAATTTGAGGGAGAAGTATTATCCGTAACAGGGGTAGATAAATATGAAGCAGTCATTCCGAAAGTAACGGGGCAGGCCTTTATTACAGGATTTCATCAGTTTGTAGTAGATCCGAGAGATGTGTTAAATCGGGGGTTTTTGTTAGCTTAATGTTTTCTTAAGGGAGGGACCTTTGGATGAAGTGGTGGCGAAAACAAAATTTGCCTGTGAAAATTTTGATAGGGGCATTAATCGGTATTGCTTTAGGGGTAGCATTTGGACCGAAAGTAGCTGTTTTAAAACCGATGGGGGATATATTTATTCGTTTATTACAAATGATTATTGTTCCGTTAACTTTTTTAAGTATCGTCTCAGGTATCGCGCAACTTGAAAATCCGAAAATGTTACGAGCAATTGGTGGGAGAATTTTCATTTACTATGCAGTCACGGCTGTATTAGCGACAAGTATCGGCGTAGTAATTGCTTATATTATCAATCCTGGTAAAGGAGTAGAAGGTCTTCTTGCGAGCGGACAGAATTTTAAAGAAGAGAAGTTTAGTTTTGTAGATAATATCGTGCAATGGTTTCCTTCTAACGTCATTCAAGCAGCTTCAGAAACGAGCATGCTTCAAATTATAATCTTTGCTATTTTTGTCGGGATGGCACTAATTCTTCTTGGAGATCAAGCGAAAGGAATTCGTAAATTAGTACATGAAGGATCAGGAGTCATGATTAAAATTGCAGAGCTCGTTATTGGATTTGCTCCATACGGAATTATGGCGTTAATTGCTCATGTAGTTGGCACATTTGGAGCTGACATGCTTACTGCGGTCGTTAGCTATGTAGTAGCTGATTATTTATCATTGCTACTCATTGTGTTCATTATGTACCCAATTGTACTGAAAGTTTTCGGAAAGATAAGCCCAATTTATTTTTACAAACAAGTGAGTCCAGCTATGCTCGTAGCTGCTAGTACGACATCAAGTAGCGCAACGCTTCCGGTAACGATGGAAGTGGCGCAAAAAAGACTTCGTATCCCTGAGTCAGTAGCTGGTTTCACCATTCCGCTTGGAGCTACTGTTAATATGAACGGACTATCAGCAGCGCTTGGTGTATTAGCGGTTTTCGCATTAAACGTATACGGTATTCCAATTACATTTGGGCTTATTATGCAAACTGTATTTTTAGGAATCGTCCTTGCAGCGGGCTGTGCTGGAGTAAAAGGTGCGGACGTTATTACCGCGACCATTTTACTTTCTACACTAGGGCTTCCGCTAACAATTATCCCGATCATCGCAGCTGTTTCTCCGCTCGTTGATATGGGTCACACGGTTGTAAATATTACGGGTGATTTAGTAGGAGCGCAGGTCGTGAATGAAAATATAGCACAAAGTGAGGAAAAGAATATAGGAAAGGGTGAACAAATATGCTAGTCATAAGCGCGAACGAACAAAGAAACTTAGTAAATATGAACGAAGTTATTGAATACGCGGCGCTTGCTTTACAAGAATTTTCCGCAGAAAGAACGATTACACCAATACGCGGCTCATTACCATTTGCGAACGAGCAAAATACCGCATTAATTATGCCTTCAGTCGCGGAAGGACTTGAAGCGCTCGGAGTAAAAATAGTAACAGTAGTCCCGCACAACAAAAAGATAGGAAAGAAAACGATAAACGGTATTGTGATGCTATCAGACTTCCAAACGGGAGAACCACTCGCACTTTTAGAAGGATCGTACTTAACGATGATCCGAACAGGCGCCTTATCAGGAGTAGCGACAAAACACCTAGCTCGTCAAAACGCCAAAACTTTATGCATCATCGGCACCGGTGAACAGGCGAAAGGAATCGCTGAAGCTGTACTCGCCGTTAGGGACATTGAAAAAATCATTTTATACAACCGAACGGAAGAAAAAGCGTATGCATTTGCGCAATATATACAAGAGAAATTAGGTAAACCTGCATACGTCTATTCCAATGCGAATGAAGCCATAAGCGAAGCAGACATCATTGTCACAACTACGAACGCATCCACACCAGTCTTCACAGAAACATTGCAAAAAGGCGTCCACGTAAACGCCGTCGGCTCATTCAGACCGAGCATGCAAGAACTACCATCTCACGCCATCGCTAATGCAAATAAAGTAGTAGTTGAATCAAAAGAAGCAGCACTAGAAGAAACAGGTGACCTTCAAGTTCCGATAAAAGAAGGTTTATTTAAAGCTAGCAATCTTCACGCTGAACTCGGTCAAATTATAAGCGGAGAAAAAGCCGGCCGCGAAAACGATGAAGAGATTACTATTTTCAAATCAGTTGGTTTGGCGGTAGTGGATATTATTGTTGCGAAGTATTTGTATGAGAAAGCGGTGGAGCGTGGAGTGGGGAATAGGATTGAGTTTTGAGGGACTGCCTTTTGGTGGTCTTTTTTGTTTGGTTTGGCGGTCCATATATTTTGGCACATGAAAGTATATTGAGATTGTGGTGTTTTTTTTGTTTATAATGCCTGTATGCATCTCAAATATGATGTATCATGTATTCTGTTAAAATTAAACAAAAATGCAGGTGAGAAACTTTGGATTTAGTTCGAAAATTAACTCATATTTATGGCTTAGGACTTTGCTGTGGGGTGTGGAGTAAAGCTGAAGTAATTCAATGGTGTGATAAATTGATTGAAGCAAGTGAAAATCCGCCATATGAATTAATTGAGATATCCTTAATGTCTAAAGCAAAGATAGATGATATGGAAGGGAAGTTATTTGAGTTTAGTAGTACGGTTGATGAAGAATACACTGTTAAATTAACCCTTTCCGTCATTCATGAAAAACTAAAAAAACATGAACTGACGATTGAAGAATCAATTAAATGCACCACTAGACTTTTAGTTAATAGGGGGGTGCATTGGGAGGCGGAATACTTTGAATTATATAGTCTAGATGATAGCTATGACTTAGCTAAAGTTGGTATTCATTTTGATTTAAGTCAAGTTATTCATACATATATTGAAATGTTAAGTATTTATAGTAAGTATTTTAGTGGATTTGAAAAACTGTATTTTAAAGTAATGGGAAATGAGTGGAGATTTTAATATATATCAGTATTTGATTGGCTTTGTTTGTCCCTTATTTTCCAATTGGAGAATAAGGGACAAAGTTTTATGAAGGAGTAAACTTAGACACCAAGTATGCAGTTTTTTACCATTCCCGCCATTCTTCTGTGATGTCTTCTTCGGATTCTAAGCCAGCTATTCGTGCTGCTGTATCGATAAATTCATAGAGATCTTCTCTTTCCATTGTTTCGATAAAATGGTCATGTTCGATATTTAGTTCATTTATTTTAATAACTACCTCTTTAACAACTTGCATTACTTCGACTTCGGTTGGATTCTCACCTAATTGCTCTAGATGGTTAATGTAAGTGTCAAGAACCGTATTTGTTGCACTTATATTTTCTTCAGTGAAAAATTCCCCATCTTCATCATACTCAATCCATGAGGTTGTTGGTTTATTTTTTTTCAATTCATCAAATGTCATGATAACCTCCTAAATGTGTTTTTTGTCTTTAATTTCATTCTACATTTTCGATCATATATAACAATCATTTTAGAGGGATTTCTTTTAGGTTGCTAGGTTTTAAACTCATTTTGAGAGGCCACCTCTTTCAAGGTGACCTCTCGTACTGCATTATTTTGAACTAGTACCATTCTTTAAACTATCTCCACCACCAAGCTCCGCCTCAATCTGCGAAGTCTTCGATGACTCAGCCATACGCCAATATGTAATAAAGCTTATTGCGATACATCCAGCCACGTAGAAATAGAATAGTGATTCCATTCCGATACTCTTTAGCCATAAAACAATGAACTCCGTTGTTTTAAAGAATATGGAAACTGTTAGGGGGCGTACGGGAAACTTATGCCTAATGCGCGAATTTCAGTTGGGAAGTGTTCTGCTTTTACAATTGCGTTAATGGAAGTGTAGCACCGATCATCATGAGTAAGAATGCAACGATTGAATTTGCATACTTTGGAGTGACCCAATAAAGTGAGACAAGGATAAAACACCCAGTCTGTCGTATGTAGATGTAAACGACAAATTGAAGGTTTTTTTTCATGTACCACTATTCGGGTTCACTTCAGGACTTGGTGCTTTTTTTATTTGTTTCTTTGTAAGGGCGCGGGTGCCGGTGTGGGATTGGTTGGTAGAAAGAGTTTCTCGATAAGTTAGAAGATATGTTAGATGCTCCACCGCATTGTTTAGGGATTTAAATTAAAAAATAATTATTAGGATATCCTTGGAAATCTAAAGAGGAGTATAATTGGACTGAATGATAATACATTAAAGGTGTAGGACGGGAGAATTATGATGATACATACTTTAGTAAGAGGACAAAAGATAGACGTCACAAAGAATCATCCAGAGATCAAAGGATTCCTGGTAGATTTAACTTGGGATGCCCCAATGAATATAGATGTAGATGCATCAGCTTTTTTAGTAGGTTTTAATGGGAAAATTACTAAAGAAGAAGATTTTGTTTTCTATGGACAACCGTATTCTAGTTGTCGATCTGTTCAATTGAATCAAAATATAACAAATGGAAGTAAACAAAGATTTTCAATAGATTTTACTCATATAAAAGATGAAGTCCAAAAGATTGTATTTTCGATTACAATTCATAATGCTGAAGAGAAGAAACAGGCTTTACGAGATGTTTCCCGTATTCAATTGAAAATAAGCAACGCACAATCTGGATTAGAAATTATTCATTTTCCTATCACACATCCTTTTACAGATGAAAGTGCCATTATTGTAGGAGAGCTATATCGACATGGAGGAGGGTGGAAGTTTAATCCTATTGGAGCTGGATATTTTGGTGGCTTAGCTGCATTATGTACAAGTTTTGGAATAGAAATCGCAGATGATGAAAAACAAACAGCTCCTCCTGTAGAGAAGAAAATAGTTCATACTCCCCCTCCAGTACAAAAACCTATAAGTGTAATGAAGGTTGAATTGAAGAAAAAACAATCTATAAATATACAAAAATCTAAAATGGTAACAGCTACTTTAGAGTGGGAAACAAATAAGGACTTAGACTTATATTGTTTTTACGTAACAACCAATGGGGAGATAGGAAAGGTTTATTATAAACATTTAGGTTCTTCCAAGGTATCGCCTTATATTGTGTTGGACGGTGATTCGCAGGAACCAGGAAAAGAAACAATTCGTATTTATCGACCAGAAGCTTTAAAATATGTTTTATTTGCTGCATATAGTGCTGTTGGAAATGGTATAGGAAGTTTCTATTCTATGAAAGCCAAGGCAGTTGTAGATAATCATATGGGTAGTGTCGTAACGGCTCCTTTATTAGAAATAAATAACCATGCTTATTGGGTATGCATTGCGCATATTGATTTTACCGATTCAAATGAGATGAAGATTTCACATGTAGAAAGCTACTCGAAGGACCATTCAGAAGCTTCACCACTATTGTATGAGAATGGGAAATTTCGAATGGATGTTGGGCCGATTGAATTTAAAAATGAAGAGGATTATCAGAATTATTTTAAATGATAAGGTAGAAAAAAATGATTTTACAGAGATGAAAGTGTTGTTAGGTATTTTATATAAGATGTGTTAATTTTCATGATTTGTGTATATTAAATGGATTATAGCTAGATAAATTTTTATATACCATCTAGTTATAATCCATTTTCGTTAATGGAAAAGGTAGTTATTTATTCGTCTTGTTAATAATTTCAGCAATATAAGAACTATTCAACCAATAACACTGCTTTGTAATGTGCTGGCCATCAGGTAAAGTTACTTTATCAGCACCGTTGCGAGCTTTTGGTCTAATATGCGCAACACCGTTGAAATTTATTTTTGGTAAGTTATTTGCTTCGACGACTTTATCACCACGTGTTTTATATTCAATTTGAATGCCTTCATTTATTACTTTATTAACTTCTTCCCATAGTTCACGTATTTCTTTTTCTATTGTAGGGGCAGGCATGTTCCAAAGCTTAATACCTTTAAAGTAGAGCTTACGGTTTGGGTTTTCTTTTTTTGTTTGGTTAAATTCAAAAATTACGAATAAAAACTTGGTTTGATAGAAGCGCTCTCGAATTTCGCTTTCTTCCCACGATTCATTTGTCCATTGATGAAAATCAATTGTCTCAAATGACATGTTTTGTTCTGGCTTTCCGTTGGGTTCTAAACGAATTGTCTTGAATTCTATATTAGCTTTCGCAAATTCTTCAATTTTATCGAGTCGAGTTCCTTTAATGCCAAGTAAAGAACTTACTAATAATGGAATAAAGCTCTTGGTTGTAGGTTTGTAATCGATAGATAATTTTTGAGCGATTTCTTGATCAGTTAGGCCTATGTAATTCTCAAATTTTGAGTAAAGGATTTCTTCTAACGATTTTCCTTTTAGTTCATTTGTTGTTGTAAAACTTACTAGTTCTTCGTTTAGGAGATATCTGCGAACTAGTGCTGTCATATAAGAAGGCTTTAATGAAAAAGCTCTTTGCATTGCTTGAATTTCAGAATACGGCTGTGAGCGAAGCGAATTTTTATTGGAACCTTTTGTGCAAGCTCCTAAATAGTTTGTATCACCTTCAGATAATTCATGTGCTTTGCCGGCACGAATTTTATTTACGATGGTTTCCCAGTCTTGTTTAATTATTTCTAAATCAGCTTCAGGATAGGTGAATAGAAGGCTTTTTGTAATATGAAAATCTTTACGGTCTACGTCAGGTACCCATTCATAGAACATTAATAGTAGCTTTTCGTTCTTCTTCCAAAAGCTTGATGTCTCAAAGTGTGTATGAACTTCTTCCATATAGTTGATAATATTTAAAACTAAGCGCTCTTTGGCTGATAATGAACCGTTTTTATTTTGTTTAAACGCTGTTACTTTTAGTTCAATACCAAGGTGTTTAAAATCAGCTTCTGCATTTGAATTTATTTCATATCCGAAAAAGCTCTCCTCAATTACTTGACCTAATCCGCCTTTTGATTTTGCGTTTGTGAGTCGGTCAGTTGTATCGATTTCACCAAATGTTTTTCCTTCAGCTTCATGTGCTTTTTGCATTAGTTCTTCTACTGTAGTGTAGTCCATAATAATCACCTTTCTGTATCTAGTGCTGCGTGGTATGGTTTTAAACATTGCATATTAAAGTTATGCTATAATAAAAAGCTGTTTCAATTTTATATAAGTAAAATTTATAAGAAGGAAAAGTCAGTTTGTTCTATTAAATAACAGTTATATTGGATTTATTTAAGTCCGTTTGTTTTTTGACATAGTAACGAAGTATTTTCTTAATAGTTACAAGCCGAAAAGGAATTGTAAAAAAGTATGGTTCTTGAAATGTTATAGTTGATCTTTTCCTCACTTTTTATTATAATGAAGCATAGATAAATAAAATACCGAAAGGATGTTCGTGTATTTATGGTGAAAGTAGTAGAACTTTTCGCGGGAGTAGGAGGTTTTAGATTAGGACTGGAAGCAAACGAAAACTTTGACGTTCTTTGGGGAAACCAATGGGAACCCTCAACTAAAGCACAACATGCATTTAATTGTTATGCAACTCGCTTTGAAAATAAAGGAATACATGTAAATAAAGATATAGCTGAAGCTTGGCAGGAAATACCTGAGCATGATTTATTAGTAGGAGGCTTTCCTTGCCAAGATTATTCTGTAGCACGTACTTTATCAAATGAAAAAGGGATACAAGGGAAAAAAGGTGTTCTTTTTTGGGAGATAATGAACATAGTTAATTCTCGCAAGCCAAGGTTTGTTTTGTTAGAGAATGTAGATAGATTATTGAAGTCACCAGCAAAACAAAGAGGCCGTGATTTTTCTATTATGCTGGCGAGCTTTAGAGATGCAGGATACGTAGTGGAATGGAGAGTTATTAACGCTGCGGACTACGGCAATTCACAAAGAAGACGAAGAGTATTTATTTTTGCGTACCTAAAAGAATCTCATTTCGCATCTGTTCAAAATGGAATGAAGTCGTTAGAAGTATTGTGTAAACATGGATTCTTCGCTCCGATTTTTAATGTGCATGAAGCACCAAAGGAAAACAAAAAAAGAGGGCAATTTGAGTTGCCGGTCGATATTATTGAGGTTTCTGATACATTTAAAGAGGAATACTATAATTCTGGTGTGATGATAGATGGACAAGTATATACTGAAGAAGTAGTTCCAGTAACTGAAAGTCCAGAGACTTTAGGTGAGGTTGTTCAGAAAGTATATGATAAATTTGGCCCTGCCGATGAATCATATTATTTGAAAATGGATAAGATTAACAAAAAGGGAAGAACAGAATTTGAGGAACTTAAGTACCTTAAAGGTCCTAAAAAGGAAGAAAGAGTATCAAAGGCGACGGGCCATAAATACTTCTACGCTGAAGGAGGAATGGCTTTCCCAGATGATTTAAATAAGCCTGGCCGTACAATGTTAACAAGTGAAGGAACATGCAATAGAAGCTCTCATGTAATTGAAGATCCTTATACAAAAAGGCTAAGATATTTAACACCAGCTGAGTGTGAGTTGTTAAATGGTTTCCCGATGGACTGGACGAATACAGGAATGCCACAAAGAAATAGATACTTTTGTATGGGAAATGCTTTAGTGGTTGATTTGGTGGAGCGAATGGGTCAAAGGATTTTAGAGATTAACAAAGAAGAAGAGAAGATGGATAGTATTGTGCAGTTGAGTTTATTTTAAGAAATAAATAGGGCACATGCTTATTAGATATTTAAAATAATAAAGTATTGGAATAACCTGGATTCTATAGCTAGCTATAGA
>NZ_BOQD01000004.1 GCF_018332515.1 Bacillus hominis | reverse complement strand
ATGATGTCCTTTTAAATCATTATGATCATTTCATTTGGAGTTGATGTCAAGCGATGAAGAGGTATGAAGAACTGGACTTTACGAAAAATCCGATTAAAATGTTGAATTGTTTTGGGATATACTTTGGGTGGGGAGAGAGCCCTAAGAAAATTAAAATAGAATATGTATTAAGTGCAAAGGGTAGTTGGGTTATTGCGGCGGATGTTCCATTAAATGTTGGAGATACAATTATATCGAATATGAAGGCTAGTCAGTTATATAAAGTAAGAATTACATTGAGTGGTTATGCTCAAGACCATAAGCGTTTTCGGATTAATCGTATTTTTGCAAGGTCTTCTATGGAAAATGGGAATGCTTGGCTAGCGACAACTGGTGGAAGAATGTTTGGAGATATTGAACTAGAAGCAAGTAAAGGTGTGATTATGAAGACTGCTAGTGGAGTGAAATGGAAAGTTACTATTAATGAAGCTGGTCAGCTTATTACGACTAAAATAACGTAAGATAATACATTATTTGTATAATTTTGGACGAACTCTAGAAAATGTGATGGACTAAATTCAAAAGAGAAAAGCGGAGCCTATGGCATGAAAAAGAGATTGTAGTTTGGCTAAAATCAAACTACAATCTCTTTTATTTATTTGAATTAATTCCACCAAATCCAAGGCCCGAAATATTTTCGTATGTTCCGAGGAGTAATTCGTATAAAGCGTTCACCGTCAAAGAAGCAACTTAAGTTTGGTAAAACACGATCTATATTTGGCGGGAGGAAAGAGACGATGTTTTCGTTACTTACAATTGTTATTGTTATAGGTGGTTCGGCAGGAGATGTTTGAAGTTGTAAGGAAATATTAGCGGTGTTTATAAATTTATTGTTTACTGGTTGATCCATTACTTGTACTGTGAATGACACAATAATTACTTCATTTGGTTCAAAGTTAGTTGCAACTAGGAATCCGAAATTTGGATCAGCTAAAGGAAGTGATATGCCGTCAACTATAACGGATCTGCCAATAAATCGTAAACCTGCAGGAATGGTGTCTTGTAAAGAAACGTTTGTAATTGAAAATTTCGAGGTATTTGTAATACGCACCGTATAATCAAAATATTGGTTTAAATAAGCTGAGCTGACGGAAGCAGTTTTCATTACTGCTGCAGTTATGAATTGAACGGGTATACGGACAATATTTGAATTAACAATGAAAGTAATAATCGGATCTTGTGGTGTTAATTGGAAAGCAGCTGTAACTGTTGCAGAATTGATAATTGTACTGTTTGAAGGAATAGAAGTGACGAGAACTTGAAATGTTATAGTTGCTACTCCATCTGCAGGTAAAGCGCCAATATTCATACCAGTGTCTGGACGAACATTTGGAACCGTAGTACCGTTAATTGTTACGCTGTTTTCTATAAATGTTGTTCCAGCTGGAATCATATCTAAAACGGAAGTACTTACTGTAGGAATTGGGGAACGATTAAATATCTCTAATGTGAATGTAATAATATCTCCTATAACGACAGAAGATTTGTCAGCGTTTTTCTCAATGCGCACCATTGGATCAACAATCGTTGTTGTAACGGTATTTGTTTGCTTTGTCATTGTAATAGGCGGTTCATTCGGATCAATGGTAACAGTATAGGAAACAGAAGCATCGTTATTGATAGCAGTTTGAAGAGTCGAAGAAGATATTGTTACTTGGAACGTAATGCCAACAGATTCATTAGGAGCAAGGTTTCCTAATGTAATACCATTTTCCGGATTTGCACTAGGTTGACTGATTCCGTTAATCGTAACACTACCAGTAATGAAAGTTGTATCTACTGGTACGGTGTCTATGGCAAGAAGATCTTCAATCGTCACATTACCGCTATTAGTAATTGTAATTGTATACGTTAAATTTTGACCAGGTAAGGCATTCGTGACATCAACAGACTTTATAGCAACGACATTATCATTTTGGACAGTTGTTGTGACAGTATTTGTTGTAGTCGTATTTGTAACAGGTAAGTTATTTGGGTTGACTATATAGTTAAAAGTAGTAATTGCTTTGTTGCTGAGTTCATTTGGTGTTGGAATAGAAGTCACAGTTACTTGGAATGAAGCGATAGCATCTCCACCTACAATTATAGTACCAATTGGTATGCCGCTTACTGGATTAACTCCCGGAAGAGTTTCACCGTTTACAATAACGCTATTTTCTATAAACGTAGTACCTTGAGGAATAATATCTTGAATGATTATATCATTTGCTGAAACATTACCAGTTTGATTTAGTGTAATCGTATACGTTAACGTATCACCGACCGTTGCAAATGCAAGGTTAACAGCTTTATTACTATTCAAATTCGCGTGATGAATTTCTGTTACGGCAGCTGATGAAATAATTGTTTCGGTAATAGGTGGCCTATCTGGTACCGTGTATTCATATTCAATTGTACTCGTGTTAGAGATTGGATTTGTTTGCGGAATGGAAGTAACCCGTACTTGGAATAGAATAGTTGCTGCCGTATTAGGCGGAATGTTATCAATTTGTATACCGTTAAGTGGGTTGTCATTTGGACGAGCGTTGCCATTCACAATAACACTATTCTCTATAAAGCTCGTATTTGCTGGGATGATATCTGTAACAATAATGTTTTCCACTTGTATATTTCCGTTATTTATGATGGAAATTGTATAAGGGATAATAGTTTGTAGGTCAGCGTATTGGATTGGCGTTGTTTTTGTCGCAATTACATTAGCAGAAATAACTTCAGTGAAGGTAATATTACTAGTCGATATTTGCTCTTCCCCATTTATTGTATAGCGGGAAGTAGATTGATTTTGAATACGACCGCTAGCTGGAAGAGCTACAACGGTAACAGAAAATGTGACTGGGATAGAAATGTCAGGAGCAATCGTTCCTACAAGTATACCGGTACTTGGATTGGCGTTAAGCTGCGGAATGTTATTTACTAAAACGCTACCGTCTATAAAGGTTGTTCCATCAGGAATATTGTCTGTAAATACAACAGCAGTAGCATCCGTATTCCCTGTATTCGTTAAAGTTGTTGTATAAGTCAAAATGTCACCAATCGTTACAGAAGTCAAATCAACAGTTTTAAGTGAAATGATATCAGCATCATTAATTTGAACGAAAGTGGTATTGGAAGTAGTAGATTTTTGAATTGGTGCAAAGTCAGGGTTAAAAATAAAGTCGTAGACGATGTTTGCAGTATTAGGTGTTGGATTTACAGCTGGTAAATTCGTAACAGAAACTTGGAATGTTATTGTTGTCGATTGACTTGACGCGATATTAGGGATGGAAAAGCCGATATTCGGATCTGCTGCAGGAAGTACAGTATTGTTAACTATTACGCTTCCTGGAATAAATACTGTTCCATCCGCTATAGTATCTGTAAAAAAGATGGAGTTAGTTGTAGTAGATCCGTTATTTTGAATGAATACTGTATATTCAATGGTTTCATCAATATTAGCTAACACTTTATTAGCGGATTTTGTAGCGATAAGAATAGCATCAATAAATTGTATATTTGTACTATTGGAAGAGGTCGTTTCTGAAATTGGTGGTGCGCTTGGTTCCAGTTGATATTCATAGTGAATGACAGCGATATTATTAATATTATTTTGAGAAGGTATAGAGACTACATTTACTTGGAACGTAACAATAATCGTATGATTTGGAAGAATTATATCAAGGGCGATTCCGGTAATTGGATTTTCGTCAGGTCTTGGTATGCCATCTACAAGGATACTATTTGGAACGAATGTAGTTCCAGCTGCAATTGCGTCAATTAGGAGAGCATTCGTAATAGGCACTGTACCAGAGTTCGTAACTGCGACTGTATATGTGATGATTTGACCGATGCGTGTAATGGATCTATTGGCGGATTTAATTGCACTAATATTTGCCGTCCGCACTTCAGTGTTTACTGCATTTGATAACGACTTGCGCTGAATAATTGGAGAACTAGGGTCAATTTGGTATTCATACGAAGTGTCTGAAATATTAATGACAGTATTGCCGGGAGGTATACTGGTAAGTTGTACTTGGAATGAAATAGTGACTGTTGCATTTGGTTGTATCGTGCCAAGAGTTACTCCGTTTTCAGGATTCGCGCCAGGCTGAATCACATTATTTATTGATAAGCTATCATCAATGAATATAGTACCTTCTGGGATGTTATCAATGAATATAGTGTTGTTAGCTGGAATGGTTCCTATATTTTGTAGTGTATTTGTGTAGGTAATATTTTGCCCGATGGATACAAAAGTTACATCCGCCACTTTAACAGAAATAATATTTGCATTTTGAATCGATGTTGTAACAATATTAGAATTTGCAGAGCGATTCACTGGTGGAGCTGTAGGAATACTTACATATTGGTAAGTTACAGAAGATTGATTTACAATTTCGGTTTCAGTAGGTGGATTGTTTGTTTGCACTTGGAATAGTATCGTTTTGGAACCGTTTGATGAAATCGTTCCAATCGGTATTCCGTTTTCTGGATTTACACCTGGCTGCAAGACACCGTTAATTGTGACACTATCTGGAACAAATGTAGTCCCAGCAGGAATAGAATCTGTGAAAATAATATTTATTGCGTCAACATTTCCTATATTTTTTACTTCAGAAATATAAAGTATAGTTCCTCCAATATCTACAGTTATTGGGTTGGAGGTTTTTATAATTGTCAATTGTGCTTGCACGAAATTTGTAATGACGATATTACTTGTAGATGTTTCAGTAATAGGTGGTTGCCCTGGGTCTGGTTGAATTGTATATGTTGTATTGGATTGATTTGTAATCGATTCTTGCGAGAATGGATTGTTAATAAGAATTTGGAACGAAATAAGGTGAGTAGCGTTTGCTGCAAGGTTAGGAAGCGTGACACCTAGATTTGGATTGGCACCAAGTATAGTTGTTCCGTTAAGCGTAAAACTATTTTCTACGAATGTAGTACCATTTTGAGCAGAATCTAAAAATGAGAGATTAGTTGCTGAGATATTTCCGTTATTGTCTAATGTTATCGTGTAGGTCAAAATATCGCCATTTGTTGCTTGTTGTGCATTGACTGCTTTTAAAGAAAGAATAGTCGCATCTGAAATTTGTGTGACTGCTGGATTAGACGTAATTGTACGAGAGATGATAGGAGCATTTGGATCAGCGATAAAAGTATAGTCAATACGGGCTGTATTAGAAATTGGGTTCACGCCTGGAATGGATTGAACGATAACTTGGAATGTGACGGTGACGATTTCTGACGGCGCAATGGAGTTTAATGGTATTCCTACGTTTGGATCGGCACCTGGAACTGAAATGGTATTAATGGTCACGCTATTAGGAATAAATGCAGTTCCTTCTGGGACCAAATCTGTTAAAGTAACTGTATTTGCAGTTGTATTGCCATTATTTTGAACGACTACGGTGTAAGTGATTGTACCGTTAGTAGATTGTACGAGAGAATCTGTATTTTTAATTACGGATAACGATGCATCAACGACAGCTGTATTAACCGTATTAGATGAGGATGTTGCTGTAACTGGAGGTTGACTTGGATCAACAATAAACGTGTAACTTGTAATGGCTTGATTTATAATCGCCCCTTGCGGTGGAATAGAACTTGCAAGAAATTGGAACGTAATAGTAGCAGAATCACCTGGTGCGATAATACCAACTGGAATACCGAGAGTTGGACTTGCATCTGGAAGTGAAATTCCGTTTAACGTAACGCTATTTGGAACGAATACTGCACCTACAGGAACTCCGTTTATGAGCAATACAGAATTTGCAGGGAAGTTTCCGGTAGTTGTTAATGTTGCTGTATACGTAATTATATCTCCGATGGATACGATTGTTCGATTTGCTTCTAAAACAGTTGTAACAGTAGCGTTATTAATTTGTGTTGAAGCGCTATTAGAATTTATTGTGCCTGTAACAGGAGGAGCTACCGGGTCAACAATGAATGCGTATTGAATAGATGCAACGTTTGTAATTGGGTTTGAAGGTGGAATAGATGTAACTATGACTTGGAAAGTAACAGTTAAGGAACTGTTCGCGCTAACGGGTCCGATATTAACTCCGTTATTTGGATTTGCCCCTGGAATGGTACTTCCATTTACTGCAAAACTATTTTCAATAAAGGTCGTTCCTGATGGAATCAGGTCTGAGAAATTTAGATTCGTAGCAGTTGTATTTCCGCCATTTTGAATTAAAACTGTATAAGTGATTGTGTCTCCTATATTTGCAAAGGCTGTATTAGCCGTTTTTAAAGCTGAAAGTATTACTGAATTAATAGAAGTAACGAACACGTTCGTTTCCACATTGCCAGGCTGAGCCTGTAATGCATTTCCTACGTTATATTGGAAGTTAACAAACCCTAGGTTTTGGAGTTCAGGTGTGAACGTTGTTGGATTGCTTACAATTTGAACTTGGAATATGATTGTTACAATTTGATTTGGATTTATCGTATTTATGCCAACACCGCCAATGATAGAAGCGGATGGTAATGGAGTGCCATCAACAACAACTGATCCTGTAACAAATTGTGTCCACGATGGTATAGGGTCTGAGAAAACAACGTTGTTAGCAGGAATATTTCCTGTGTTCGTAATAGTAGTTGTATACGTAATCGTATCACCGATAGTTGCAAAAGCTTTATCTCCTATTTTAATAGTGTTTAAAATAGCACTTTCAATTTTTGTTGTAACGTTGTTAGAAGTAATATTTTTTGAAACTGGAGGATTTGCTGGATTAACGATATGTTGGAAGCTAACGCTAGCTTGGTTGGAAATTGGATTTATAGGCGGGATTTCATTGGCGTTAATATGAAATGCTACGATGACAGATTGGTTTGGCGCGATATCACCAATTGGAACACCTGTAATGATATTTGCATTTGGGATGCTAATTCCGTTAAGTGTAAAACTATTCGGTTCAAAGGAAGTTCCGTCTGGAATAAGGTCGGTAAAAATAACATTCGTGGCACTAACATTTCCGCTATTTGTAATTGTAACGGTGTAGACGATATCCTGCCCGATATCTACCGTTGATACATTTGAATTTTTTTGTGCAGTAAGGATAGCACTATTAATTTGTGTGGTCGTTGTATTAGATTGATTGGAAGTTGTAATAGGTGGCTGGCTAGGATCAACGACGTAATGATATGCGGTTGAAGTAGAATTAGATATTGGATTCAGTGTTGGAAGTGTAGTAACAGTTGCTTGGAATGTGACGATTGCCGTATTACCACCATTAATGGAACCTATATTTACACCAGTAGATAAATCAGCGTTTGGAATGGTTTGCCCATTAACTGTGAAACTGTTTGGAACAAAAGTTAAATTGCTATCAAGTATATCGATAACGGTAACATCAGTTGCGGTCACATTCCCGGTATTAGGGAGGTTAAGTGTAAATGTTATTGTATTACTAACATCCGCAAAAGTAAGATCTGCTGTTTTTGTACTTATAATATTTGCGTTGTTTATTTGAAGAAGCGTAGTGTTGGAAGTAGCTGAACTCGATACTGGAGGATTAACAGGATCAACAATAAACTCATATGTCGTTGATGCTGTATTCGGTGTTGGATTAATAGATGGAATGCTGTTAACCGTAACTTGAAAGACGATACTGTATATTTCATTTGGTGGAAGTGTTGCAAGTAATACACCTGTATTTGGATTCGCATTCGGTTGTAAAACGCCATCGACAGTTAATGTGTTAGGAACAAATGTGAGTCCACTTGGTAATACATCTGTGAATACAATATTAGTTGCATCGGTATTGCCTACATTGGCAATAGAAGAAGTGTAAAAAGCAGTTTGCCCAATATCTGCAAAGGATACACTTTCATTTTTCGTCATGGATAATATCGCTTCTCTAATTTGCGTTGAAACAGGATTACTAATTGAAGTTTCTGCATCAGGTGGTGAGACTAATTGGTACGATGTCGATGAGAAATTTACAATTGGATTTTCAGTTGGTAATGAGGTCACGTTTACTTGGAATGAAACATTCACTGTAGACCCAGCTGTTATAGGCCCAATATTTACACCGTTCGTTGGATTCGCACCACTTTGAGGAATTCCATTAATAGAAAATGTGTTTGCAATAAATGTAGTTCCGCTCGGCACGGTATCTGTGAATATAACATTTTGTGCGGAGGAATTGCCGTTGTTTGTTAAAGTGATAGTATAAGTGAGTGTATCTCCGATGCTGCTAAATGCTTTATCAACTTGTTTCGATGAAAGAATGGTAGCTGTATTAATTGTAGTAAACGTTGTGTTTGAAGTAACATTTCTTGAAACAATCGGTGCATTTGGATCAGCGATAAATGAGTAAGAAGCAGTAGCGGAATTGGCAATCGGATTTTGAACAGGTGTAGAAGTAGCGCTAACTTGAAATGCTATAGATATTGAGCTGTTAGGAGCAATTGATCCAATCGTTATACCTGTATTAGGATTGAGTCCGATTTGTGTGATGCTATCTATTGTAACGCTATCAGCAATAAACGTTGTACCATCTGGTATAAGATCAGTGAAAGTAATATTTGTCGCATTTGTATTACCGTTATTCGTTAAAATTGTCGTATAGGTAATGGTATCACCTAGTGTTACAAGCGTTTGATCGACCGATTTTACCAATGTTATCATAGCGTCTAGTACAGGGTTTGTAACGATATTAGTTGAAGTAGAAGTTGTAACAGGAGTTCCGTTTGGATCAACAGTATAAGAATATAAAATTGTGTCATTACCCATAATCGAATTTGAAGGAGGAATAGAAATAACATTTACTTGGAAAGTAACAGTTACTGTTTCACCAGGTGCGATATTTGGTATATTTACTCCAAGTGCGGGCTGCGCACCAGGTTGCTGAACTCCACTTATTGTAACTGAATTTGGTATAAATGTAGTATTAGCTGGAATAGCGCTTGTGAATGTTATATTCGTTGCTGGTGTATTCCCTGTGTTTGTAATAGTAGTTGTATACGTAATCGTATCTCCAACAGAAATGATAGATTTATCAGCACTTTTTGTTGTAGTTAATATTGCGCTATTTATTGTTGTAGTAACGGTATTAGATGAAGCGGTTTGTGTGATAGCTGGTTGACTTGGATCGACAATATGCTGAAATTGTATAGAACTAGAATTAGAGATTGGATTTATACTTGGAATATTTGTAACAAGTACGTTGAGAGTAATAACGGCCGTTCCACTTGGGTTTATATTTCCAATCTGTATCCCGCTAGCTGAATTTCCAATTTGTTGTGTACCAGAATCGTTTGTAAGAGTCCCGGAAATAAATGTCGTTCCGTCAGGTAAAATATCTGTGAAAATTATATTTTGTGAAGTGACATTTCCAGGGTTACTTAATGTAATTGTATAAGAAATTGTATCGCCAATCGTTGCAAAATTTTTATCTGAGGATTTAACTAGTGCAATTTCCCCGGAATTTATTTGTGTAGAAACAGAGTTGGAGGTTGTATTTCGTGAAACAAGTGGTGAATTCGGTCCTGTCATAAATTGATAATTAATAGAAGCACCGTTTATAACAGGTGAGTTTGGTCCGCCTGGTCCGATTGTGAAAATTGGATTTGGAATACTAACTACTTGCACACGGAATGTGACATTTATAAAATCCTCGGCAATAATATCCCCAATTGGTATCCCATTTTCTGGATTTACTCCAGGTAATAAAACTCCACCTACTCGAACGCTATCTTCTATAAATACTGTATTATTTGGAATCGAATCTGTAAAAGTGATATTAGTAGCAGTCGCGTTCCCTATATTTTTTAATAAAACAGTATACGTTAAAAATGAATTTCCAGGTGCAACGTCAGAAAATAGTCGATCCACACTTTTCGTTGCTTGAATGATTGCTTCATTTATTTGAACTAAGACCGGATTACTAGTAGCCGTTTCTGTAACAGGCGGCTGAGTAGGATCAACAATGATAGAGTATGTTGTGCTAGATTGGTTCAGTGTAGGGTTTGAAGCGGGTATTGAACCGACAATAGCTTGGAAGCTAATTGTTATTGATCCTCCAACTGGAATTGGGTCTAAAGGAACTCCGATATCTGGCCTAAATCCGAGTTGTGGGATGGTATTAATTTGTACGCTATCGGGAACGAATGAAAGTTCAGGTGGTAATATATCGATAAAAACAGGTGTGTTTGCGGTAGTATTTCCACTATTAGTGAGAGTAGTTGTATACGTAATTGTATCTCCAACAGCAGAAAATGCACTGCTCGCAGTTTTTGTTGCGATAACGGAAGCAGTATTTACTTGTGTAAAGGTTTTATTGGATTTAACTGTTCGTGAAACAGGTGGTTCATTTATATCTACAATAAAACTATATTGAATCGATGATTTGTTAGGAATCGGATTAGGGCTTGGAATCGTTGTAATGTTTACTTGAAAACTGAGTATAACTGATGCATTTGAATTTATGTTACCGATATTGATACCATTTTGTGGATTTTCATTAGGAATGGTTGTTCCATTTACTGTAAAACTATTTGGGATAAACGTTGTACCATTTGGAATTAAATCTGTAAAAATAACATTGTTTGCGGTAGTATTACCGGAATTAGTAACGGTTGAAGTGAAAGTAAGTGTATCTCCAATAGTAGCGAATGTTGAATTGACGGTTTTATTTATAGATAGAGTAGCATCAATAATTGGAGTAACCGTCGTATTTGTGATTGTACTACCAACAGCAGGTGATTGGTTTGGATTTACTGTATATTCATAATTTACAAGGGCATTATTTGTTAATGTGCCACTAGGTGGTATTGCTAAAATTTGTGCTTCAAAAGTAATAAATACAGTATTTCCTGGCGGAATATCTGCTAAGTGAACACCAAGTGATGGATCTAATCCTGGTTGTGGAACATTATTGATAGTTACGGAATTTTGGATAAATGAAGCTCCTGCTCCAAGTCCATCTGTTAAAACTGTAGCACTAGCAGGGATATTTCCTGTGTTTGTAACTGCAATCGTATAGGTAACGATATCTCCAATTGCAGCTGTCGGTGTATTCACTGACTTAGTAGCGACAATAGTAGCATTGTTAATTTGAGTTGTTATTAAGTTACTTAACGCATTGGCGGATGCTGGAGGTAAGCTAGGGTTTACGACATATTGATACGTTGTATTACTTTGGTTCGGGATTGGATTTGGGCTAGGGATGGAATTCACTTTTATTTGAAATGAGATTGTTGTATTTGTATTGGAGTTTATTGGGTCAATTGCGATCCCGTTTGCTGGATTTACATTAGGGAGAATATTACCATTTACTGTTACACTATTAGGGATAAACGATGTTCCGTTTGGAATAACATCTGTAAATATTACATTTGATGCAAGTGTGTTCCCGCTATTCGTTAAGGTAGTTGTATACGTAATAATATCATTTACGTTGGCGAACTGTTTATCTGCAGATTTCGTAGCGAAAATAGAAGCGTTATTAATTGTAGTCTGTACAGTGTTAGAAGAAGTCATTTGCATTACAGTTGGTTTTAATGGATCGTACGTGTATTGGAAAGTAGTGCCTGATTGATTAGTAATTGGATTAATGGATGGAATAGCTGGTACATTCACTTGAAAGGAAACAGTACGTGAGGAATTTGCTCCAATTGTACCGATGGAGATGCCGTTTGCTGGATTAACATTAGCTACAGGTACATTATCAATTGCTACACTATCCGGAATGAAAAGTGTACCACTTGGAATAACATCCGTAAAAATAACATTAGTAGCCGGAATATTCCCGTTATTTGTTAATACAGTGGCATACGTAATGCTATCACCGACATCAGCAAAGTTTGTACTTGTTAATTTATTCGCTACGATATTAGCAGTATTAATTTGTGTAGTTACTATATTGCTAGTAGCGTTTCTAACAAGAGCAGGTAAATTTGGATCAGCGATAAAGCTATATTGAAGTGAAGCGCTGTTTTGAATTGGATTTGGTGAAGGTAGCCCATTTGCACTTATTTGAAAAATAATCGTTGTAAAGCCACCAGCAGGAATTGTACCGGCTTGAAGACCAACACTTGGATCCGCACCTAGCTGTAAAACACCACCTATAAAAATACTATTTGGTACGATAGTGGTGCCAGTAGGGATTATATCGGTAACAACAACATTATTTGCTGGAGTATTTCCAGGGTTAGCTAAAGCAATTGTATATGTGATTGGTTGCCCAACATCAGCAATAGTTAAATCTACCTGCTTGACAATAACTACATTTGCTAAATTAATTTGTGTACTTACAGTGTTACTTAAAGATGTTTCTATAATTGGTGGATCACCTGGATTTAGAATAAAGCTATATTGTGTACTGGATGAATTAGTTGTTGGATTTTGGACTGGTAAAGCAGTGACAGTTACTTGATAAGAAACAGTAATTAATCCGCTAGCAGGAATAGAAGGCAACGGGACACCGATATTTGGATCTGCGTTATTTTGGAGCACACCATTAATGAGGAAAGTGTTTGGGATAAAGGTAGTACCATCTGGATTTATGTCTATGAAAGTAGGGCTATCAGCAGAGACGCTTCCTGTATTCGTTAAAATAACGGTATAAGTTAATATATTTCCAATGGTAGCAAAAGAGCGATCGACTGCTTTTGCTGAAATAACATTTGCATCATTTACTTGAGTAAATGTAGTAGTTGAAGTGGTGTTTTTGTTTACTGGTGGAGCGTTTGGATCAACAATAAAGTTATAGGAAATAGAAGCGCTATTCGAAATTGGATTTGGATTTGGAATGCTAGTTATTAATACTTGGAATGAAGCTGTAATTGTATTGCCAGCATTGATACTACCAATATTGATGCTAGCTGGTGTAACGCCCGGCTGAGTAACACCGTTAATCATAACACTGTCTGGTACAAAGGAAGTACCATTCGCAATGGAATCAGATAGTAATACATTGTTCGCTGCAACGTTTCCGTCGTTTGTAACAGCAAAGTTGTAAGTTAATACATCTCCAACTTCCGCAAACGTTTTATCTACCGATTTTATAGCATGAAGATTTGCTAGTCTAATTGTTGATGAGACAGAATTAGAATTTGCTGTTTTTGAAGTTGGTGGCAGACTTGGATTTACAGTATATAGATAAGAGGCGAAAGCGTTGTTAATGATAGGATTTTGGGAGGTGATGTTGATGACTGTTACTTGGAACGATAAGGTGAAAGTAGCTCCGCCAGGAATTGTACCGATAGGTAAGGCAATAAGAGAAGTTACATTTTGTAAAACACCGTTTAGCGTTACAGTACCTGGAGTCAATATCGTTCCATTTGGAAGTGGATCTGTTAGTTGAACGTTATTAGCGGGCGTATTTCCACTGTTTGAAATAAGGATTGTATAACTTATAGTTTCGCCAATTGTGGCAAATTGTTTATTCATAGATTTTGTTAATGATAAATTCGCATTGTTAATTTGAGTGGAAACGAGATTAGAAGAAATGTTTTTTGTAACGGGTGATTGGCTAGGGTTGACAGTGTACTGATAAGAAGCGCTCGATCCATTAGATACGACGTTTGATGGAGGAATTGTATTTACTACTACTTGAAATGAAACATTTTTGGTCGTGCCAGTTGGGATAGATCCGATATTCACACCATTAGCCGGATTTGCGCCAACTTGTGTAGTGCCATCTATTGTTAAACTGTTTAGGACAAAAGTTGTTCCAGTAGGAATGATATCCGTAAAAATAACATTGTTCGCACCCGTATTCCCTGTACCTACAAAAGAAACTGTATAGGTAAGTGTATCGCCAATATCTGCATAGTTTTTATCTACTGCTTTTGCCATAGTTACAGTAGCATTATTCACTTGAGTAGATACGGTATTTGTTGCATCGGACCCATTTACTGCTGGTTGATTTGGAATAGGGATATACTGGTAAGTTGTGGTGCCACTATTTAATATTGGATTTGTTTGTGGGATAGAAGGAACGAATACTTGAAACGAAATAGTAGCAGTAGAATTTGCAGCAATAGATCCAATTGATATACCATTAGCGGGATTTGCTCCAGCTTGAGTTACTCCGTTAACAGTTACACTATTAGGAATAAAAGTAGTCCCGCTAGGAATTGGATCCGTATATATAACGTTCGTTGCAGCGATATTTCCTATATTAGCTAAGGAAATACTGTAAGTTAATGTTTCACTAATATCGGTAAATAGTTTGTTAACGGATTTTGTTCCATTAATATCTGCTAGGTTAATTTGTGTACCAGCAGAGTTGCTTGTTGCAATACCGCTAAAAGTTGTTCCTCCAGCAATTGGTGTATATTGAAAGGTAATATTAGCAGTGTTAGAGATAGGATTTTGACTTGGAAGAGAAACGACAGTCGCTTGGAAAGTTACTGTACGAGAAGCGTTGTTATTAATTGTTCCAAGAGAAATACCAGCGGCTGGATTTGCGTTTGTTTGTGGTACATTATCTATCGTTACACTGCCAGGTATAAAGGAAGTGCCGTTAGGGAGAATGTCTGTAAAAGTAACGTTATTTGCAGGAAGAAGCCCGGTGTTAGGAACAGTAACTGTATAGGTTAGAATATCGCCAATTGTAGCAACACTTTTATTTACGCTTTTTGTTGCTTGTATATTAGGTGAATTTATATTGATTTGTAAACCGACTGTATTGAGCATATATGCGTCACCGTTCGTTGTTAAACGGATTGCGGCGGAGACTTGGGAATTTGTTAAATAAGGAGAAATATCAATGGCAGTAATGTCCCAACCTTGCCTTCCAGCGGAGATATTTGTACCTGTAGAGGCACTCTGGTTTCGCGTACCAAATGTTCCAGTAGTATCTAAGTTCCCTGTAGCATTATTAATTTGAGAACCAAAGAAATTATTAACAGCATTGTTTGGCCCAGATAAAGCATTTAATGAACTAAAGTTTGGGCCAAATAAAGCTTGGTCCCCGGTTAAATCAGCATCTCCTTCAGTAGAACTTAAAAATAATCTCCCGCTTACAGGTCCTCCTGCAGGTGTTAAAAATCCTGAGACAGATACATCTGCACTACCAGTTTCTACAGAAACGCGGTTACCAGCTACGTAAATTGTTAAGTTTCTTGCAGGTAAGGAACCGTTTTGATAAGCGACAATGAGCGTCCACCCAGCTGAATTAATTGCTCCATTAGAAGCGTCTAAAGGATCAACAAGTCCAGGAACAGATCCGGTTGTATAAGAGCCAGATCCAGCAGCTTGAACGAGTGACGTTACATCTGCGGATCGTGTATAAAACCCAAATGTGACTGATCCAGAAACAAATGTTTGATTAGAAGCTGTAATAGCTGAAGGGGTAATTGAGTATGTTGACACAGGTGTTGTGAAAGAAACTGGGTTCCCTAATACACTCGTAATGTTTTGGTCACGAGATAAATAATTCCCGCCCCAAACAAGTTCTGCGTAAAGAATAGTACTACCAGCAGGGATATTTAAAATAGCAGTAGAACTATTTTGTGTATAGTTTAATGTTGTACCAGCAGGAAAAGTAGTTACTTGTAAAGCCGTATTCGTAGTTATAAATGCACCAATTGCCCCGATTGTACCAGCACGGTTTTGATTACTAATTTTACTTAAGCCGAGAGTGTTTCCTGTAATAGCGAGTGCGCCGTTAGTGGTGGTAGAAAATCGATTCGTAATGGGCATGTTGTCACCTCATTTACATTATAGTCTTGGTCAAAATAGGATATGTGTACGAACGATGAAGAGAAACATGTACGAGTTGATTCGTAAAGAATGATTCAAACGTCTAGATAAGGAGATGGAGAATGATTGAATTAGGAATGAGAGTGGAATATCTTAAAAAAGAAAATATAGAAGATATTATCGTGTTATCTTCTTATATTGGCTGGGATTATAATACAGAAGAAATTGAGACAATCTTCAATTCAGGCATTGTATACGGTGTGTGGAATGAGAGAAAGGAACTTATTGCTAGCGCGGCAATTATATTATATGGGGAGACATTAGCGTCTATCGGTATGGTGATTGTACATCCGGATTATAAGGGGAAAGGGATTGGAAAAGCGATAACGCATTCATGCATGAATAGCGTATCAGCTCATGTTCCAATTATGCTTATTGCTACGGATGAGGGGAAGCCCTTATATGAAAAACTAGGGTTCAGGGCTATTAGTTATGTTTCTAAATACATATGTAACTCTTACAATGTGAATTATACGTGTGCAGGCAATGAAGAGTATATGATGAATTATAAAGAGTGTGATTTAGAAGGGATAATAAAAATAGATGAAGATGCATTTGGAACAAATAGAAGAGAGTTTTTAAAGGAAAGAATTATGCAAAGTGAGCAGTGTATCGTTCTGAAGGATAAAGAACAAAATGTACTAGCATATGGTATGAGTATACAAACGCCAGAAAATAAAATAATAGGGCCAGTCGTTGCTAAAAATGATGAGATGGCAATGAGAATTGTACATGATTTAGCAAAAGGGCATAATGGTAAATTAAGAATGGATGTATCAGAAGGAAAGGACGATTTTCTAAAAGACTTAGAGAGTGTTGGTTTTAAAAAGGTTCATACACCACCAATTATGATGAAAAATAGCGGTCAATTTTTGGGGAGAAATGGAAAACTATACAGTATTGCAGCGCAAATTTTTGGATAAAAAAAGAATCCTTTTCACGTAAGGATTCTTTTTTAGTTAATTTAATCACGATATTGGTCATGAATAGGTTGAAAAAGATCTTCCTCGACATCTCTAACAACTGAAAAATGATCAACATTATAATGACCGTGTAAAGTTTTATTATGGTGCTCGATAATTTGCTGTGCAGATAATACATTAGAATCATTTGTTGAATGACCATTTTTAATTAATGTAACATCAAATCCTTGTACAGTTGCCGTCCTAACAGCGGTGTCAATGCAATGTTCTGTTTTACATCCACCTATAACGAGATGATTAATCTTCTCTTCTTTTAAAAGTTCAAGTAAAGAAGTGCCGTAGAATGAATTTGTTGCTGCTTTATTAATAAGGATTGCAGACTGAGGTACTTGAATTTGATTATGTACTTCAAAGCCCACGCCGCTACCAGAAGCAACATCAGTATCTCTTACGAAAACAATAAGGGCATTTGAATCAATTGCTTTCTGTACAGCTGTATTTAGTGTAGCTAATAAATCGGTTTTACGGAACACTTCATTTTCTTCTTCGTTTCCATCAATTAATTCTTGTTGCGCATCAATAATTAATAGTGCTTGTTTCATTTTGTATCCCCTTTTATATGAAATAAATTCCACTTTACATATTCTTTCATATTGTAAGGAAATCCTCCATTGCAAGCGAAGTAGACGATTGATTTACAAAGTTGTCAAAGAAATTTCATTCTCATAGCGTATAAAAGCATGTATGATAGGAGATGGAGAATTTTTGAGTAGGTGGGAATAACATGCAAACAGTAGAAGATTATCTTTCATTCTTACATACGAAAGGATTTAAATTATCAGAGGAAGCACAAGGATTTATTATGTTCGGACAAGGCTATACTGGTTCATCTGATGGAATTGTGAACGCAGCAATAGAGGCGACGATTAAACATCAGTTACAGTTTGATGGTAGTTATTTTGTTGCATTATTAGAACGATTGAAAGAAGAAGAGATTACAGATAAAAAAAGCGCTAAGGCTTTTATGCGGAAGTTACAAGCGTAACTTCACGCAGCCCGCGCTTCTTTTTTGGTTTTTGAAGGTAATTCAACAAAAATCATACCTAGGAAAATACATAGACATCCAATAACAGCAGAAATAGAAAGCTGTTCATTTGCTACTAGAACGCCTGTTAATGCTGCAAAAACAGGCTCCATTGCGAAAATAATGGCTACTCTCGTTGGAGAAGTGTGTTTTTGTGCAGATGTTTGAATGAAAAAGGCAATTGCTGTCGCAAACAGGGAAGTTAGAAATAGAGCGAATAAAAAGGAATGGTTTGTCCATAGTGATACTGAAAATAATTTTTCCCAATCTTCAAATAAAAAAGCACAAATAGAAGAAAATATACCGACAGCTAATACTTGAGAAGTGCTTAGTAATAAAGGTGATATTTTCTTAGAAAAGAAACCGTTAACAAGAATATGGGCAGCGAAAGCGACAGCGCAACCGAGAACGAGTATATCTCCAATGTTTAATTGAAAAGAATCACCAGCGGTTAATAAGTATAAACCTGCTGTTGCCACAGCAATACCAAGTACGATGAAAACTGTAGCTCGCTGTTTTAAAAAGATAAAAGACAAGATTGGGACCATAATGATACTAAGTCCTGTTAAGAAACCAGCTTTTGAAGAGGTTGTATAGAGTAAACCGAATGTCTGTAATAAATACCCAACACATAAGAAAAATCCAACAATTAGCCCAGCAAGACTACTATGTTTTATGTCTTGTTTTGAAGTTTTTTGAGAGAAAATAATTTGAACGAATAATAAAATAATTCCAGCGAATAAAAAGCGAATAGCATTAAAAGTAAATGGTCCAACAAAAGACATAGCATTTTGAACGACAACAAACGTAGCTCCCCAAATAAAAGAGACGAATAATAATGCGAGAGGAGCAATCCACCCTTTTTTCACACTCATACCCCCGTTAATTTTGTAAGATAGCTTTTCTAGCTAATTCATCAGCTACTTTATTTTGACTACTTGGAATCCACTTAATAAAAAAGAGATCGAAACTTTTTATGTACTGCAGTGCTTCCTCTAATAGTGGTGCGAACATTTTATTTTTTGCGTATTCTTTTTCGACAGCTCGCTCGACAAGTTGCGAATCTGTACGAAAAGAGACAATGTTATAATTATGCTCCGTGCAATATTTTAATGCCGCAAGTAAAGCGTGGTATTCTGCTTCATGATTGGACATTGTCCCAAGGGGCAATGATAATTGTACAGCTGGTTGAACCCCTTTAATAAATACGCCTGCACCAGAAGGACCAGGATTTCCTTTTGATGCACCATCAATATATACTTCAATCAAAATGAGAAACCTCCAAATGATAAGATGATCCCCTACTTATATGTTTCCTTTTAAGTAGGGGATAGAGTAACTTAGCCGATTGTAATACTATAAAGACATGTAAATGTTTCATTCGCTTGTAAAGATTGAATTCCTTTTTTTTCCTTGAAATCTTTTGCTGGATTTACTTCATCAGCAATCCCATACCAAGGCTCAATACATAAGAAAGGTGCGTTCTCGCCTGGTGTCCATACGCCGACAAATGGGAACCCATCAAATTCTACTTTTACAAATTTATTATGTTTATGTGAGCGAATCGAAATCTCATTCGTATTCATATTTTCAAAAATAAGTGCGTCATTTTTGAATAAATCGTATGTAAGTGGTAATTCATTTGTATTTTCAGCGATTAATTGCTTTTTACTTGAAAGATAAGGTCCTTCTAGTACACTTGTTTCTAAGCGTTCTGAACCATTAAATGATAGATGATAATCTGTAAATGATTCGCCGTCTACTAATGGGAAATTGAATCCAGGGTGTGCTCCGATTGAAAAGAACATCTCTTTTGAAGAAGGATTGTTTACTTCATATGTAACATGTATATTTTGTTCGTCTACTTCATAAGAAACGAGTAATTCGAATTCGTATGGGTATTTTTTTAATGTTTCTTCATTACTAGTTACAATATAAGTGATTTTCGTTTCACTTTGTTCTTTTACAGAGAATGTAAGATCACGAGCAAAGCCGTGTTGTGTTAAAGAATATGGTTCGCCATCTACGTAGTATGTATTATCTACTAATCGGCCGACAATTGGGAATAAAATTGGTGCGCGGCGCCCCCAATAAGTAGAATCGCCTTGCCATAAATATTCAGTGTTATCTTCTTTTAAGCGAATGCTTTGTAATTCTGCACCTTTGTCAGAAATGGAAACAATCACTTTTTCATTTTGAATTGTTGCTGTCATGAAGTGAAACCTCCTAAAACTTTCATATGTTTTATTATACGTTGTCTAAAAGAAAAAAGGTAGTTAATGATAGGAAACTATTGACGAAAGAGTGTGTATTGCGTAGAATATAATCTTGTTGCTTAAAAAACGAATAACGTGGTTCGAAACCATCCCACGTAAAAAAACTAAGGAGATTTTGTCATGAATATAAGAACATTAGTCGGTAATGGTATTTTAGCGGCATTATATATTGCTGTTTCTATGCTTATTCAGCCATTTGGCTTTACGAATATACAGTTTCGTATTTCAGAGATGTTTAATCATCTCGTTGTATTCAATAAGAAAGCAATTTACGGAATTGTATTAGGTGTATTTTTAACAAATCTCTTTTTCTCACCAATGATCGCTTACGATTTAGTATTTGGAGTAGGGCAATCAATTCTTGCACTACTTGCAACTATTATTTCTATGCGCTTTATTAAAGGTGTTTGGGCTCGTATGATTTTTAATACAGTTATTTTTACAATTACAATGTTTATGATTGCAATTGAACTTCATCTTGCATTTGATTTACCATTTATGTTGACTTGGTTAACATGTGCCATTGGTGAATTTGTTGTCATGGCAATTGGTATGCCTGTAATGTACTGGATTAATAAACGAGTACAATTTGAAAGATTTATGTAATAGATGAAAGAGCTATTCCTAAAGGGATAGCTCTTTTTGTATGTAATCGCATTGAATATAATGCTGTGACTCTTGATACAATATAATAAAATAAAGTGAGGCTTTCATTAGCTGGCTACATATAAGAAGTCTTATTATAAGGGGAATCTAGTATGAAATATAAAATACATTGGCTGTATAAAACGAAGCGTGGTTTACAAACTGAATTAACAACAGATTATATGAACATAGAAGAAGTGCTTCAATTCGCGGAGGATTTTGAGAAAACAGGTAGGGTGAAAGAACTTTTATTTTACGATGAAATGGATGCAGAATGGTCATTAAAAGAAATGAAAAAACTGAGTAAGCAAGTGGAGGAAGAACCTCAAGAAATTCAAGTTTATTTTGATGGTGGTTATGATGTGCAGACGAAAGAAGCTGGGGTTGGCATATGTGTATACTATAAAAAAGGAAATACAAATTATCGAATTCGTCGCAACGCATACATAGAAGGCATATATGATAATAACGAAGCGGAGTATGCAGCATTATTATACGGGATGAATACACTCGAGGAATTAGGAATTAAATATGAAGCAGTTACACTTCGGGGAGATTCTCAAGTTGTACTGCAGCAATTAGCTGGTGAATGGCCTTGCTATGATGAACATTTAAATCATTACTTAGATCAAATTGAACAAAAAGCGAAGAAAATGAAATTAAAGCTTGTTTGTGAACCGATATCTAGAAAACAAAATAAAGAGGCGCATCAATTAGCAACGCAAGCATTAGAAGGGACGGCAATTGACAGTCATAAAGAAATAACCGAATAGAGAGGTGCAAAGGTGAATAAAAAGCAACTCATTACAGAGGTAAATGACTTATTAGAGACGTATTGCGAAGGATGTTTCTTACAGAATCATAATCGGAAAAATCATAGTAAATACTATGCCCATTCTTTTTGTATACGGCAATGTACGGTTGGAGAGAAATTGAAAAAGTATGGGGAGCAATTGTCATGAAAAAACATCCAGAGAATTTTCTCTGGATGTTTTTTTAATGCTTCGCTTCGTGTAATTGCTGCTCGCATTTGCTTAATTTCTTTTCCTCATTCATTAGAAATGGCTCATCTAAATCTACCGCAACAGATTTCATAATTTCAAGCTGAGAACGAGCTGCTTCTACAGCAGTAGTAGCATGCTCTAATGTGTCTGGATCCATTGAAATTGTTGCAGAACCTACCATCTTTTGTGCAGTTTCTACACGGAATTTTACTTCTTCAAAATCATTTACTTCTGATCCCATTAATAATTCCTCCTTTGTATAGTGCGCATTTCACATAGTTTTTGCTCTGTAAAACGGAAATATACAAAGGAATAAACAAAGGAGGTTACCAAGTAAGGTAACCTCCTGTCATATGTTGGATTAAAGTTTTACTACGTTAGCAGCTTGAGGTCCGCGGTTTCCTTCAGTAATGTCGAAAGATACTTCTTGACCTTCCTCTAAAGCTTTGTAGCCGTCGCCTTGAATAGCAGAGAAATGTACGAATACATCTTCAGAGCCTTCCATTTCGATAAATCCAAAACCTTTTTCATTGTTAAACCATTTTACTTTTCCTTGCATGTCACAATTCCTCCTAAAAACGATTCCTTTTTTCATTTAGTGAAATTCATTAAAAAAATAATATAAATAAAAAATGCTATATTCTTGAATATTCTGCTAAATGATTAATTTAAATATACACGAATTGGTAGAATTTAGTCAAGTAAGCGGTTTTAAAATTTTGTATTTTTAAATAATTTTTTCTCGGATTTTTAAAAAGGTATAGGACAAGCCGAGTATGTAATATTCTTAAGTGAATGCTGTACATAATGAGGTGAAAGAATGGATGAGTCTTATTTATTAGATAATGAAGGAATGAAGAATAGAATCGACATACCAAATTGGGTTGCAAAAGAATTTCATAATTTTTCGAGTGTCGTGTTAGAACCAACTTTTCCGTGTTATTTCGGTTTAACAGCTTTGAAAAAGAATGAACTTCGTTATTCATTTCTCTCTCATAATGATTGGGGACATTTACCCAATACAATGTTATCTTTTTTAGAGTTAATGAGAGAGCGGCCGATTGTAAGAAGGGGATTTTTTCTTTTTGTGGAACCGGAATGTGAAGAAAAATCAATCGAATATTATCGAGATTATTTTTGGAAAGTACTACAATATTTGCATGAACAAGATAATCAATTATGGCCAAAGCAAATCCCAACAGATCCAGATCATTATTTATGGGAATTTTCATTTGGTGGTGAACCGATATTTGCGTTTGGGAATGCGCCAGCTTATAAACAGCGAAAGACTAGGCATTTAGGAAATTCTCTCGTTATTGGATTCCAGCCACGAACTATTTTCGATGGATTAGAAGGAGATCGTCCTAAAGGGGCTTATTCAAGACAAATGGTCCGTGAACGAGTTGAAAAGTGGGATCAGTTGCCGAAGCACCCTAACATTAGTCACTACGGCGATCCTAATCATCGTGAATGGAAACAATATTTCATAGGGGATGATATTGAGCCGATTAAAGGTAAATGTCCTTTTCATTATAGAGTAGAGAAATAAGAGCCATCAACTGGATGGCTCTTTTGTATATTTTGGATAAAAAAGGGTATTGTATTAGTGAATAATTTTTATGAAAGCTAGTCTATTTTCTATATTTGCATCATTACTTAATAGTAAAAGAAATAGAAAGGATAGAGCGATGTTTGGAGCAATTATACAACAAATAGTATTAGGTATTTCATTAGCTGCACCGGTAGGTCCAATTAATATTGAAATGTTAAAACGGGGAATTGAACGTGGATTTTGGCATGCGTGGATTGTTGGAATCGGAGGCATGACTGCTGATATTTTGTTTATGCTTCTTATTTATTTTGGTTTATCTTCTGTGTTTATGTATACATATGTACAAGCTTTTATGTACTGCACTGGGTTTTTCTTATTGTTTTATTTAGGATTTCAAAGTGTAAAACAAGGAATTTCCCACTCGAATATGGAATATAAAAAAGAAGAGGTAGGTGGCCTTAAACAATCGTTTATGGCAGGATTTTTAATTGCGATATCCAATCCATTAAATCTTGTTTTTTGGTTTGGCATATACGGAAGTACACTTAGCTCATTGCTTACAAAGGTAACGAAACAAGAAGCTTTCTTGTACAGTCTTTGCATTATTATTGGTATTATTTTGTGGAACTTAAATATTGCTTTTTCTGTACATTTTGGAAGGACTTTATTAAAACAAAAAGCACTTGGCTATATTACAGCCGGAGCAGGTATTATTTTAGTAGGATATTCTATCCATTTTGCATACAAAGCTTTACAGTTGTTCACATAAGATTGAAGGGGAGATTTTTATGTATCGAACCACTATTGACGGAAAAGAAATTATCATCACATTAGCACCAAAAATCCGAAAAGAAATTACTGATAGGAATCCACTATATGAAGCGGTATTTAAAAATACAGCAAGGTTGCTGCAAACGAAACAACCAACGTTTGCGGTAAATCATGAAGTATTTGGTCTCATTATTGGAGAAGTACAAAGGGGTGAAGTAACGGTGTTTGCAGTAGAACACATTATCCCGAAGCAAAATATATTTGGTCCGAACACTTTTTTCTCGACAATAGAACAGCAGGCAAATTTGTAAAGTGAATAGAATAAGAATAAAATAGAAAAGAAATGGTCGTAACGATATGTTACGGCTGTTTTTTGGGAAAAGGGGGAAGAAAGATGAAGAGAGTGGTAAAGGAGTTCTTTTTACAACATGATATTGTTATTATGTATAGTATTCTATTTATTTTTATCATTATTTTAAAAATGCAATTTTTCACTTGGATAGGTATGTTAGCGTGTGTGTTTGGGATTGCTTTTTATACGTTTAACGAATATATGACACATCGTTTTTTATTTCATTTAAAGCCGCCTAAAAACGCATTTTTATTAAAAATGTTAAGAAGATTACATTATGATCATCACGTATATCCAGATGATTTGAAACTTTTATTTTTGCCTGTATGGTTTAGTATACCTAGTTTTACTATATATTTACTTATATCGTACGGTATTACAAAAAGTGTTACTGTTACACTTTCATTTGGAATCGGAATGATTATCATGCTCCTCGTTTATGAATGGAAACATTATATTGCACATAAACCGATTCGTCCCTTCACTAAGTTTGGAAGATGGCTAAAAAAACAGCACATATTACACCATTATAAAAATGAAAAGTTTTGGTTCGGAGTTTCAAATCCAGTATTCGATTTTATATTTGGAACGCTTAAAGATGGAAAAGACGTTGAATTAAGTGAAACAGCTCGTAATTTAGAAAAGGAGACAAAGAAAGAAGTAGTGCGATAAGCACTACTTCTTTCTTAATGAGGGAAAAAGTAATTGAGGTTTCACTTTATTTTGAAAAAGTATATTAAAAATTTAAGAGAAATTGACGAAAAATGTCTATTGAAAAATCTTTGCAGGAATGTATGGATTGTCTAAAATAGAAATAGGTTTCTGAATATTTATAAAATTTCGTCTTTATGTATGCAAGGGGGAATTGTATTTTAAGTAAGAGAGGGGATCAGAGAATGAAACGAGATGATACGTCAGCACGTAAGTTACAAAATGAGGTGAATTATACAGAAGTTGTTCAGTCTGAAGAGTTTCAATTGTTATTAAATACGAAAAAGAAGTTTATCATTCCGATGAGTATTTTCTTTTTAAGTTTTTTTATTACATTACCTATTTTAACATCGTATTCAAAGGTGCTCAATACACCGGTATTTGGTGATGTGACATGGGCGTGGGTATTTGCTTTTGCGCAATTTATAATGACATGGGCATTATGTATGATTTATAGCAAAAAGGCGGAATCCTTTGATGAAATGTCGCAAAAAATTCTACAAAATATGCAAAAAGGGAGGGGCTGAATTTGAATACTACTGCGTTTGCACTATTTTTAATTATTGTTCTTGGTACGCTCGTCATAACCTATTTTGCATCAAAAAAAACGAAAAATGCGAGTGAATTTTATACGGCTGGAGGGGGATTAACTGGTTGGCAAAATGGACTGGCTATTGCCGGGGATTATATGTCTGCGGCGTCATTTCTTGGCATCGCCGGAGCGATAGCTTTAACAGGATTTGATGGGTTCTTTTATAGTATAGGTTTCTTAGTTGCTTACTTAGTTGTATTATACTTAGTTGCAGAACCGCTTAGAAATTTAGGGAAGTATACGTTAGCGGATATGATTGCGGCGCGTTTTGATGCGAAAAAGGTTCGCGGTATTGCAGCACTTAATACGATGACGATTTCGATTTTTTATATGATTGCACAATTGGTTGGTGCGGGTGCACTTATTAAATTATTATTAGGAATTGAATATACGACATCCGTTTTAATCGTTGGTACACTTATGACAGTTTATGTTATTTTTGGTGGTATGACTGCTACGAGCTGGGTACAAATTGTAAAGGCTGTACTACTTATGGCGGGTACATTTATCATTTCTGTTATCGTTTTCGCAAAATTTAATTTTAGTGTGACAGAAATGTTCGCACAAATGAAAACAGCTACTCCATTGAAGGAATCGTTTTTAAATCCAGGAGTAAAGTATAAAGATGGTCTTGATACACTTTCTTTAAATTTAGGACTAGTTCTTGGTACGGCAGGATTACCGCATATTCTTGTCCGTTTTTTTACAGTACGTGATGCAAAAACTGCACGTCAATCAGTTGTGTATGCTACGTGGTTAATTGGAGCATTTTATATTATGACGATTTTCTTAGGATTTGGTGCAGCGGCGTTTGTAGGGAATGAGGCAATTATTAAAGCAAATCCAGCCGGTAATATGGCAGCACCTTTATTAGCTAAAGCACTAGGTGGAGATTTCTTATTCGCATTCGTATCGGCGATTGCTTTTGCAACAATTTTAGCTGTAGTAGCAGGTCTTGTATTAACAGCGGCTTCCGCATTTGCTCATGATTTTTATAACGAGATTATTCGAAAAGGAAAATCAACAGAAAAAGAGCAAGTGTCAATGGCTCGTTATGCGTCTATTGGAGTAGCAATAGTATCTATTATACTTGCTTTATTTGCTCAAACATTAAACGTAGCATTTTTAGTATCACTAGCATTTGCAGTTGCTGCGAGTGCCAATTTGCCAGTTATATTGTTTACAATATATTGGAAGCGCTTTAATACAACGGGTGCAATTTGTGGTATGATTATCGGTCTTGTATCCGCAATCGTTCTCGTAGCGTTAAGTCCAAACGTTTGGAACCCTGTAGCTGGAAAAGCTATTTTTGTTGGGGAAGCGATATTCCCATATACGACACCTGGAATTGTTTCTATTCCGCTTGGATTCCTTGCAGCATATTTAGGAACTGTTTTCTCTAGTAAGAAAGAAGATGCAGCGAAGTTTGATGAAATTCTTGTGAAATCTAATACTGGTCATGGAATTAGTGATGCATCTACACATTAAAAAAGAGGAGCTTTTCGAAATATAAGAAAAGCTCCTCTTATTTTTGTCATTTTCTTATAAAGTGAAACTTTAATCAGTGTGGGGGATTGTTCATCCCCCCACACTGATTATTAGCCTTCACTAATCGGGCGTTTATGGGCAGTTAATCTCCCACCTAACTTCTTTGCTCCAGCTGAATTTTTGGGTGGGAGTTTTACTGCCCGTTAATGCGGGATAAATATTACATTATTTTTGGTAGGATTTGTCTTGGTTTTGTGGAATGAAAATAGCAGGGAGAGATTTAACTCATCATGGCACCAGCGCAGCTTTGTGAAAAATAAGTTGTTATGGAAGGTGGAAGAAATGATGAAAACAAAACAAACAGATGAATTATTAGCAAAAGACGAGCAATATGTTTGGCACGGAATGCGCCCCTTTAGTCCGAATAGTACAATGGTAGGGGCAAAGGCAGAAGGGTGCTGGGTTGAAGATATACAAGGAAAAAGATACTTAGACGGTATGAGTGGTCTTTGGTGTGTAAATAGCGGATATGGAAGAAAAGAGCTCGCAGAGGCAGCTTATAAGCAATTGCAAACATTATCATACTTTCCGATGTCACAATCACATGAACCAGCAATTAAGCTCGCTGAAAAGTTAAACGAGTGGCTTGGTGGAGAGTATGTTATATTCTTCTCTAATAGTGGATCAGAAGCGAATGAAACAGCTTTTAAAATAGCAAGACAATATTATGCTCAAAAAGGTGAACCGCATCGTTACAAATTTATGTCACGTTATCGTGGTTATCACGGAAACACAATGGCAACGATGGCAGCGACTGGACAAGCACAGCGTAGATACCAATATGAGCCATTTGCGTCAGGGTTTTTACATGTAACGCCTCCAGATTGTTACCGTATGCCAGAAATGGAATCACAAAATATTTATGATGTAGAGTGTGTGAAAGAAGTCGATCGTGTTATGACATGGGAATTAAGTGAAACGATAGCAGCATTTATTATGGAGCCAATCATTACAGGTGGAGGTATTTTAATGCCGCCACAAGACTATATGAAAGCTGTTCACGAAACATGTCAAAAACACGGGGCGTTACTCATTAGCGATGAAGTTATTTGCGGTTTCGGGCGTACAGGAAAAGCTTTTGGATTTATGAATTATGATGTGAAGCCAGATATTATTACAATGGCTAAAGGTATTACGAGCGCATACTTACCCTTATCAGCAACAGCTGTGAAAAAAGAAATTTATGAGGCATTTAAAGGAACAGGAGAATATGAATTCTTCCGCCATATTAATACATTTGGTGGCAATCCAGCGGCTTGTGCATTAGCGCTTAAAAACTTAGAGATTATGGAAAATGAAAATTTAATTGAGCGCTCTGCACAAATGGGTTCGCTTTTATTAAATCAATTAAAAGAAGAAATCGGAGAACATCCACTTGTTGGAAATATTAGAGGGAAAGGGCTATTAGTTGGAATCGAACTAGTAAATGATAAAGCGACGAAAGAGCCAATTGATAACGACAAAATTGCAAGTGTTGTAAATGCTTGTAAAGAAAAAGGGCTCATTATCGGACGCAACGGTATGACAACAGCGGGGTATAATAACGTATTAACATTAGCACCGCCACTTATTATTTCAAGTGAAGAAATTGCTTTCATTGTTGGAACGTTGAAGACGGCAATGGAACGTATTTAATAAATAGAGCGAAAGGAGCGAGCTGAAAGATAAGGCTCGCTTTTATTTATTAGGAGGGGCTTTTAATGGATAAATATGATCCTAACAAACATTATCACATCGGATACTATGAAGATGGACATGATTTAGAAGTGACGGCGTACAAAAGAATAAATGAGCCGGTTTGGGATGCCTATATTCCACACTATGAGGCAGATGATTTTTACAAAAAAGTGGAGGGAATGAAGCTAGGTGAATATATAGATGAATATGGCATTAAAGTATATTCATTTCGTGATGATATAGATGATGAAGAAGCACGAACCATTTTTGAAAAATGGTTAAAAAAGAACGGGATTGTTTAAAGATAAAACAAAAAGGAGATTACTATCTTATAAGATAGTAATCTCCTTTTTTTATAGTAAAGTTATTTACTTGCTTTCATTGCTTTATCTTTTGCACCAAAAGTGTATTTTAACATTGGTGGTGTAATCATCGTAGTTAAAATAACGACGATAACGATTGCTGTAAAGTAGTCTTGTGCTAATAGACCAGAAGAAAGTCCTGTTCCTGCGATGATAAGTGCAACTTCACCACGAGAGACCATACCAGCACCGATAATTGCAGAAGACTTTGCATCAAATCCAGTCATTCTTGCACCGAATCCACAACCGATTAGTTTCGTGAATACAGCGATTACTGTTAATGCTAAAATGAACCAAATTTGATCACCAATACCGTCAAATGTAATATTCATACCGATACTAACGAAGAATACTGGTACGAACATAGCGTAAGCGATTGGTTCTACTTTCTTTTCTACTTCATGTTTGTAGTTCGTTTGAGAAATTGCGATACCAGCTGCGAAAGCACCGATAATACCAGCAATTCCTAATAGTTCGCCGAAATATGCGAATGAGAAACAGATGATAAGTGCTGCGCTAACGATAGACTCCGATACGCGTAGTGGTGATAACCAACGCATAATCGCTGGAACACCTTTCCATCCGATTAAAATAATAGAAGCAAAGAATACTACTTTCTTCAAGATAACCATTGTTAAATTAACATCATCTGTACCTAAGAAGCTCATTGCAAATGCTAATAAAATAACAACAAGAATGTCATCAAATACAGCTGCACCAAGCATAGTAGTACTTTCACGTGTTTTCATCTTTCCTAAATCGCGAAGTGTTTGAACGGAAATACTAACGCTTGTCGCACATAGAAGTAATCCTAAAAATACAGCATTCCCTTGTTCCATTCCCATAACAAGACCAGAAACGTAACCACCTACGAATGGAAGAACGATACCACCGAGTGCAACTGCTAAAGAAGAATTACGATTTGCATTTAATTCCTCTAAGTCTGTTTCAAGTCCAGCCATAAACATTAAAAGAATAACTCCGACATTACTTAATTGCGTTAGAAGTTCTGAATTCTCAATCCAACCTAATACAGCTGGACCGATAACGATACCGACAATTAATTTACCTAGTACAGAAGGTTGACCTAATCTAACACTAAGATCACCAGCAAGCTTTGTACTTAATAAAATAAGTGCAATTTGAAAGAAAAATTCGAATTCCATTTAATCCTCTCCTTATCACTTTGTATTTTTATTAAACGATTTCTCGGAATTTGCCTAATGAAAATATGTAAAACCCATTAAACAAAGGGTCTGATTACAAGTTCTTTTGAACTCGTAATTTGAACCTGTAATTAATATATAATAAAATTTATTAAAAATCAATGAAAAAATAGCAGATTTTAATGAGAGGATTCGTTTTAGAAATGGGGGATATAGCTATATAATAGGAAGTAATAAAGTTTACATATAATGAATGGAGAAAGAAAAATGTTATTAAATCAACGTTTTACCATTGGAGAAATGGCGAAAATGCATAATATAGCGGAATCTACATTACGTTATTATGACGAGAAAGGAATTTTTCATCCGTCAACTGTTGATCCGCAAACCAATTATCGCTACTACACAATTGATCAGTTTTCACTATTAGATATGATTAAATTTTTACGCCAATTGAATATCCCGTTAAAGGAAATCAAAAAATATATTGATGAACGAAACCCGTCTTATGCACTGGATTTACTTGAAAAACAACAAGAAATGATGCTGAAAAAGCAAAGAGAAATCGAGTATGCTTTGGCAAAAATGGAACATAGGATTCATTTAATAAAGAAAGCGACGAAAGTGGAAACAGATCGAATTGTTATTAAAAAAATACCGAAGAGAAAAATAACAGCGATTGCGGTTGCACCGAATACAACGGATGATATGTTTGAATATTATATCCATTCGTTGCAAAAAAATATGAAGCAAATTGATAATAATCTATTTTCAGGGGATATCGGTGTAACAATTTCAAAAAATGCATTAATGAAAAATGAATTTCAAGCATATAGTAGTGTTTTTATTCTTTTGGATTATATGCCTTATCCAGTACATAGTTCAGATGAAATTAAAGCTGGTATATATGCGTGTGCGTATCACTATGGACCATATGAAGAAACAGAAATAACATATCAGGAGTTATTCAAACATATTGATAAAGAAGGATACGAAGTGAACGGAGATTCAATTGAGATTGGATTAATTGATTGGTCTGTAACAGAAAATCCAGAGGAGCAAGTAACAGAAATTCAAATTCCTGTAGTGAAAAAATAAGGTGAAACCCCTTGAATTGATTACAGATTTACACCTATTGATATAATTCAGTTGCCTATTTTTCAATTCTCTATTGACCTTCAAGTTACTTGAAGGTTTAAACTGTGAACAGAGCGTTGAGAAAAAGGAGCATATTAGTATGGAAGCAACAGAAAAGTTAAGAGAGAAACCGATAAAAAGTTTATTTATTTCGTATTTAATACCAGCAGTTCTTGGGATGGTATTAATGTCAGTGAATATTATGATTGATGCGGTCATGATTAGTAGAGGAGTTGGAGCGAACGGTTTAGCAGGAGTAAACGTGGCTGTTCCAGCGTTTTCAATTTTCTTCTCCATTTCATTATGGATTGGAATGGGCGGAGCAACGCTATATTCCATCGCACTGGGTGAAAATAAATTAGAAAGAGCAAGGTCTATTTTTACTCAATCTATGACAGTGGCAGTTATTATCGTAGGTGTTTTAGCGGCTATTTGCTTATGGAGAATAGAAGATTTAGCATATCTGTTCGGTGCAAATGAAGTGATTTTACCATATGCGTTAGATTATTTACACGTGTTATTAACATTTGGAATGATATATGTTTTAGAAAATATTTTAAGTACATTTATACGTAACGATGGAAATCCTAATTTAGCAATGGCAGGTCTTGTCGTAACAGCTATATTGAACATTATCTTTGACTATATCTTTATTTTCATCTTTGGATGGGGCGTAACAGGTGCTGCGTCAGCAACTATTCTTTCAGCAGCAATTGGTTTCCTAGTGTTATTAACTCACTTCTTTAGAAAAAGTAGTGTTTTAAAGTGGGTGAAATTCCATTTTGAATGGGATACGGTTAAACAAATTATGGTGATTGGTTTCCCAAGTTTTACAACTGAGATTACAGTAGCGATTGTAACGGTTGGTTTTAATATCGCTTTTGTTCAATATGCAGGAGAAGTAGGTGTCGCTTCTTATGCGATGGTCAATAGTATTCATGCAATGACACTACTATTATTCTTCGGTGTTGGTGCCGCATTACAACCTATTGCTAGTTTCCATTATGGTGCAAATTTACCAGAAAGACTGCGTGAAGGATTACGGTTAGCTGTAAAAATTGCAGTTATACTCGGAGGCGTAGCAATTGTTGTTGGTTTATTCTTCGGGAAATATATAATTGGTTTGTTTGATGTTCAATCCCCAGAACTATTGGAGTTAACATTAACAGGTATTAGTTTATTCTTTATCCAATATGTATTTTTAGGCTATAACATTGTGTATGGAGAGTATTTTCAATCAGTGCGACAAACGACAAAATCAGTTCTTATTATTTTGAGCCGTGGTTTACTATTTATTATTCCATTGTTATGGATTATGCCGAAATTATTTGGTGTAAATGGAATTTGGCTCGTTATGCCAGTAGCTGAAGTATTGACAGCGATTATCGTATTTACGATGAATCGTATGAAACATCCTGTTCCGTTAAATATGGCAGGAAAGAAAGAAGCAATATAGTGAAGAAAATCCCCTTGAACAAATAAGGGGATTTTTTCATTCTTTTAAACTAATCGCAAAAGATCCATCCGTTTCTTGAACAGACGCAAAAGCAACGTTTTTAATATTTGTGATGCCTTTTTCTTTTAACTCTTTATATAACCACTGTTCATCTTTATGGATTAACTTTAAGTTATCGTATTGAATTTGTGAATCAACGATAAGAGCAATTGGTAATCCTGCATACTTAACATCTATATTCATATCTTTTGGGGTTAATGGTACAAGTTCTCGCTTTGGTAAAATGCTAATGGCCCCATTCGCTTCTAAAATAGCGTACTCAATTTCATGAACACTTGGATATCCGGCAACGCGAAGGTTAGAAAGCAATTCGGGTATTGGATATCTACTTTTTTGTAAGTTCTCAAAAATAATATCACCATGTTTAATTAAAATAATGGGGTGTCCGAGAATAAAACGATTTAGTTTGTTGAGTAAGCTTAATTTTGTAAGAAGTAAATGCAAACATGTAATAACGACCATACCGAGAAATGCTTGTAAAGCACCAGCGACTGGTATGGCTTGAAAAGCTAAATAAGATAAAAAGATAATAGCCCCAAAATCATGAGGAGTTAGTTGTGCCAATGCAGATTTCCCAAGTAGCTTAAGTGATAGTAAAAATAAGATGAAAAAGAACGATACATTAAATAAAAAGAGAAGCAATAGGGACACTCCTTCGTGCGAAGTTGTACTTACTATTCCCAAAGATATGATTAATATTACTTTAGAGGGTAATTTATGCTGAATTGGAATTTATCTGTATACAAATGAATCAGTGGATATTATGATAAATAGAAAAAATAGGAGTATATATGAATGTTAAAGAAAAAAATTATAAAGTATAGTTTAGTAATCTTGATGATTGGTGCTGTTTATGCAGGTTTTTTGCAATATAATATTTATAAGTATGGACATATGAAAGCGCCTGATGATGCTGATTACATTATTGTACTCGGATCGAAAGTAAATGGAACGAAACCGTCTTATTCATTGCAATATCGTATTGATAAAGCAGCTGAGTATTTAAAATCACATGATAAAACAATTGCTATCGTATCTGGAGGCCAAGGAAAAGGTGAAGATATTACAGAAGCATTAGCGATGAAACAAGGATTAATGAAACAAAATATTGCAGAAGACCGCATTATAATGGAAGACCGTTCGACGAGCACAGATGAAAATATTAAATTTTCAAAACCTCTTATCCCTGAACATATGAAAAAAGGGATGATTGTAACGAACGATTTTCATATGTTCCGAGCAAAAAAGATTGCAGAAAAACAAGGATTGACATTAGAAGGTCTTCCGGCGAAAACACCGAAGCCAATTATTATTCAATCGAACGTTCGAGAATATTTAGCGATCACACAATATTGGTTATTAAATCGAATATAATCAACTTAAATCCCACCTGAAATTTCAGGTGGGATTTACATTAAGATAAATCTTACAAATGTGTCATCTTAATGAAAGGTAAAGCGATAGTTTCTAAAGTGGTTTCCTGACATAATGAAGGTAACAAAAAACTTTAGAGGTGAATCGTATGAAAGGGAATAATATATTATCTTCGCTTTGTTACTTTAGTATCTTTTTTGCACCATTTTTACTGCCAATTATCGTGTACTTTGTTGCGGAAGATGAAGTGAAATATCATGCGAAAAAAGCATTTTGGTCACATGTTTTCCCGTACGCAATTTTATTTGGAGGATTAGCACTCTCAGGAGTATACGGTTTAAGTTTCAATCAGTCTGAGAGCGTTGGAATTGGGATGGTTATAACGTATGCGGTGTTTATTCTTGTAGGGATTTACTACTTTATTTGGAACATCGTTAAAGGTATTAAAGTTTTGAAAGCAATTTAACAAAAATTGAATAACAGCATATAAGCCTGTCGTTATTTGTTGATAAGTCGATATAATTTCATATACCGTATTAATAGACATTATAAAAAGAGTAATTCACAAAGAATTGCTCTTTTCGTGCTTATAAGTTGTGAATAATAAAAAATATATGTTAATTTTTCATTATGAAGAGAAAAAAGGAGTGACCCTCATGAATGAGATGATACGTAAGATGGAGCAACATGTTTCAGTTCGTAAGTATAAAAAAGAAACAATTTCAAAAGAAATAGTAGAAAGAATGGTGCAAGCTGCTCAGCATGCGGCTTCCTCGCACTTTGTACAGGCATATTCTGTTATATATGTAACAGATCAAGAGCTAAAAGCTAAACTAGCAGAGCTTTCTGGAAATCGTCACGTGAAAGACTGCGCGGCATTTTTTGTTTGTTGCGCAGATTTAAAGCGACTTGAAATGGCATGTGAAAAACATGGTACAGAGATAAAACATGAAGGAGTGGAAGACTTTATCGTTGCGACGGTAGATGCTTCACTTTTTGCACAAAACTTAGCACTTGCAGCTGAATCTTTAGGATACGGCATTTGTTATATTGGCGGAATTCGTAATAACCCGAAAGAAGTGAGTGAATTGCTTCATTTACCGGATAAAGTATATCCGGTATTCGGAATGACAGTCGGCGTACCAGATGAAGATCATGGAGTAAAACCAAGATTACCAGTAGCGGCAATTCTTCATGAAAATGGATACGATGAAAAGAAATATGATGAATTATTAAACGAATATGATGAAACGATGAGTGCGTATTACAAAGAAAGATCGTCAAATCAAAAAAACGTAACATGGACGGAATCAATGAGCACATTTATGTCAAAAGAGAAGAGAATGCATATGAAAGAGTTTTTAAGTGGGAAAGGATTAAATAAAAAATGATTGAAAAGACAAACCTGAGATGCGGGTTTGTCTTTTTTTTGAGGAGAAATGTATTTTGTTTGCTATCATATACATCAAAAGCACTTTATTTCTTGTTAAACAAAAGGGTTTAAAAGCACCTAATTTTAACAAGGAAGACTTTCTCATTCCAGACCTTTCTGACGAAATTGCATACTTTGTGGAAGAATTAGAGAATGGGAGGGGTTTTCTATTAATTCGTGGATTGCCAATGGAAAGGTATACGGATGAAGAAGTGAGCATTATTTAAGAAGTTATGAGGACAGTTATAATGAATACGCTTCTCCTTTGGTTGCTGAAGATTTAAGTGTTCTCCCGCCAGCAATCGTAATCACGGCAGAAAATGATGTGCTTCGGGATGAAGGGATGGCTTATGCTGAACGTCTGAAAAAATTTGGTGTGCAAGCTGAATATGCATGTGAACTCGGTATGATCCACGGCTTTTTTGCAAACATGGCTATTTTCTCTAAGAACATTGAATCAACTGTTTCTAAGATTGACAAGTTCTTGAATACTGCTAAATATACAGTAGGGATAGATTGAGGTAAAAAGTTCTAAAAAACGAGCTCTAGCTTTTAGCGAGGCTCGTTTTTAAATACACTATTATTGGTAATCTACGATACAGTTACAATATCTATCCTAGCTTTTTAGTAAAAAACGGTATCTCCAATTCCGCCGGTTACCGAAATGACATCACCAGTAATCGATGCCGCCAAAGGTGAAGCCAAGAAGGTAATGACATTAGCAATTTCTTCTACTGTAATCAAGCGGCCGATTGCATTGAGTGAGGCCATCTGACGCACAGCCTCTTCGTTAGTGACTCGGTTTCTAAACATTTCCGTATCGACAATCCCTGGATAAACAGCATTGACGTTAATTCCATGCTTTCCTAATTCCAATGATGCGGATTTTGTTAAATGGACAACAGATGCATTACGTGGACCGGAACTAAAATAATTGCCGCCAATTCTAGCAGCCAGACCACTTATATTTATAATACGTCCCCAATTATTTTCTATCATATAGGGAGCTACAGCTCGGATACAGCGAAAATAGCCCATATACTTTTCTTCAAAATCTTTCAAAATAAGTTCATCTTTAATACTATTAAAATCTTCTGGCTCAAAGCCGCCAACACGAGCTCCACTGTTGACTAAAATATCGATGCCTCCCATTGCTGCTGCTGATTTTTCAACTAAATTTAGGATAGAGTCAGGATCAGTAGTATCTGCCACAATCGGATAGATATTTCTTTTTGTTTCTTGGGTTAATTCCTCTGCCGCAATTTTTAGTGAGGATTCGTTTCTTGAACAAATCGTACAATCTACACCTTCCAGAGCTAACTGGCGGGCAGTAGCTTTACCAATCCCACGGCTTCCTCCAACAATAAGTGCTTTTTTTCCAGATAACTTTAAGTCCATATTCCAACCCCCTATTTTGACTTAACCGTAAAACAAACTTGGAAATAATTTTACGGCATATTAAATCATGTCTAATTTTAATTCTACAGATACTTTCTAATTAAATAAAATTAAAAGTTTTAATTTGTAAGTAAGTATTAATAATATAAAGAAAGTTATTTTGTAAATAATGAAAATAGGGTCGATACCT
>NZ_BOQD01000003.1 GCF_018332515.1 Bacillus hominis | reverse complement strand
TATATATTTAAATTTTAATGAAATTCGTTACTTGACTAAAGAATAGTCGGATAATTAATAGCAAAATCAATTAGAATAAAGATACAGTCTGCACTGATTAAAGTTTTACTTTGTAATGACAATTACATGGCAAGCTGTTTTAGCGTTTTTGTATATCTTATAATTAATAGGGTATTGAGATTATCGTGTGAATCCTTGCTATAAGTATGTGTTAAAATAAACTTAAAAAGTATAATTTATGAGATAGTTTTTCAAGAGTTGAGATATTTAAGCTGAAGTTATCGGTACTCCGAATGAAGTGCAAGGGGAAAGAGTTTCATTTATATAATGATTTATTTATATAAATATCTTACGTTACCTGTTTTAAATATATATAGTTGATTATAAAGAAGGAGTTACACAATGGTAGAAAATATAAGAAGTGAATTGTTTTTCTTAAAGCAGTTCGGCTTTAATAATACCCTTTTACAAGATATTTTTCTTTTAGGAATAGATCCTATAAACATTATTTTTAATAGGGGATACAAAATATATGCTGAATTGGAAAAAAAATTTACTGATAAAGACAGAAAGTTGGCAGAAAATTACTATAAATACAGGGATTTTAAAATCGACTTATTTAAAGAAGATGATTTCTTAAGGGACAGTAAAAGTAAAATGTATTTTAAGTATGATGTGAATGAGATGACAGAGCTAATACCAGAAAAAATAATGCCACTTTTTATGTATTCAAAAGGAGATATTTCACTTTTAGAAGTTAACCAGAAAAGAGTGGCAATCGTAGGTACTCGGCATCCTTCCCCAAAAGCTATTGCAATTACTAAGAAGTTAACCAGAAAATTTGTTGAGGATAATTATGTTATTGTTAGTGGATTAGCAAAAGGTATTGATACAATTTCTCACGAGACAGCAATTGTCCATAAAGGCAAAACAATTGCCGTATTACCTACAAATTTCAACAAAATTTACCCTAAGGAAAACCAAGAATTAGCAAAAAAAATATTAGATGGAGGTTTGTTGGTAACATCCATTGGTCCAAAAGAAAATACTTATAAATCTAGTTTTTTAGATAGAAATCAATATTTAGCAAATATAAGCGATATAGTAGTAGTTACAGAAACGAATTTAAAAAGTGGGACTATGAATACAATTAGAAACGCAAGTGAGGCTAGTAAAAAGATTCTATTTGTTGATCAAGAAGATGAATTAATTAATAATAAAATCAGGGGTTTTGGAGGCGAAATGCTAAATGACTAAAAAAAACAAAATGATTTTTATATCGAAATTAGTATTTTTTACTGAAGATAATGAATTGATTGAGGAAAATTTGAAATTTGCCGACTTGTTTTATGAGAAAGATATATATTTAAGAATTGTTGCTAGAAAATCAACAATTAACATATTACAAAATAAAATACCTAAAGAGTATAAAGATAAAATAAAACTACTTGATCGAAGCTCAGAAACGAAAGATAAAATCAAGGTTTTAAAAAAGAAAGGTGCACTTTTTGGTATGATAGGTATTGTCCAAGAAGATGCTATTTTTGCTTTTAACTGCAAAATACCATTATTTAACCCTGAGAGACTGAATAGTGGTAGAGTTGTCATTTCTGATAAAGTAAAACAATATGGTTTGCCAATCATTGAATTTCAAGATGTTGTTGATTGCTTAAAAGCTTTTGAAATTCATAAAGCAAATTACTTTCATATGTGTTTTGAGGATAACTTCAGTGTTATAAGTTTAAATAATGCAAATACCCATCATCGACCTGAAAAAGAAGCTAGAGTTAAACAAATTTTTGAAACAAATTTAAAAGGTGATAAATCCATAAGAGATCAAAGAATTTTACTTCTTCTATTATTCCATTTAATAAACGAAGTGACAACAAACCCTTATTTTGATAAGATTGACTATTGGGGGACTTTCCCTTCTTCTAAACCTGATAATACAGTTACATCTGTTTCTTTCTTAAAGGAAGCGCTTAGGGTTCTTATTGACGGTAAACCAAGAAGAGGACCAGAAATATTGATTAGACAAATGCCTATGAGATCAAAACATAATAGCAGTAGTACTTTGCGCTTGATTAATAAAAGCGATAAAGATTTCGATACTTTAATCGTAAATCCAGCTTTAGTTGATAAAATTAAGGGTAAGGTGATATGTATTATTGATGATTATATTACTAACGGATACTCGGCTGAATCAGCAAAACATTTGCTTTTCGCCGCTGGTGCTAAAGAAGTTATTTTTCTTTCATTCGGAAAATTCGGGAGAAAATACCACTCGACGAATTATCAGATTAAAGGTGATGTATCGAAAAAATATTCTTATCAGTTTGTTGATGAAATCCCTTATGGAGATACATTTAAAGGGGTAAAATATTATAACTTAGATAATGATTTGGAAATTTTGGATTTTGCTGATTTAGTTTAATGCTACATATATATAAGCATAATTTCTCGATAAAATCGAAAAAGCTTTTATATAGCATTTACATTTGACCATAGATGTTGAGAAATCCTATTCAGTCTCAATTCTATTTGTATATAAATATAGTAAATGTTATTATGTAAATAATCCAATACTAAAAAATCATATTGCAAAAGGACACACCTACGCATAACCATAGCGTAGGTGTGTCCTTTTTTTGTTTAAGGAGGAAAAGTTATGGGGAAAACGTTATTTATTGCAGAAAAATCAAAAGTGGCCAATGAAATTATGAAATCGCCACGATTCCGTCACTCACAAAAGTACATTGGTAGCAAGCCTTATTATGGTTATTATGAAAATGATCATTATATTGTCAGTTGGTGCCGTGGACATTTGCTGGAACTAAAAAATCCGGAAGAGATGGATCCAGAGTATAAAATGTTTAAGTTAGAACATTTACCTTTAATTTATCAGCCAGCTTATAAAGTGATACAAGAAAATGCTGAACAATTACAAATCCTTGTTAAACTACTGCAACGTCCTGATGTTGACCATGCGGTGAACGTATGTGACGCGGACCGAGAGGGAGAGTTAATCTATAGGGAAGTGTACGAATATGCAGGTGTGAATAAAAAGCAATCTCGCGTATTTAAATCCTCTTTTGAAGCTGCAGAACTTGAAGCAGCTCTCAATCGATTAGAAAGCGCATCTAAATACGATGGACTGGCGTATTCTGCTAAAGCAAGGCAGTATCTGGATTATCTATTAGGGATGAATATAACCAGGGGATGTACCACAAAATTAGCGCAAAATAAATTCTTATTGTCATCTGGCCGTGTACAAATGTGTTTATTAAATGAGATACGCCAACGCGAATTAGCAATTGAAAACTATAGAGAGCAATCTTATTATCATCTGCAGCTAATAACAGATTTAGGACTTACACCGGTTATGAAAACAGAAGATCAAGTGTTAAACCCATCGCCATTAAGAAGTTTGGGAGAAAATTTGAAAGGGCAATATCTTGTAGTAGAAGAATTTAAAGAGGGAACCAGGAAGAAGAATCCTAAATTGCTATATAACTTAACAGATCTGTATAAAGATGCCCATGCGCAATTGCAAATTAATGCTGAAACTGCAAAAAAACATATTCAGAACTTGTATGAAGAAGGGTTTATTACATATCCTCGTTCATCTTCTAGGCATTTGCCTACAGAGCAAGTAGAGCGTGTAAAAGGTGTTATGCAGGCACTAGCTAAGAGTCAGTATTCTTTACTGGTACAATCCGTAGATATTGAAGCAATTGATGTGAAACATAAAACATTCAACGATGAGCTTGTATCAAGTCATTTTGCTATTATACCTACGACTAAACAATATCAAGAGGAAGGTCGTCCAGAGATTGAAAAACAACTATATAGCCTCGTAGTAAAACGTTTTGTAGGTAATTTCATGCGTCCTGCAGTATACCTGGTAAGAGAAGTATTACTTATTGACGCGATGGGAAATATCTATCAAACAAAAGAAAGTGTACTTCGAGAAAAAGGATTTCTAGAAGTGTTTCAAGAGGAAGTAGAGGAAGAAAGTGTGGAAGTATTTAAAATTCCTATTATGCAGAAAGGACAGGAACTTCAAATCTGCGATTTTGAATTACTGGAATCCAAAACAAAGAAACCTGCTCTACACACAGAAAGCTCCATTCTGACCTTTATGGAAACAGCAGGACGTAAAATAGACGATGAACATTTAAAGGAATTAATGAAGGGGAAAAGAATTGGAACCGTTGCAACCGAAGCAACCTTTATTCCAGCTTTACATGAGAAGAACTATATAGCGATTGAAAAAGGAAAAATTACTACGACTCCAATTGGCCGTGCCTTTATTGAACAATTTCCTGTTCAGCAAATTAAAGATCCACTATACACAGCTGAAATGGAAGGAATGATACACCGTATTGAAAAAAATGAAATGAGTTATGAGGACTTCATTGCCCAAACAAATACATTTGTACAAAAAATAACACAAGAGATTATAAGAATACCTGACACGGTTTCGCACAACCTAATAGAGACCTGGAAGCAACAAATAGAAGTCTGCCAATGTCCTTGTGGAAATGGAATAATTTTAGATAGAGGGAAATTTTTCGGGTGTAGCAATCATCCAAACTGTAACATTGGATTACCCAAAAGAATAAAAGAAAAAACAATTCCTGCAGCACAAATTAAAAAACTGTTTGAAGAAAATAAAACGGACATTATAAAAGGATTTAAATCTAATGGCAAAGAGTTTTCTGCTTATCTAGCATTTTTTAACGGTGAAGTCAGCTTTAATTTACCTTCAGTTGAAGAATTATCGCTAGGTCAGTGTCCAAAGTGTCAAAAAGGACAAATCTTAAACCGTAAAACGTTTTTTGGGTGCTCAGAATATCAAAACGGATGCGATTTTATGTTGCCGGCTAAAATTAAAGGCAAGAAATTATCCGATAGCCAGATTAAAAAGCTAGTTAATAACAATGTAACAGACTTCATTAGTGGTTTTAGTGGGGGAAAAGGAGAATTCACAGCTGCGATTCGATTAAACCCGGATCTTAGTATTTGTTTTGAATTTCCAACTACAGATGATCGTACAGTAGGTAAATGCCCATTATGCCAGAGTAGAGTCATAATAGGGAAAACAAACTATCTATGCGAACAATACAAGAAGGGCTGTGATTTCATTGTTTCAGGAATGATACTTGAAAAAAGAATTACAGCTAGTCAAATAAAAAAATTATTAGAAAAGAATATGACGGATACAATAAAAGGATTTATATCGAAAAAAACAGGGAAATCATTCGATGCGAAATTAACATATGACTCTTCACAGAAGAGAGTCTCGTTTATATATGAGAAGAAGAAATAATATCGCAAAATCTTAAATTTCATATATAAAATTAATTAGAACTATGATATGATAAAAGTAACAAAATACTTCTAAAACTATCTTGCAAAAGGACACACCTACGCATACATATGCCATAGGTGTGTCCTTTTTTATTTGTTTTTGAAATTTCAAGACTCAAAAGGGGGATATATATTGTGTACCACTAGTATAGCATCTACTAATGTTTCTTTTGAAAAATTGAAAAGTCAGGAAGAGAATGAAGAAAATATAGTTTCAATATGTCCAAATTGCAAGAAACGCTCATTTAGAGCGCTTTATAATGATTATCCAAAATGGATACAGTTTTGCCTATGTTGTAATAATCGAGAAGTAAATACAATAGAGAGTCCGTTTGTTTATTAGACGCAGCTATTTACGTATTTTGATTAGGAGGAAGAAATTTCGATATGAAAAAATGGATTAAGGCTATTTGTATAACATCATTCGTATTTCAAATTGCAGCATGCAGCAATTCGACGCAAACAAAAAATGATTCAAGACCTGCCCAAGCAGTACAAAACGGGATACAACAGCACGTGGAAGGGAAAGGTATTGTTGATATTCCAGAAGCTTATAAGGGGAAAATAAGGGGCTTAGAGACTGTTAAAGGAAAGGTATTACATATAAAGGACGGAGATACGATAGACGTGAATGTAAAGGGGCAGAAACAGACGGTAAGGTTACTGTTATTAGATACCCCTGAGTCTGTATCTCAAAAAATTCCACCACAAAAGATGGGGAAAGAAGCCTCTTCTTTTTTAAAGAAACAGCTAGAAGGGAAAAAGGTAACCTTAGTTTATGATCGGGGACCAAAAGAAGACAAATTCGGTAGAAAATTGGCGTATGTATTTTGTGATGGAATACACATCAACGAATTAATGGTCAAGTCGGGTTATGGGATTATAGCCTATATTTCTAGACCCAATACTACATTTCTACCTGAAATGCTAGAAGCAGAAAACAAAGCAAAAGAATCGAAAGCTGGCGTGTGGAGCATTAAAGGATTTGTAGATGAAAAGAACCGGCATTATAACCGTAATGATGCAGCTTAATATCAATACTTATTCAAAAAGGAGGTTTCCTGAATGAATGGGAACAAAAGAAACATGCTCTTATCTTTTTTTATTTCTACTTTCTTTATTTTTTTGAGTCTATTTCCATTTAGTGGTAATGAATATGTATATGTTATATCAAAAATTGGAGCTGCAGCTGGTGCAATAAATATTGTCATGATGAGTGTGTTCTTATATTTTCAAAGCAAAAAAATGAAACATCTCTTAAATTAATACGGCAAAAGCGCTTGTTTTCCTTACTCGCATACAAAAGAAAGGGGTAAGGAAAACCGAAAGGAGAATGTTTTAGATGAGTCAAATGCCAGGGTTCTTGAAGTTTGTTTTAGCAAAGGAAAGACGATATGTATATTTGGCTGTAGCAGAAAAGAAAAACAAACGAGTGAAAACACATATTGTATATAGATTCGGCCCACTAGAAAAAGCATTAGAAACCATGTATGGAATGCGTGACAATTTTGAGAATCGCTTTCCACCAGAGTTGAAAGATAAGGGGTATGACTGGGAAGATCTAAATGATTGGATACTATCCATTGAAACCGGTTATTCCAAATACGGAAATAAGTTAGTGACATTCTAAATAGATAATTGAGATAATATCACATCCTTATTTAAAACCCTTTAATGCAACTAAACTCGTGTGAGGAGAACGTAAAATGGAATGGATTCGTAAGTACCACATTGCATTTGCTTGGACGATAGCTACTAGTGCAATGTTAATTAGTTTGTTTTTTAGTGAATGGATGAAGCTGCCGCCATGTGATTTGTGCTGGTACCAAAGAATGGCCATGTATCCATTAGTATTTATATTGGGGATAGGAATGTATAGAAGAGATCCGCATGTCAGCACGTATGCATTTCCATTTGCGTGTATGGGTTTGATTTTATCTGTATATCAAATTACAATTCAAGCGTTTCCTATTAGGGAGATGAAGACTTGTTCAGTAGGAGTTTCTTGTACAGAGGATTACTTAAATTTATTCGGTTTCATCTCAATACCTATGCTATCTTTTATTGGATTTTTAGCCATCATAATACTTCTATATATTAAATCTGATACAGAGACAAAAGAACAAACAATATAACAGTTATGAACAATGTAATCAAGTAAAAAAACATACTTAAAAATAGATAATTAAAACAAAAAGAAATTATAAAAGGAGAAATTAAAATGACAACTATGCAAGCAAGTAATGAAATGTACAAGATCCCAGAGGCGGATGTAGAATTATTAAAGATTATGGCCCATCCAGTTAGATTACAAATCGTGAAGGAGCTAGAACACCGCAAAATTTGTAATGTAACACAATTAACAGAGCTATTAGATGTCCCTCAATCTACCGTATCTCAGCATTTATCTAAAATGCGCGGGAAAATTTTGCGTTCTGAAAGAAGAGGGTTAGAGATGTACTACTATATTGCTAACTCTAAAGCATGTCAAATTGTGAGCGTGTTAAATTTATAGAAATATATTAATGGGGTGATTGTATGAAATTAAAAACATATAACGAAATTCATATAGAAACTATAAATGAAGAAATTAGTCGTTTAAAAAGAGAAATAAAAGGAACATGGGTATTTTTCGGAAGCGTTCAAATCATGTTAGTTATCTTATTATATTTCGGCAGGGAATTGTTTGATCAGTTGTATATTTCAGGAATCTTGTTATTTGACACTTGTTTTCTTATTTATAATGTAGCGGGAACATTAATTGTGAGAAATGTAATTTTCGATTTGAAGAGAAAAATAGTAAATTTACAAGAAAACAATTTTGACACTACTAATGAATTCAATAAAAATGGAACAGGAACAACGAGCGCTGCTGTTTATGTGAATAAACGAAGTAAAAGTGATGGAAATAAAGTAGATGAAGAGAGTAAGAGACGTGTATTTAATCAAAATAGCAACGTCATTATTAATTCTTCTCAGCCTACAAACACTGAATCTAGAAAACAAGGAAACGCAGAGATAAAGAAAAAGAAAATTGTATCTAATGATGATACAAGTAATACGACACAAGTTGCATTAGGTGTAGCACTAAGCGTTGCTACAACAACTTCAGCATTCCAAAACGATACTACTAGCTTGGGATGTGGCTCTTCTGGTGATGGTGGAGGAGACTGTGGTGGTTTTTAATTAAATCATTATATCTTTTTAGATGTTTATAATAATACATAAAAAACAGGCACAGTCTCAACTGATTTTATAGATTACTACTAAAGTCGAAGGGTGGTTATAAATTGAGGGTCTTCATAGAAAATGGTGATATTACAAATTATTGCGATAAAGTAGATGTAATAGTTAACGCTTGGAATAGAAACTTCATACCAGGATTTTTATTAATTGCTTCAGGTGTTTCGAGAACAATATTTAAAAAGGCTGGTAAGAGCGTGTATGAAGAAGTAAGGAGAAAAGGTCCCTTAAAAATAGGAGAGGCAGTTATTACTTCGTCTGGATTTTTAGATTGTAAAGCTATCATACACGTCGCTGGTATAAATGCATTTTGGAAAGCTTCAGAGTATTCAATTAGGGAGTCTACTAGAAACGCTTTGCAATTATTAATTAAAGAGAACTATAAGTCAATAGCAATTCCGCTAATAGGAAGTGGATCCGGTGGATATAAGAAAGAGAAATGTATAGCATTTATTAAAGAAGAATGCGAGAAGTTCCAAAAATATAGTGTTAATGTATTTATTGTTAATTATGAGAGTGACAAGTAGTAATCCACTTAAATGTATTTGGGTTAGAAATAAGTAAAGTCGGTGATTAATTAATGCTAGATAAAAAAGCAATTGGAAAACGAATTGAACAGATTAAAAGTTCTCATATCCCGCCTTTAAGCCTTGTTGAATTAGGAGCAAAACTTAAAAATAAAAAAGGGTTATCGATTCCAAAAGGGACAGTAAATTCATGGATTAGAGGTCTAAGCTTACCATCGATAGAAATTGTCCAGCAGCTTGCACTTATAGGAGATGTAACACCAGAGTGGATTTATACAGGGACAGAGATACTTAAATTAAAATGCGAAGACTGTAAAAGTGATTTGATAATTGAATCGAATAATATTGTATTATGTATTCAATGCAGTACAAAATTTAAATTGAGTAAACATGTAGGCTAAATTACTTAGATATTAGACTTAATAAAGAAGAATGCAGATTATATAACTGTATTCTTTTTTATTAATATGCACTATATTAGCTAGGAGATTAAAAGGTTTCGTTATTTTCGAAAGTAACAATTTAATCTTCTTAAATTAATACAATATATAAGTGAAGATATAAAAATACAGCTGTGTTTTGTCTGCTGATACTAGTGGACAAAAAAAGAGATATTATCGATTGGGCAAAAAACCCTGGAATAAGGGTAAAAACACACAAGAAGAAATGTAATTCACTAGATTTATAAAGGAAACTATGAGGATACAAATGAAATAGGGGCAGTTATGCCAGGCTGCCCCTATTTCATTTGTGATTTTGCATTTATTGTGCGAATTTAGTATAGCAAATATTTTTCTTCTATATCAAATAAAAAAAGCCTGTATACACAGGCCAAATTTAGGTAGATAGATATAGAAACTAAAAATAGTCACATGTACATTTTATATAAATACAATTGTTATAACAAGAACAATCTATATAAAGTAAAAGAATCCCCTACATGATAAATGGTTCTTTTAAAAGGATTAAAGAGCAGTTGTGTATGACTCATTATCATTTTATATTTAATAGTAAGAATATAAAATCTTGTTTTTGTTTCTCAATATGTTTCGTTTGTTTTTATATTATAATATAAGTAATTCTTTTTATTTATGTATCTCTCTTTATATTTTCCTGGGTTGAATCCTTTTATTAAGGATTCTTTTTTTGTTGCTTCGTACATTAAGATAATTCAAATTCACTTTTAAAGTTGAACATATAAATAACGAAACACCGGAGTTCAAAATCATTTAAATAGCAACCGTTGAAATCGCCTGCTTATAAAGGAATTGTTGTTTACCATTATTGGAGATCAGTACTGAAAATTTATCCGTAGCCATAATGATTCCAGGTACTCTAACACCGTTTATTAGGAATACTGTTACTACTCTTTGTTCCTCTATTAATTTTTTGTAAAAACCTTCTTGTGTATGCATTAATAGTTTTCTCCTTTTTAAAAATAGTTATTATATGGGAGGGATAAAAAACAAAAGTCCTCACAATGAAGTGAAGACCCTTGTTTTTTTATCATCCGCCAGTATATCCGTGAGCATATTGTACAATTTTACCCTCGTTGAATTAAATTACAACCTTAACCACCATGATTTCCGTGTGCATATTGAACAACATCAATAGCTTTATGTGTTTCTGTAGGGGATTGGGCACCAAACATTAAAGTAAAAATAGTAATTACACCAACTAAACCGAAAATTGTTTTTTTCATTTTAATGCCTCCTTCTCAAAAGCTTTTTTTCCTGCTTGAGAACATGAATAGAAATAATGACTTGCTTTAACATGATTATTTTCTTTATAAAATGCAGTAGCAAGGCATTCTTCATACTCTTTAATGTATTCGAAAAGTTCTTGCTCTTTAAAATATGATACGCCTTCTAACACTGTCCTTTCAAGTGCTTCGGCAGGAAAATCTCCATTCATTGTATCTAATATTTTAAAATGGTGCAGATACTCTATATTTTCAACCTCTTCACAAACGGAATGTCCTTTTGCTATGAGATCTTTTGCAACGGAGTGATTTCCTTCTTTCATATGTTCCCTTGCCTCAATAAATAATGCTTTATAATTGTTAGGCATTTTTTGATTTACTTCTGAAAGATATCTAATAGCTAATGGCGAAAGGTTTTGAGTAGCATACATTAACCCTAAATTTTGACGCACCATTAAAATAAATTGCTCTTCGTCTATTTTTTGGAACATATCCATTGCTTTCGTGAAATATTCTTCAGCGAGTTCCCATTCTCTCAAATGAGTACAAGCTAAGCCTATAAGGTTATCACAAAAAGCGACATTAATCTCATACCCAGCATGTTGAGCAAAGATTTCCCTTGCCTCTGATACTTTTTGATAAGATAAGAGCCCTTGATATATATCATAATGAAAAGCTCCAACTTTATAATAAAATTCCGCTTTTTCCAATTCATCAGGAATGCAGTCTAAAAGTTTTTCTGCGTTTTCATAACTCTCTTTTGCGATTTGATATTCTCCAATAGTAGAGGCATGAATTCCTTTGAAAAAGTGATAATAATAAGCTAAGAAATTATCTGTAGGCATATCAAAAGCTTCAACTTTGTCAAAACTGCTTTTTGAAACGCTTAAATTATCAATTACAAATTGATATCTAAAATCTAGTAGTGAGTAGTAGAGCAATAAATTCTGATCCTCTTCAATACTATGAATCTTAGTATCAATTATTTCTTTTAATTGATGAGCATTACCTATACGTCTTGAGCGGATTTCAAGATACCAATCGTTTAGTAGCTTTGTAATTTCATTGTTTCCATTAGTTGAAACAATCATCATATATTCCCCCATCCTATAGAGTATCCTATTTATTACCATCATAGCAGAAAAGTAGGATTTATTAAGTGATTTTAACATATTTATCAATAAAATTCTGAATAAAAAGTTAATTTGTTTATTATAGAACAAAGCAACAATAAACTTCATTAAGTTCATTGTTGTTTTTCGTATATATAAATTATATAATTTATATGGGTATCATTTTATAATCAAGGATAGAAAAGGGTTAAGGATAAATAATGATTATAAGATTTAATAGGGAGTATAATTGTTAATGTGCATAAGTAGTGAGGGGTATAAGTGAAAATGAATTTTAAATTGAAATAGTTTGCTAGAGACTAATACTTACAGTAATAAGGAATTTAAAAAAACAAAAATGTATTTAAGAATTTGTTAGATGTTTAACATATAAAGGAGGCTAAATGATGAGTTTGAATCATTTACTTGAAAATGCAATTCTAATCTCTAAGGACCCTAATTCAAAAATGGAGAAATCTAATGGTTTATACCATTTACCTACATTCATTTGTTTATTATGGGAGACCATATTTACATTAAATTATTATATGGGTAATAGTATCTTAAGTATAGGAGGTTCAATGCCCCCACTAATTGTATTACTTTTAACTATTGGTGTAGGTATTGCGACATTCATTTTCACAATAATTGTTGCGATAAAAGGTTATGTTTATTCTTATACAAAAGAAGTTCCGCTTGATATGTACATTTTCAAATCTATTTTAGGATTAATTTTTATTTGTATGCCAATTTTTTTAGTGCAAGGTTTTGAATTATATATAGATTTCTTAATAGGGTAATACCGATTCGTTAGTTTATAAAAGGCATTTGAAAAGAAGTTGCTGGCATGTGGTACCTTCTTTTCATTTTTGGATAGTTATAAACAAAAGTTTATAATTGTTATATATAAATTATATAATTAATTTATAGATTATTTTACAATTAACGCTCTGAAAGGAGGAGTGTCGAGATGAATATTAATAAGTTATAAGTGAAGAAGAAGCAATTTAACTCAGTAAAGAAAGAATTGTAGAAGTAAGAGAGAAGTGATTTTCATAACTGGGAAGGGATAAATATAATGCATAAATCTAATGAAAAAACCAATGCAAATGTTATAGTGTGTTTTTTTGTAACTATTATTACAATTATAATTGTGTGGTTTGTTTTTCCAGCAATACAGTCAGCTATGACAGAATATGAAATTGAAGAAGAGACAGTAAAAAAAGGAAGGTTAGTACAGGCGAAGGTTATTGATAAAAAATTTATCGAAGGCGATCCTGGAAATCCTCTTATGGGTGATACAGGTTCTCCAGACAAACACCTTATTACGTTATATGCACATGAAAAGATGCGAATTATAGACGTGAAAAGTGATGTTTTTAACCAAATTGATGTAGGTAATGAAATAAAGGCTTATGAATATAAAGAACGTATAACAATAGAACAAGAAAAGAGAAAAAGTGGTTGGGATTAAGGGCAATTGCTCTAAGTGAATATGAAAATTTCACCTTTATTTAGTTAAGGGGGGATAGAAAATTTGAACGGTGATTTATCGCGGTTACATATATAATACATAATATAATGATATAATGTATTATATAAAAATTTAATACGTTTAGTTTACATAAATTGAAATGGGGCGGAACAAGGATGAAAAAGAGTTTACTTGAAAAGATTTTAAGTGCATTATCAAATAATATACCTGCTAAGGGGCTTTCAAATTACTTATACCAACAAATTCAACAGTTAACATCACAAAAGGATATTGAAGCTTTTCAGCTAATTTACAAGAACGAGTCAAGAATATTGAGTCAGCATCTCAATTCGAATTAGTGAATTTAGGCACAGCACTATATGCGGCGTTTTCAGCTGATAGAGAATATAAAAAGGGTTGGATTGTAGATGCTTATTGGGAAGTGTACAATAAATGTAATTCAGCCAATCAAGCTGTATTAACTGGTGTTTCAGGCTGGTAAGATTTTTATCGTAGAGTAATAAATTCAACAGTAAAAAAACAGGATACTTCCTTAAGGAAGTATCCTGTTTTTATTCAAATTGTCTTTTTTCTAATCGATCAATAGCTTCACGTTTCTTCTCGTTATTAATATTTGTATAAATACTAGTCACCTCAACAGAGGTATGGCCAAGTTGATCGCGTAATAATACTAGGTCCTTATTTTCTTTATAATGATTTGTAGCATAGGTATGTCGTAGTTTATGAGGACTGCGTTTTTCATCAAATGCACTTGTATATTTATCTACTAAATTTTGTATGGCACGGACAGAAAGCTGGGTGTATTTTCCTTGGTACCTTGTTACAAACATAATTTCTTCTTCTGGGGGACAACCATACCTTTCTTGGCGTACTTTCAAATACTCTTGTACATCATCTAGACTGGATTGAGTAGCAAGTATGGATGATTTTTTATTCCCTTTACGAATCACTTTGATTGTTTTTTGCCGGAAATTAACGCTAGATAGGCTAAGACTTGCTAATTCTGACACACGTAGCCCTGTACCTAAAATAAGGCTAATTAAGGCAATATCACGTTCTTTGTCACGTAAAAAGTAATTGTATTTACGAGTAGAAGTTTCTTTCAGAATAAATTCATAATCGTTTGCTAGAAAGCGCAGGAATGCAGCATCATCATTATTATTAAAAATCATATTCGCTACATCATCTGCTCTTGCTGCAGCATCTATTTTTTCTTTATGTAATTCTATTTTATCCATTACATTTCGTGAAAGATAGCTATTCCCATATTCATCTTCAGTTTTTTGTGAAAGGTATTTAAAAAGAGATTTTAAAGCCGAAAAGGTCCTGTTAATTGCTTTGATTTCAATACCTTCACCCTTAAGGTACATATGAAATCGATTCACTTCATTTAAAGGTAGGCTTTCTAACAATTCAATTGGAATTTCATGTATTTCAGTTGCGACATTTCCATTTATGACCGCTATTCGTTTCTCAATCATCCATTTAAAAAATTTCTCAAATTCTGTTATATATCCATATAAAGTAGCAGGGGAGAGCATTGCTTTCATTTCTATATATTCTACTACATACCAGGGCATATTTTTTTTGTGCTTTTCGACAAGTGATTTAAAGCGTTCTTTTTCTTTGTTACTCATTTTATACACCTCTAATACTTTGGAGTATTATACTGATTTACTTTTGGGAAATTCCCAATTAGATTTTTTTAATTCGGGATGAATTTTTTGGATAATTAATTCTGCTTTCATCATTATCTCTTCAAAACTCTCCGTTAAAAAGTCAAACTTCCATTTATATAGGGAGTTATATACTCTAGGTATTGATTGCCTACGAGCAATATTTCCCTTAATTTCGGGATTTTTAGATACTATTGAAATAATATTTGATTTTAATTGATGTAATTCTTGACTTGAAAGATACTTTTCCTTTGGTAATTTAACTTTTAATATAAGATCTTGATAATTAAATTCCCAATAGAATGTTATTGTTTTACTAGAAATGGTTTTATCTAACCATCCTGATTCCCAATTCATAATTGGATTATTATTACCACTGTAAATATTCCAGGCTATTTTGTTTTTTGAATTGGATTTTAGATGATTGTAAAGGTAATAAAATGCAGTGAAATGTGTTCGATACCCGTTCCTGCGCCAAGAATTTTTGTTTTTAATATCAGTTAAAGTAGGAAGTAGATCCTTAATGGTTTTACCTTTTCTTAACTCGCCATGCAAAGAGTCCATCCAATCCCTATATATATAGTGCTCACTATCAATGTTATTAAAGGCAGATATGATATCATTTAAGCAGAAAGTATTAAAGTGGTCATGTTTTGGAATCTGACAAATTTGAGAAGAGCCAAACAGAAAAAGAATAAATATAGCATCTTCGCTGCTGTGAAAACCATCGTAGGTGGCAGTAAGTTGGTCTTCTTTAGCTATAGTGTCAACTTTCATTTCGATTACTATATATTTTAGGTCACGATTATTTAGTGTTATTTCAATAACAAGATCCACTCTTTTTCCACTTCCGATAGAAAATTCTGGTTTACACTCTATAAAATTAATATCCGAACTTTTGAAAGGGGGGAGGATGCCACACGTTTTATATAAATTGCGAAGCACATTTGATTTTTCGGTGTGATCAATCAATTTATTGCTTGAGTCTAACAACCATTTTATAGCACCTGTATGAACTTTTTCAAACTGATACCCTACAATATCTACAAAATTAGGTCTCACAGTAATAAACATCCTTTCATAGTGGGAAATTTGATTATATACGAAGAATAGAAAAACAGCTATCTATTCTTCACGTTAAATACAATTTTAACGAACAAATGTTCTTGTGGTTTTAAAATCATATTCTATTTACTAATTCGCTTGAAAATTTCATTATGGATGATTCATACGTCATTCACAATATAACATTTACAAACTATTATTTAGTGTTGGGAAAGTAGGACTCTGTACTATAAGGTACTCTTGTATTCATTACCTGATAAATGGTTAACTGATCAGCTAATATTTGTTTTTCACAGGCATGGTATTCTTTAAATACCTGTAGTAAATTGAAGTAGACGGGTGTTTCTTCGTAATATAACTCATTGTATGCTTCAATAAGATCTTCAAAATTATACTTCAAACCTTTACTGAAACATACTTTTTCATGTTTAAAACGAGGTTCCTCAAAGTAATCTTTTATTTCATTCCAAGCTGTCTCAATGTCTTTTCCGTCGCGTATTCTAGGAATAATTAAACCACAGAATAGTTGTACAAATGTTTCTGCTTGTAAATACCTTTTTTCTACTTTTTTTATTTTTTCTTTCATAAAAGGAATTTTCATATCAATTCTCCTCAAATTATAGTATATGACAATAACATCATAACATATAAATAAGACAATACCAACTGTTCGTTAAATCGGAATTTAACGAACAGTTGAGGAAATGTGAGTTAAACTCCCCTCCTATCTTAATGTACTGTACAAAGGCATGAAACTCTAAACTCTCATTTTTGGGACTAGCTTGGGCCAAGAAAATCCAAACTAAAGTTTTATAGATTTACAGAACTAAATACATGTGATCTTGTGTGAACGTATATGTTTAAATACTACGTTACTTTTATTTATAAAAAAGGCATCCTAAGATGCCTATCTATTCTGTAACAAATTTAAATACATAGTACATAAAAAATAGACAAGATAGATAGGCTAGCCTGCCAGCAACGGATTCTCTCATAAATTTCATAAGTATGACTTTGACAAGCAATGCTAAGAATAACGGTATAAATAGTACCATAGCAAGTTTGATCGCTATGTCATTCATTATTGGATTAAATGGTTCGAAATTAATTATAATATTCACTTACCTTTCTCTTATCGTTCTATTTAAAGAATAAAATTATACAAATAAACTCGCTAAAAAGATACCATAAGGTTCCTTCCTCCAACTGAACAATCTTAATTTTAACCGGTTCTTTTGCAAATATAAGACGCATTTCAGGGAACAATCAGGATTCCTACCGAAATTGTTCTTTTTTGTCATATGCATGGCTTCTACTCCTATATAATATTATCCTTTATAACAAAAAAGCACTGCTATGATTTCTAGGAGTATTGAAAATGTTCTATCGTACTAAATTCACTTTATAAATAGAACATATAATAAAAGACCTTGCTACACAAAATAGCAAGGTCTAGATATAGTAAAATAAGCACCTTAGAGATTTATAGGTGCTTTTATTTAAATTCATTTCCACAAAATAAAATGTAAAAAACTAAAAAAGCAAAAAGGACACTTTTTTAGTTTTTTAGCTTCCCAGCACAAATTTGAAAAAAGATTTCAAGCTATCCTTCACTATCTTTAAATTTTCCTCTTAAATTCTTCTCAAAGATAACCCTATTATCTTCCATCTTATTATAAGTTTGAAATAAAGCTTCTCTTTTCTTTTTTCTTACCCTTGGTTCTGGAGGATAACATGACGGACATTTTGCAGCCCCTTCATGTCTAGCTTTGACCATTGCTTTATATTCATGTCCACACTTACCACAAATCCACCATGCTCTTTCGTTACATCTGGTAGATGTCTCCTCTGGTGTTGTTACACCATATACTTCTTTATTCTTTGTAGGATGCCATTCTTTTGCTATTTCTGGGTTATGAAGAGCAATTGACTGTTGATACTTTTCACAAGTTCTACATCCCTTACCATTTTTCACTCTTAAATTTATTTTTTCTCTCCACATATGACCTTCTTTACAAACCCACATTACTTCTTCATTTGAAGTATAAATTGCCTCATATGGATTTCGGAATTTCTGCCGATAACATGTGTCAAAGATACAAAACTCCTTTGCTATCTCTGGATACATTGTTGCTAATGAGTTGTCTTTGCAAACTTTCTTATTTGAACAGTATGGACACACAGTTTTATCATGAAGTCTACTTCTAACAGACTCCTTCCACTCATGACCCTTACCACATATCCACCATCTAACATTCCAATTCTCTTCATCAATCATCTCATTATCAGGTGTTACATCTGCATTTCTTTTGAAATTCCATTGCTTAGATAAATCTGGATCAATACATCTAAGTGATTTAGCTTCTATTTTATTAACATTGTTTAATTTATCTAGCTGCTGCTTTTTCTTCATACACTTTGGACAAAGCTCATCTTCAACTTTCAGCCTATCATTAGGAGTTGATCCCCAAACATGTCCCTCAGAGCACTCCCACCAAATATATTCGTAACTTCCATATGTAATATCTTCAGGATTCAAGTGACCATTCTTGATAGGATGCCATTCACTTAACAGCTTTTTAGAAAGACCTGTATTTATAAGTAAATTAATCATAGTATTCTCACCTCTATTTTTCTGATTCAATCCACCATTTGTCTGCGTTCAATTCTTCTGTAGTCATCTCATACTCATCTAATTTAACAATTTCATTTTCCCTATTAAAAAAGCAAGGCTTTACAAATATAGAAGCATTTCTATAACTATAACTTTCACCTTTATACGCTTCAATTTTAGAAATTTCTAGCTTATAAACATATAATGGATGTGAATATATTTGTCCAACTTTAAAAGTTTTATCACTATTGTTTTCCGAAGAAATCTCTTCAACTATCACTTTACTTGGAGTACCATGGAAATGACTATCCCACATTACGTTTCACCCTAACTTTAAATTTATTTAATTCTATTGTATCAGAATATTCACACGTGCAATTAGGAAAAAGGTATAATTTTATCATTATTTTCATCTATTATAATAAAATAAGTTAAAGATATTACTGGCTAAGTAGTTAAGAGTTTTTTGTCCTATGTTCAAAAGGTTTAGACTTTCATGTCCTGTTATTAAGACATGAAAGTACCTACAAAATTTATAATAATGGCTATTTATCAAAGATTCTTTATAAGTTTTTAGTTTAGAGTTTTTTGGAACTTGATTGGATAAGAAAATCAAGTTCCAAAACTTTATTGATATACAGAACTAAATACATGTAATCTTGTGTGAACGTATAGGCTTAAATACTACATTACTGTTATTTATAAAGAAAAGACATCCTAAGATGTCTTTCTACTCTGTAACAAATTTAAATACATAGTACATAAAAAATAGACAAGATAGATATGCTAGTCTGCCAGCAATCGATTCTCTCATAAATTTCATAAGTATGACTTTGATAAGCAAGGCTAAGAATAACGGTATAAAAAGTACCATAGTAAGTTTGATCGCTATGTCATTTATTGTTGGATTAAATGGTTCAAAATCAATTATAATATTTACTTACCTTTATGCAACTTCTTATTTATATAGTTTAATATAAATAAACTCGCTAAAATGATACCATAAAGTTCCTTTCTCTAACTGAACCACCTTAATTTTAACCGGTTCTGGTGCAAATATGCATGGCCTCTACTCCTATATGATATTACCCTTATATAACCAAAAAAAGCAACGCTATGGACGCTTTAGCCTACATATTCTTCAACTTTACTAAAGATACCATTAATAGATGGAGGGGTATAATTATAATCGTTATCAGTGAACATTAAAAAAGATGATTCCGATTGAATATCGGAACCATCTTTTCCGGGCTTGATTTTTCAGTTTTTTTTTATTAAACTGTCCATTTTAAAGGGTACATTTCAGTTGACTCCGCACCTTTTTAAAAATAATTTATATGAATGTAAATCGCCTTTAACACCACAGTAAAATCTATAATATCAATGTTACATCTTACTACTTTGTATCCCATTTTTCTAAATGGAAGTAGAACAATACCCCATCTTTTGTATTAGTTACACCGTACTTTACATTATGTAAATCTAATATATTTTTTACAATTGAAAGTCCAAGACCCGTTCCACCATATACTCTTTTTCTTGATTTATCCACTCTATAGAATTGATCCCATATTTTATCTATGTTTTCTTCTGCTATATGTGCCCCTTTATTTTCAAACCCTATATATACGTCATGTTGTTTCTCGTTTACATCTATCACAATGGTTCGATTCGCATCTGTATAGCGAATCGCGTTGGTAAACAAGTTTGTTATGACCTGTTCTAACAGATGTGTTTTACCTTTAACACAAACATTATCTATATTTAATTTGATGTGTAGTGATTTTTCTTTAATTTGAACTTGTAAATCTTTTGCTGCCTTTTGAATTAAATTCCCTATATTAACCTGCTCCATCTGTATTTGGTACGTTCCGGATTCATATTTAGCCAAATTCAACATTTCATCTATTAACACATTCATTTTCTCTATTTCTTTTTCTAATGCTTCCCAATAATATTGATTCATTTCAGGCGCGATTCCATCTTGCAGCATAGATGCAGATATTTGCATGACACTGAGTGGCGTTTTTAATTCATGCGAAACGCCTGCAATGAAATCTTTTCGTGTCTGTTCTAATTTTTTCTCTTTTTCTAAGTCTGTTTTTAACTGATTGATATATCCTTCCATTCTTTCTGAGAGTTGATTAATATTAGAGGAAAGCTCACCAATTTCATTTTTTGATTTGATAGAAAGCTTATCTTGAAATTGAAATTGCATTATTTTTTTCGTTGCTTCATTAATTTTTAGTAATGGTTTGGTAATAATTCTTGAATAATATAAACATACAACCAGCGATAGAATCAGCACAAATGCTATAATATATATAATAATCACTCATTACATCTGTCACTTTTGTAATCGGTTGTAACGAAGACAATGTATAAATGAATTCATTTACTTGTCCATTTTGCATGAGTGGTTTTATCGTTTCTAGATACTTGATTCCATCTATACTGATTTCATTCTGAACCCATTCGTCTCCTTGTAATTTCACTTTATCGCTGATCCATTCCGATTGAAATTGCAAAATACGATTTGCAAACACCTCATTACTATACAATGTATTATTCATTTTTGAATTGAAGTAAACTGGGAAATTTATCTCTGTTACAATTCCCTCTAAGAAATAATATTTCTCACTTTCTTCTTTTGAAAAAACCTTCATACCATTTTTAGCACCAGACATCATATATTTATCAATCTGATAATAAGTAGGTGCAACAAAATTTCCATCATAACCTTTTATTCTCAATGTTGTAGGAATCACTATGTCTTTATTCGATCTTTTACTTACTGTATCCATGATAGCTAGTTTAGTCGTTTTATTGAGTAAACTTGTAATTAATATACTGAAATTAGGATCCATATCTTTCTTTGCATTGATTAAATTATTAAACACAACCTTAGAGGATCGACTCGAATCATTTTTATCAACTGTTTTTATATAATGATCTCCTGATGGTAATTTCTTGATATTGGCTTCTTTATCGAGCCTAGCAATCATAATACCCTGCTGATTAGCATACGAGAGTTCCTTCCTCTGGAGTGTATTTTCATCCTGTTTATGAGCTTCATAAAATGTATAGTACCGTTGTAATTGCTTCTGAACATTTTCTTTTTCTTTATCTATATATAAGTATTTCATCACATACATTTGTCCGAAAAAGATAGCTGCGATAATCATGCAACATAGTAAAAAGGTAAGAGAAAATAACTGAAACACAATCTTCTTTCTCATCATTTTTCTACCTCAAATTTATAACCCGTACGAACAACTGTAATAATGTGTTTTGCTTTCTCACCAAGTTTTAATCGTACATTACGCATATGTGCAGTTAGTGTTTTATCATCTCCATCATAATCGTATCCCCAAATATTTGTGATTAACTGCTCTCTTGATAGTACTTGTTCCTTGTGTTGCATTAAAGAGTGTAAAATTTCATATTCTGTATGTGTAAAATCTATTTTTTGTCCATCTATTGAAACAGAACGTGCTGATTTATCTAAGCGAATACCACATAAATTAATACAGTCCTGATATTGTACTTGTTGATTTGTATCTTTGAACAAACGTTTTGCTCTCGCTAATAAAATAGACGGTTTAAATGGTTTTGTTACATAATCGTCTGCCCCAAGTTCAAATCCAAGTAACGTATCATCTTCATCACTTCGTGCCGTTAATAGGATAATAGGAACATTAGAATTCTTTCGAATACGTCTACACACTGACCATCCATCCATTAATGGGAGCATAATATCCAAAATAACTAAACTGATATTATGCTCTTGTTCAGCAAACAAATCTAGCCCAATTTGACCATCTTCCGCTGTAATTACTTCATATCCATCATGCGAGAAATAATGGGCTACAGTCTCTCGGATAATCTGTTCATCTTCAACTATTAAAACTTTTTTCATCTCTATTCTCATCCAATCTACGTTCGTTTTACATTGAAACTGTCATCGCTTGTCTTCCCATTTGAATCCAGGCTTGTTCAAAACTATTCCGATCAATTGCTCTGTGTTTGTCCTTCTTTAGTGGATCGTTAATATATACATATTGTTCATCATAATCGGTCACAACGACACTATGCTGGTGATATGTCACTTTCATTTCTCCTGCATCTGTACGCCATGTATAAAATTCATCATCAGGTAACCGTTTAAAACGGGCATTTGTTAATACCCATACAGGTTGCCCTCTGTCTATCGCCTCATATATTTGCTGAGGTTCTTTGTGACTTAGATCCTTCACTTTCTCTTCTGAAACATACTCCTTTGCCAATTCTAAAATCGGCTCTACATAAACACCTAGTCCAGGTTTATCAAATGTAGCTATATCCCCAATAAACCCTTTGTGCATATTCCCCTTTATACCCTTTCCCTGAAATGGTACAGACTTTATCTTTGCAGCGAGTTCCATCTTATCGACTTGTACACCTGAAAATTGCAACACCATAGCAAGGCTCGTTACTTCACAACCTCTCATCAATTCTGGTTTTTGTAGAATCAGCGGCACATCCAATGGCCTTACTATCACTTTTTCTTGCTCTATGGGCCTATTTTCTTTTTCAAGTACCTTTTCTGATTCTACTGATTCATTTCTCATATATTCTACTTCTGATTTTGCATTCTCCTCTTGTGGTATTGCAGGTTGTATTTTAGTAAATATAGGAATATCACCATGTGACATACCAATGTTTGTATTTAATACTGATAGTGTAAATACAAACAGGGTTGTTTTTCTAAATGGATTCATCATTATCTCTCCTCGATGCTTTATAAGGAGAGTGTAATTTGTTTATATTTAGATAAAATCATATTTATAGAAAGACAAAGTAAAATTCATATCAAGATTATATAAAGATAATTGCTTTACGTATTAATCTTATGTGCTACAAATATTGCTTTCAACAAGCAATATTTAACTTCTTTAAGTTCACGTTCTAATTTTTCGTACTTTGCAAAAAGTCCTCGAATTCTTTTCATTAAAGTATAATCTTCGAGATTTTAGGTATGTGGTTTGATTATTATTTACAAATCCTATTGCTATATGGTAATTACTATTTATCAACAATTATTTGTGAGATTTTAGTTTAGACTTTTATGTCTTTCTACACTTGTACATGGACATAAAATAGATACTTTTTAGAAGAGAAAGTATCCATTTTCATGAATATCTTTTGTTACTTATGTAGAATTAAATTTTAGTTGAATTTCACATTTAATTAGGTTTTACTATTTAGTTTTGTTTCAAATGCAGTTAAATTAGTTGAAGCCTTACTAAAATTTGGTTCAGAAAGTTGTTTAGGTCTTCGTACTTCTGTCTTCTATTGGAGCTACACCTTGTATCTCTTGTAATATAGAATTTGCTACATTTTCTCTATAAAATTCTTCAACTATATTTTTCAAATAAATACAATTTCTTTATTCCTTGAATAAAATCAATAACTCGGCATACAATACCTCTGCATCGAGCAGTTAGACTGGGCTAACTGCTCTTTTATTGAATAAATTTTTAGGGCATGTTAACAATATAGGTAATCCAAGTTTGAATACGAATAAACATTGTATTCATAGTATTTACTAGAGCAGTTAGTTTTTTCTAGCTGCCTTTTTGAGTTTTTCCGAATAAAATTCTAAATTATGTGTTCACGAGTAATAATGGTAGATAAAGAAATAGGAATTCATCATTTATTTAGTTGAGTGGATATGCAGGGGAATTTACTCCGTTATTGGATAAGGACGGAAAGTCAATGTTAAAACTATATATTCGAATAAAACAATTTATATTATTCAACTATATGGTAGCTTTAGTTTCACAAGGAAATAAACAACTTTATTATCTGTTTTGATTTCAGAAGTAAAGCTGAACTTAACTTTTTTAAAAGGAGATACTACAATTTAAGCAGTGCCTCCTTTACGTTTTTATAAGTGAGTTTTAATGACCTTATTGTTTCTATTCATTATGTCCAATGCTATAGATGGGCTGATGCAGCTTGAATTCACAGTGACTTCTTTAATTTTGTTTTTCCTTTTCTTCTAGGAATGAGCAGTTAGTTTTCTGCTGAATGCTCTTTTATATTAACTTGTTTGTCATCATATATTACGGATATGTAGCTATTAACTCATAGGGTCTTCTTTTAAAGAGCACTTGTACCTAGTGCTCTTTTTAGTTTCCTTATTTAGCTCACTTTTAATTTTACATAATATTTTTAATTCCGTTTATACTATAGTTGTAACTTTAAGTTACAACGTATTGTGGGTATCGTTATTGTTGGACAATAAAGCAGTTAGTTCATTGAGCTAGCTGCTTTATTATTTAAATAATAACAACATTAAACCTCTCCCTATAAATTGTTATTCATAACATCATTAGTTACTATATTTTAGTTTTATTTCCCACTTTTCCAGCATATTCTTTAAGAAGGGTGTTTAGCTAAAAAAGTTACCTCCTTATCGATGAGCACTCACTTATGTAGTGCTCCTTTTCATGCTGTACAATTCTGTTTTACTTGTATAATTATATATAGTTTCTTTTTTGAACCTCCCACATTCTTTTTTACAAGTTGCAATGAAACAGTTAGCTTTTTTCTAACTATCCTGTTTTTATTTTTCACTTTTTAGTTAAACGTACATATATTAACTTTGAACAATGGCCAATAGGATACTTAACCTACCTCTCTAAGAGCACATTTATATCTGTGCTCTTTTTTGAGTCACTTTAAAATAACGATTTTGTTTAGTTATCATTTGATTAATCATATTTAAAATTTTTTAACATATCTTAATTTTAATCAGGAATTACACTACCCCCCAGTAGATCTGTAGTTCCTGTAATTGAGCCTATAACTCTGATTAGAACCTGTTATAAACAACAGGTTCTATTTATGGTCATTCTTCATCCCCATCGTTGCGATAGGTAAGACTTTGAAGTTATCTCCATCTTTTGCGCCACTTAACACTGTACGTGCGAAATTCACTACATTCAAACACCTCTAGGCTACATTAAGCAATACAAACTTTATTAATGTATTCATTTCTAGCTTGAAGATAAAAAAATTCATGATTCCACATATTTATATTCTCTATCCATTTTGGATACTTTAAAAATGGATACTTATTTTATACATATTTTACTTGTATGATTTTAATCAAAATGTGAGGTGGTCGTTTATGATAAAAGGCTATGCAGCATTGCTTATTATAGATGTACAAGTGGGTTCATTTAAAGAAGAAAGAATGCTATATAAAGGAATTGAATTATTAAAAAACATTCAATTGTTAATCCATAAAGCTCGTACTGTCCAAGCGCCTATTTTTTACATGAAGTTTAATGGGAAAACAGGATCTTTATTAGAGCATGGAAATCCGGAATGGGCAATTCATGAATCTGTAGCTCCACTATCTGAAGATATCGTTCTTGAAAAAAACCACCCTGATTCATTTCATGAAACAAGTCTTCAACAAGAATTGAATAAAAGGGACATCGAACACATTGTGATTACAGGCGTTCAGTCTGAAATATGTATAGATGCGACGTGTCGACGTGCATATAGCTTAGGGTATGATGTTACTCTTGTTGAAGATGGGCATAGTACATATGACACTACATTATTATCGGCATCCCAAATTATTAAGCATCATAACGATATAATAGGTGAATGGTTTGCTGATTTGAAAAAAGCTCAGATAATTGAATTTTAATTAATCTTGAATAGGTTTTTCTTGATAGATATAGTACGAATCATTTAAATTTAGCTAAGGTATTAATCCTGTTTCCTATTATTAAATATATGTTTTACTGTATGCGATAATGTAATAATTATATTCTAATAATTAAATGCCCCTTTTAGGGCTACAGACACACCGTTATTAAGTAACAAAAAGCTTATTTTTTTCATTTTGGGGTAATTCTAAATTCTTAAGTTGATGGGCATGTGGTGCTATCCAAAAGTCAAAATAAACAAAATAGAGGAACAAATGCAGTTTTATAAATCAATGTTTGTGTCCCTGGAGTTTCCTTTAATGTTAATATTAACTGATTTAAAAATAGCCCTTGTTACTATTAAATTCCTTCCAATGATTAAGGAAGGAATTTATAGTTCAATTATACATGTTCCTTTTGATTGTTTATATGCATATCGTATTTTGACCAAAACTATATGCAAATGAGGTGAAAAAATGCCCATTACGAATCGATTTTCTACCACTACTAACGGGGCACTTGCGATTACAGGGAACACACTAGGTTTAAGTAAAATTAGTAACCAAAACCGTGCTGGTACAATCGGGGCAATTGGTGCATTCGTAACTACGAATACCGCTTTACAAGTACCTACTTTTCCTGCTGGTACAACGTTAAACTATACACAAAATAGTTCTACCGCTGTATTAAATATCCCTGCTGGTAGTACGATTCTTTACGCAGAACTCGTTTGGGGTGGAAACTATTTATCTCGTGATCAAAACATTACGAGTGTTTTAGGAAACCCTGTTTCTTTTACTACACCTGTTTCAACATACCCAATTACCCCTTCGGCTGTTACAGCTTCAAATCAAACTTTCGTTTCTGGATCTGTCACATTTGGATTCTATACACGTTCTGCAGATGTAACATCTCTCGTTCAAGCTGCTGGATCTGGCTCTTATACAACTGGCTCTGTCCCTGGACTTGTTGATCCTTTAGATGCTTCTAATGGGGCTATCAATTCTTCTGGATGGACGCTCATTGTCGCTTATCAAAATGGGACATTGCCAGCAAGAAACTTAACCATTTATGTAGCGGGTAACCGTGTTTCTGCTGATACCGGTAGTGCAGATGTAGCTGTTTCAGGATTTTTAACACCTTCCGGAGGACCTGTAAGCGGACGATTATTTTTGAGTTCTACCGAAGGGGATGCTGATTTAATTGGGGATCAGGCTCTATTCGGACCAAATTTCAGTTCATTAAACGCTTTATCCGGACCAAATAATGCCATAAATAATTTCTTCGGTTCCCAAATTAATAATGCTGCAGGAAACTTAGATACAACAGGGACATTTGGAACGCGAAATCAAAGTGCTTCTTCAGGTACAAACATCTCTGCAGGAAGACAAGGCTGGGACATTACTTCCATTGATATTTCTCCCTATTTAACAAATTCTCAAGTATCTGCCGCAATCCGTTTAACAACTAACGGAGATGCATACATGTTAAATACAGTCGGTTTACAAATTAATATAAACTCACCTAATATACAAGCAACGAAAAGCGTGAATAAAAGTGTAGCTACAATTGGAGACATTCTCACTTATACAGTTACTATCCCTAATACCGGACTTCTTCCCGCCAATAACGTTATTTTGACAGACATTCTCCCTAATGGGACTTCCTTTATACCTGGCACTGTAATGGTAGATAACATACCACAAACAAATGCAAATCCTGCCGCTGGTATATCTCTTGGAACAATCAATAATGGTGCTTCTCGTACAGTAACTTTCCAAGCGACTGTCGTTTCTCTGCCAAATCCAAATCCGATTTCTAACACTGCTAATATTACATTTCAATATACACCAATCGCCGGTGGAACGACCTTTAACGGTCTTGCAACAAGCAACTCTGCTGGAACACAAGTTAACCTCGCAGATATTAATGGCACAAAATCAGTTAATAAACTTTTTACCGATATTGGTGAAACGCTAACTTACAGTATTGCCTTAGCTAATATAGGAAATATCGCTGCAACAAATGTTATATATACGGACCCGATTCCTAGCGGGACTACTTTCATTCCAGGGAGCGTAACTGTGAACGGAGTTACCCAAGCTGGCGCAAATCCCGCTACTGGTATATCAATTGGATCTATTGCTGCTAATTCTACGACTACGGTTTCATTTCAAGTATTCGTTCCTTCTATCCCGCAAACAAATCCCATATTAAATAGTGGTACAACAACTTATCAATACATTCCTGTGCCAAATCAACCGGCAGTAAGCGGGACTGATACGACGAATATTGTCTCCACTCAAGTGAATAATGCTACTGTAACAATGACGAAAGCAGTAGATAAAAATTTTGCAGATATTGGTGATATACTAACGTACACCGTTTCCTTTACAGGTACAGGTAATACGAATGCAAACAATGTTATTTTTACAGATGTCATTCCTACTGGAACAACTTTTGTTGTAAACAGTGTAACAATTGATGGCACGACACAAGTGGGCGCAAATCCCGCTAACGGTGTGAACATTGGATCCATCCCAACTGGTACAACAAAAAATGTTTCATTTCAAGTAGTAGTAAATACAATACCCGCGTCAAACGTCGTATTTAATGGATCAAGCGCTTCTTATCAATATACCGTCAACCCTAGCCAATCACCAGTTACAAAAAACATTTCTTCTAATCTCGTTTCCACTCAAATTAATAATGCGAATGTAACATTAACAAAATCAACTAACAAACAATTTGCCACAATTGGCGAAACGATAAGTTATACAATCCTTATTACAAACAGTGGAAATACAGCTGCAACTAACGTACAGCTAACAGATTCACTTCCAAATGGAACGATATTAACACCAGGTTCGGTAACACTCAACGGTGTTTTACAAAATGTAGATTCACTCGTTTTCGTACCTATTGGTACAATACCAGGAGGAGCTACTTTCACCTTATCCTTTCAAGTAACAGTCATCAATATTACGACCCAAAATCCTATCATTAATAACGCCTTCGCTTCTTATCTATATACTGTAAATCCAAGTTTGCCACCGACTTCAAAAACAGCAAATTCTAATTCTGTTACATCAACAATTAGACTAGCAAATCTCCATGCTAATAAATCTGTAGATAAAACGTTTGCGGAAGTTGGTGATGTATTAACTTACACCTTTGCTCTTACTAACGATGGAAATGTTGCAGCGAACAATGTATTACTATCTGATTCAATTGCGAATGGAACCGCTTTTGTCCCAAACAGCGTTATAGTTAACAGTGTTACTCAGCCAGGCGTTACACCAGCTAGCATCAATATTGGTAGCATCAATGCTAATACTACAATTACAGCTTCATTCCAAGTAGTAATCACTAGCATTCCAAATCCAAACCCTATTTCAAATAGCGCTTCCATCTCCTATAACTTTATCGTTGATCCAAACACTTCACCTGTAAGTAAGAACACTACTTCAACCACTACATTTACTCAAGTAAACGATGCAAATGTCATTTCAGCCAAAACAGTGGATCGAGCGTTCGCTACCGTAGGGGATATATTAACTTATACTGTTACTTTGACGAATGCAGGAAGTGTTTCTGCTGATAGCCCTACTTTCGTAGATACGAATCCAGACGGTACTACCTTTATTCCAAATACTTTTCTTATTAATGGTGTACTTCAAAATAACGCAGATCCAAATATAGGTGTTCCACTACCTTCCATTGCTGCTAATGGCTCACTTACTGTCTCTTATCAAGTAACCGTCACCTCTTTACCAACACAAAATCCAACATTAAATTCATCTAGTACACAGTATAGCTTTATTCTAAATCCGGGCGATCCACCAACTATAGAAACATCTGTAAGTAACACTGTAAGTACACAAATTAATTTAGCAAATGTAGTGATTGTCAAAGAAGTAGATTTAACTATCGCCGATGTCGGGCAACCAATCACATATACAATTTCTTTAGCTAATCTTGGCAATACTACAGCAAATAATGTTATTGTTACCGATATAATCCCTAATGGCTCCACTATCGTACCAAATAGTATTTTTATAGGTGGTACTTTACAACAAGGTGCAGACCCTAGTACCGGTCTTCAAGTCGGCTCCATTCCTTCAGGTGGTTTTACAACGATTGTTTTTCAAATAAGTGCAAATAGTTTACCTTCACCAAATCCAGTTCAAAATAGCGCTGCACTTCAATATAGCTTTATCGCAGATCCAAGTTTACCTGCCGTTGTCAGAAACGCTACTAGCAATATAGTAACGACGCAAATTAATACTGCTAATATTGTTGCCACAAAACTAACAAGTACAAATTTCGCTGATGTTGGCGCTGTCATAACGTATGCAACAATTTTAACAAATAACGGCAATATCCCTGCTTCTAACGTAACGTTTACAGATATCATTCCAGCTGGTACCATCTTCCTTCCTAATACTGTAACGATTAACGGTGTCCCTATAGCAAATGCAAACCCTGCTAATGGCATTTTAATTGGGACGATAGGAGCGAATTCATCACGTACTGTTGCATTCCAAGTTTCTGTACCAACTATTCCTAGTCCAAATCCGATTACGAATCAATCGAGCACTACATTCCAATACACATACGACGCATCCAAATCAGTTGTAACGCAGATGGTGGCCTCTAACACCGTACAGACAACTATTAATAACGCTACGATTGCCGCTGTAAAATCGGCAGATAAACACTTTGCTAACGTAAATGATATTATTACGTATACAACTACTTTAACGAATAACGGGAACACACTTGCATCAAATGTAATTTTTACAGATGTAATTCCAAACGGAACATCATTTATTCCTAATAGTGTAACAGTAAATGGCAATACACTTCCTAATACAAACCCAGCAAGTGGAATTGCAATTGATCCAATAAACCCTAATACAAGTGCAACAATCTCATTTCAAGTAATAGTAAATTCCATTCCTAGTCCAAATCCAATCCCGAACCAAAGCAATACAGCGTACCAATATGTCATAGATCCTAACTTACCTCCAGCGTCCGCCAATGCGTTAAGTAACGTAATAACAACTCAAATTAATAACGCTACAATCGTCGCTACGAAGTCAGTGAATACACCGACAGCTGCAATTGGGGATATCGTTACTTATACGATTGCAGTTACGAACACAGGGAATATCCCTGCTAGCGCTACAGTTTTAACAGATGGACTCGGTGCAGGCGCCTCATTTGTGCCAAACTCTGTAACTATCGATAATATTCCGCAGCCAGGGTTAGATCCATCACTTGGTATTCACTTAGCAGATATTCCCCCAGGAGATACTGTATTCATTACTTTTCAAGCACAAATTTTAGCGATACCACCTAGTGGCACATTAACAAATAATGCTCTTGTAAATTATGAATATACCGTAAATCCAAACCAATCACCCGCTGTTGGTAGTACAGTTACGAATACGACGGTTACGCCAATTATTGATGCAACTCTTTCTATAAATAAAACTGTCAATTCAAGATTTGCTACTATTGGAGATACACTGACTTTCACTGCTATCATTACTAATTCCGGTAATACTACCGCAAACAATGTTATTTTTACAGATGTAATTCCAAATGGTACATCATTTATTCCAAACAGTTTTACGGTAAATGGAACAACTATTCCTAATGCAAATCCACAAAATGGTATCAATATTGGCAACTTGAATTCAAATGCATCTGCTACACTCAGTTTTCAAGTAAACATTACATCACTCCCAAATCCGAATCCAATCCCAAACCAATCATCGCTTCAATATAGCTTTATTGTAGGTATAAATGAACCGCCAGTTTCACGAACAGTTCAATCTAATAAAACTTTTACACAAGTAAATACTGCTTCCGTTATCGCAACAAAAACTGCAAGCAGTGCATTTGCTGCTGTTGGAGATACAATTACGTATACAACTACCCTCACCAATAGCGGAAATACTACCGCAAACACACCTGTTTTTATCGATATATTACCACCTGAACTTTCATTCGTTCCTGATAGCGTACAAATTAATACCATCCCACAACTTGGATTTAGACCAGATAGCGGGATTTCTTTAGACTCAATTCCAGTTGGAGGAACGACAACAATTAGCTTTCAAGCTATCGTTGGCTCAATACCAGTTACAAATCCAACTTTGAACCAGTCTAGCACGACATACTCGATCATTGTTGATCCTACCCAGCCGCCGGTGACAGAAACAGCTACAAGTAATCCAACTTTAGTTCAAATTAACGAAGCGATTATTCAAGCAACGAAAAGTGTGGATCGACTATTTTCTGACGTAGCACCTGGAAATTCATTTTTAACGTATACTGTTTTATTGGAGAATATAGGAAACACAACTGCTACGAATATCATTTTTACAGATCCGATTCCAAATAATACAGTGTTTATAGCGGATAGCGTTCGAGTAGGCGGGGTTTTATTACCTGGGGTAAATCCAGCGAATGGGGTACCAATTGGGGATATTATTGCAGGAGATTTTACAAACATTACCTTCCGCGTGCAAGTAGTTAGCATTCCAAATCCAATTTTCACAATTGGACCTGGGGGGCCAAACTCACCAGTTGTAAATGGCGCTTCTATTGATTATCAATTTATGACAGGACCTAATTTACCACTCGTTTCAAGAAGTACGACATCCAATCCGGTTTCGACACAAATAAATTCCGGAGAAATTACACTTGTTAAATCTGTAGATAAAACTTTCGCAACAATTGGCGATACAATTTCTTATACGATTACATTAAGTAACCCTGGAAATGTTACTTCACAAAATATAATTTTCACAGATATTTTACCTGACGGAACGACATTCATATCTGGCACTCTTACAAACGATTCTGGTACACAGCAGATCGGAAATCCAGCTAACGGGATTCAGATTGGAAATATAAATCCAAACGGAACGGCTGTGATTACTCTCAACGTACTTGTTACAAATATTCCAAGTATAAATCCAATTTCTAATTCTAGTTCTGTACAATTTTCACATGTGGTCGACCCTAGCCAACCTTCCGTATCACAAATGAATGTATCTAATGCTGTTTCGACAACTATTAATAGTGCAATTTTAACAACCCAAAAAAGTGCTGATAAATCTATCGTTTCAGTTGGAGATACGATTACGTATACAACTACTATTACAAATACAGGAAATACAGCCGCTACGAATATTACTTTCACAAGCGCTATTCCAGCTAGCATTACCTTTATACCAAATTCATTCACGATAAATGGCGTTCAGCAGTCTGGTGCACAACCAGCACTGGGAGTAACTATACCAAATATCGCACCGGGTGAAACAGTAACTGTTACTTTCCAAGTAAATGTTATTTCTGTTCCCCCTTCAAATTCGATTATGGGTAATGACACAATTTTATATTCTTATACTGTCGATCCAAACGGAACTCCTATTACAACTTCTATTTCAACAAATATCGTTACAAACCCGGTACTAGATGCTATGATAACGATGGTGAAATCTGTAGATCAAACACTTGTAACACTAGGTGATACCATTACCTATACGACAATTTTAACGAATAGCGGTAATACAAACGCTACGAATATTACTTTCACTGACCTCATACCAGATGGTACGACGTTTATAACTGATAGCGTTACAATAGATGGCATCACACAAATCGGGCTCAACCCTAATACAGGTATTACAATTGGATTAATTGCTCCTAACAGCTCAATATCTATAGCATTTCAAGTTACCGCTACTTCTACACCAGCCCAAAATCCTATTGCCAATTCCGCTACTGCTTCTTACACATTTATCGCTGATCCTAATGCCCCTATTGTTTCAAGGACCGTTACTTCAAACACAGTGTTCACTACGATTAATACAGCTACCATTCTTTCATTAAAACAAGTCGATAAATCCTTTAGTCGTATTGGAGACACACTCACTTATACTGTCGCTTTAACAAACAATGGAAACTCATCTGCGCAAAATGTTATATTCACAGATACCGTACCGAGCGGAACAGCATTTATTGCAGACACATTTTCTATTAATGGAATTCTTCAAAGTGGTGCAAATCCAGTGAACGGTGTAAATATCGGAACTATAACAGCTGGGACTACAGTAACAATTTCGTTCCAAGTTACTGTAACGTCATTACCAACTGAAAACCCCATTGTAAATTTCTCATCAACATCGTACCAATTAGTCTCACCGCCTGATGCAGAAACTTCAATTAGCAATCCTGTTTCAACGCAAATTAAAGAAGCACTATTATCCATGACGAAAAATGAAAGTGTATCCTTTGCAGATATCGGGCAAACTGCTTTTTACACTACTTCTATTTCGAATATAGGAAATACAGATGCAACTAATATTGTATTCACAGATGTATTACCAAATGGAGTCACATTTGTTCCTAACACATTAACTGTCGATGGTGTTTTACAACCTGACGCGAATCCAAATACAGGTGTATTACTTGCAACACTTCCGCCTAATGAAATATATAGTATCGTCTTTCAAGTTACAGTGAACAGCATTCCCCCTATTAATCCAGCACCAAATACAGCATCAACAACATATGAGTTTACTGTTGATCCTGTTAATCCTCCAGTATTAAGTGCGGCTACTTCCAACACTACGCTTCTTCAAATAAACAACGCGAATATTATAAGTACAAAAACAACAGATCTTACTTTTGCGGATGTTGGTAATACAATAACATTTACACTTAACCTCCCGAATACAGGGAATGTGACTGCAACTGATGTTACCGTTATCGATACGCTTGATAGCAATTTAACTTTTGTTCCAAACAGTTTCACAGTTAATGGGCAAACCATTCCAAATGCTGATTTATCTACTGGTGTAAATATCGGTTCAATTAACGGTGGTACTGCAGCAATTATCACATTCCAAGCTACCGTTACAACCCTACCAATCAACAACCCTATTTCTAATTCAGCTCTTACCACTTATCGTTATATTGTTGATCCAGACCAGTCACCTATTACAACTTCCAATCAATCTAATACAACGACAACACAAATTAATAGTGCTATTCTTACTGCACAAAAAAATTCAAATGTGTCAACAGTAGATATTGGGCAAGATATCATCTACTCCGTTACAATTACAAATAGCGGAAATGTTAATGCAACGAATGTTATTTTTACCGACGTTATTCCAGACGGAACTTCCTTTGAACCAAATAGTTTTACACTTAATGGAACTATTATCGAAAATGCAAACACCATTACAGGTGTCCCAATTGGTGATATCGCGCCAAACGAATCTGCCATTGTAGAATTTCATATTACTTCAAATGAAATCCCGGCTATTAATCCAATTACGAATCAAGCTAGCGTTAGCTTTCAGCATATCGTTAATCCAGATAATCCTCCTGTTTCAAAAAACATTACTTCAAATAGTGTTATCACAACAATTGAAAGTGCTATTTTAACTACTACTAAAATCGGTGATAAAGCTTTTGCAACGATTGGTGATACAATTACGTATACAACTACAATTACGAATACTGGAAATATCCCTGCCAATAACGTTATTTTCTCAGACCCGATACCATCGTGGACACAATTTGTTGCCGGATCCGTTATTGTTGATGGCACTCCATTACCATCCACTTCTATTACCAGCGGTATTGGCATAAATACGATCATTCCAAATCAAACTGTAACAATCATATTCCAAGTTCAAATCGTAAGCAATCCATCAACATTCACACCTGAACTCCAAAACTTAGCATTTGTTAACTTCCAATATAACGTAGGCAATGCATTACAGGCTCAGCCTGGCAATGTGGAAACGAACGTCTTCGTTACTTCTATTCATTCAGCAATACTTTCAGCTGTAAAAACTGCTAGTACAGCCTTTGCGAATATTGGAGACACGATCACTTATACAGTTTTAATACAAAATAGCGGCAGTACAAACGCTACGAATGTAAATTTCTCAGACCTCATTCCAGCTGGAACGACCTTTATTGAAAATAGTTTTGCCGTAAATGGAAGTACCATTCCAGGTGCAAATCCAAATAACGGAGTTAATATCGGAACCGTTAGTACGAACAGTTCCTTAACCGTTACTTTCCAAGTCATAGTTACATCTACTCCGCCTTCAAACCCAATTACAAACGTTGCATCCGTTCAATACGAATTTCTTGTTGATCCGACTTCTCCTCCTGTTACAGGCACAATTACTTCTAATAGTGCTTCTACACAAATTAATAATGCTACTGTTACAACGGTTTTAGAAGCAAATCGAACAATTGTATCTATCGGAGATATAATTACGTATACAGCAACATTAACAAACACTGGAAACTTCCCTGCAAACTCGGTATTACTCATTAACGGTGTTCCTGAAGGGGCATTATTTGTTCCCAATAGTGTTACGCTTAACGGAATTTCACTTCCAGATGCAAGTCCAACTCTCGGTATTCCAGTTGGCATTATCGCACCAGGTGATTCTGCTACAATTACGTTCCAATTTCTTGCAAACTCTATTCCGCCACAAGGAGCAATTATAAATCAAGCACTTACAAGTTACACATATATTGTCGATCCAAGTCAACCTCCAGTTACAGCAACATCTTCATCTAATACGGTTAATACAGCTGTCGTTGATGCATCACTATCTGTAATTAAAAATACAGATTCCCTCGTACAGTCTACTGACGGTACAATCACTTACACTGTAGTCGTTCAAAATAACGGGAATACAACTGCAAATACAGTTACTTTAACAGATTTGGTCCCAGAGGGAACTGCATTTATTCCGGATAGTGTGACCATTAATGGTGTTTCAGCTCCAGGTACTGATCCAAACGTAGGGATCTCATTAAACTCCATTGCACCTTCGGAAATCGTCACCGTCACATTCCAAGTTATCGTTCAATCCATTCCAAGCGTGAATCCAATTTCTAATATAGCTCGTATTGACTATACTTTTATCGCTGATCCAACTGCTCCTATCATCTCTCGAACAATTACGTCTAATCCAGCTTTCACACAAATTTCGGATGCGAATGTTCTTTCTTTAAAAGCAGTCAATGCACAACAAGCAACAACAGGTGATATTTTGACCTATACGATAACGCTAGAAAATACCGGAAATATTCCAGCTACGAATCTCATATTTTCAGATACGCTTCCAGAAGGGACTACATTCGTAGACAATAGTTTTACACTTAACGGAACAACTATACTTGGTGCCAATCCAAATGTAGGTGTTACTTTGCCTAACCTAGCAGCAAACGCTACTCACCTTATTGCTTTCCAAGTTCTTATTAACGATCCATTCTCGCAACAATCGATTACAAATCAATCTAATACAACATATACAATTCAACCAGATCCAGGGCAACCGCCTATTACTGAAACATCTACAAGTAATATTGTCATTACAAATTTCGTGCAAGCACAATTAACAATTACAAAAACGTCCAATCCAATAACTGTAGATATTGGCGGAACTATACTTTATATTTCTGAAGTGAAAAATAGCGGCAATGTTGACGCAATAAATATTATTTTTACAGATTCGATTCCAGTTGGGACTACATTCGTTCTCGACAGTGTCACAATTAACGGTGTACTTCAGCCTGATGCAAATCCCGAAAACGGAATACCAATTGGAAAGATTCCACCAAACAGTTCCAAAACAATACTATTTCAAGTACAAACAAATAATCCACCTACTGAAACCGAAATTGTAAATCAATCTTCAGTAACTTACCAATATATAAGTATTCCTACAGCTCCACCAGTGAATCGCTCTGCAAATTCTAACATTGTTACAACATCACTTCAAAATGCGAATATTATTTCCGTTAAAAGCGCAGATGTAACTTTCGTCTCCATCGGGCAATTTATTACCTACACAAATACACTACAAAATATCGGAACGGTTCCAGCTAACAATACGGTGTTCATTGACAACATTCCAGAAGGGACAATATTCATTGAAGATAGCTTATCAATAAATAATGTCATTCAGCCTGGTACGAATCCTGAAAATGGAGTAACTCTCGGCACGATACAACCAGATGAAACAGTCACTATTTCATTCCAAGTACAACTTACAAATATACCTGAAGACAATACAGTCATTAACATCTCAGACACTTCATATGAATACCAAATTGACCCTAGTTCTCCAATTATTCAGCGTAGATCATTATCAAATACAGTAAACACGGAAGTCCGTACAGCAAATGTTAGTGCAATTAAATCTGCTAACAGATCCATTACACGCATCGGTCAAATTATCACATATACCATCGCAGTTACAAATGCTGGTACAGTACCTATTACAAATACTCTCCTAATTGACGCAATCGCTGCTGGCACCACATTCGTTCCAGATAGCATTCTTGTAGATGGCATACCAAGACCTAACGAAAATCCAAGTACCGGAATCTCACTTAATATTATCCTTCCAAACAATACAATTATCGTTACATTCCAAGTAAATGTAGACTCGATACCTTCTCAAAATAACATGAATAATATCGCCGTCATCCACTATGAGTATCAGCCAGACCAAAGCTTACCACCAATTTCAGAAACGACATCTTCCAATACTACAAATATACAATTTATTGATGCCATTCTTATCGCTACAAAATCCGCTAATACAGTATTAGCTAATATTGATGAAACTATTGAATATACAGTACTCATTCAAAATAACGGATCCACTACAACTAACTCCATCTTTTTTACTGATATTATAGAAGATGGAACAGTATTTATTTCGGGGAGTGTAACAGTTAACAACACTGTACTTCCTGCAGCAGATCCGAATATCGGCTTTTCCATCCCGAATATCACATCAGGTCAAGTAGCTACAATAACATTCCAAGTTTCGGTTACGAATTTACCTGCTGCAAACCCAACACCTAATACTGCAAACATCGTCTACGACTTTATTTTCAACCCTGACTTTGCACCAATTCAAAAATCGACTACTTCCAACACTACTTTCGTTCAAATTAATGATGCTGATATCGTTTCACTTAAAACTGTTGATTTGACTTCTGTAACAATTGGTGATGTTTTAACTTATACAACAACTTTAACAAATACAGGGAATACGGATGCTACTGCTCTTGTATTTACAGACAATATTCCTGGTGGAACAACCTTTATAGACGGTAGCGTTTTAGTAAATAACATTCCGCAGCTTAATGCCAATCCAAGTACCGGTATATTGTTAGGAACGATTGCTCCTAACATTTCTATCCCAGTCACATTTTCTGTTACTGTCGTAGCGCTTCCAGCTAGTGGTCGTATTCAAAATCAATCCACTTCTCGTTATACAATTAATAGCGAAGAACAAATATCAACTAGTAATATTACCTTCACTGAAGTTATTTCTGCTAATATAATTGCAACAAAAACAACGCCTATCCAATACGCTGACCTACAAACGATTATCCCTTACACTATTTCCATCACAAACAATGGGAATATACAAGTGGAAAATATTATCGTTACAGATATCATCCCAGCAAATACGAGCTTTATAGAGAATAGTGTTATTGTGAATGGAAGCGCTCGTCCAAATGATAATCCACTTAGCGGGATACAACTTGATAACATTCCGCCTAATACGACAGCAACTATTCTATTCCAAGTACGGGTTACTTCAATTCCGCAAACAAATCCAATCTCTAATACGAGTACAATTGAATACCAATACACGTTACCAAACCAGCCGCCTATTACCGAAACTATTATTTCATCAGCTGCCGTAACAACAATTAATCATGCGACTTTGAATAGTAATAAAACTGTTGACCTTGCATTTGCAACGGTTGGTGATGCGTTAACGTATACGATTACACTAAATCAAACCGGTAATGTTGCAGTAAATGATGTAATCATTCAAGATATTATTCCTCAAGGTACTACGTTTATAGAAAATAGCGTCATTGTAAACGGAGAAACTCTTCCAGGAGTGAATCCAGTAAGCGGCATACCAATTGGTACTATAATTGTAGATGGAGATGCTATCGTTTCATTCCAAGTAACTGTGACTACTATTCCAACACCAAATGAACTAAACAACAACGCAATTACTACTTTTAACTATATAGTCAACCCAAATAACGTACCCGTTACAAATACGACTACAACAAATACCGTCACAACTACTGTCCAAAATGATAATGTCATTGCCATAAAATCTGTTGATGTAACGAATGCCTTACCTGCTCAAACTTTAACGTATACAATTACGATTATGAATAGCGGTAATGTAACGATTGAAGACCTTCTTGTTATAGACACCATACCAATAGATACGACTTTTGTTGCTGGTAGTGTTACGATTAACGGAATCAATCAGCCTAATGAGAATCCGGAAAATGGTATTACGTTAGGAAATCTTGCTCATAATGACTCTGTCATTATTACGTTCCAAGTGACAATATCTTCTTCTACTCTTCAACCTACAATTAATAACGATGCTACTGTTTCCTATACCGTTATCATTGATCCAGATGAACCACCTATTACAATTACAAAGCAAACAAATACCGTTACAACAACATTAATCGAGCCAATAATTAACATTGAGAAAACAGCAGACAAATCTATCGTCGTTATAGGAGATGTTATTACATTCACATTAGAGGTATTTAATGATTCCACAATTCCGACAATTAGTACTTCTGTTATAGACACAATTCCAGCTGGTACAACATTTATAGAAAACAGCGTAACTATTAACGGTACTTCGGTTCCAAATGTTCGTCCAGACACTGGTATTAATATTGGTTCTTTATCTGCAGGTACAGTAGCAACTATAACATTTCAAGTCCTCGTAACTTCTATTCCTTCAAACAGTACAATTATAAATTCTGCAACAGTTACCGCTGCTTTTCAATTGACACCACAGGATCCAATTATTACTTTCATTGTTAATTCAAATATTGTTCGTATACCAGTTCAATTTATAACTACAACAGTCACGAAAAATGCTTCCGTCAGCTCAGCTTATTTAAATCAATATTTTGATTACACGGTACGCATTACAAATACTTCCAAAATTTCACTCTCAAATATTTCGTTACAAGATACTATTCCAGCAGGTTTACAATTTATAAACGGCACTGTCTTTATTAACGGTGAACGCTCTCCACTAGCGAATCCGAATATCGGTTTCCTAGTTGCCACTAATTTAGAGCCAAACGAAACAATTATCGTGTTATTCACAGTACAAGTAATAAGTCCACCTGTTAATAATGAGTTTAAAAATACGGCCAATATTTCGTTACAACTTCAAGTCTCGCCTACCGATCCACCAATTACAGTAACCGTTACAAGTAACGAGAACATCGTCACCTTTGTTCCAGAAAATCCAGATGAAACACTTCCAAATTTAAATTGCTTCTTTGACGGTGAACGCTTCATTCGCATTACTCCTCGAAATATAAGAAATTACCTTTGGGCTTGGATTTGGTGGCAGTAATTAAATAAAAAATAAAAAGCTTGTAATTTGGATGTTATCCAAATTACAAGCTTTTTTGACATGGTACCTCTAGTTACTTAATCTATTTCAAACCTCTGATAAAAAATTATTCAGTCAATTTTTTAGTTGAAAAGAAAATATTAAGAAAAGTAAAAGGTGAAATTGAAAGAAAAGTGTAAAAGCTTGTTCACTTATATAATTTATGTAAGAAATACAGGTAATGTATATGAAGCAATCGAAGTTATGAAAATAAAATATATAATACGGGGTATAGCTAGTATTGATATTTGGCAGCTAATATCTAATTCGGTAACCAATCAAATTAACTCATTTTACTTTCTTGGGTAAAGCTGAACCTGAATGTTCAATTATTGAATGAACATGAACATTAATTTGGGCATCACTAAAATAATTTTCGCCTTGATCCCAATTCTTACGTATTTTCTTCCATTTTTTATAATTATGCCGCTTATATACTTCTCCTAACGCTAATACATCTACCTTATATTTTTTTTGAACAAGCTTTATTGATTTTTGAATCCTTTGTTCCACCTCTTTTGAAATATCCTTCGTTAAGCGTTTTTCATTCATGAATTTTTTATGATCACTAAAATGCAACTCCGCTAAAGCACCTTCGAGAAATAGATGAATATCAAACTTCGGTTTTGTAGTATTTTCAGTAAATACCTGTATTTTTCGGTGTAGCTTATGAATTTCATATGTAATAAGCTGGTCCTTTTTACGTATGGTAAAATAACCTCCTAATTTTTCACCGATTATAAAGTTTATTCCCACTGTCTGTTCGCCGTTTAACATTCCAACACACTTGTTATCCTTCCCACGAAACAACGCAGCCCCATCCATTTCTATCCCCTGTTTTGTAGGTTTTAAGACAGGTAGTACAAAACTTCGGTTTGAAATTATCTTTTCCTGCACGTCACCAATTCTTGCTGCCTCAACCATCTGAGCATTTTTAGGAGGGTGTTCAGCTAGCATATCAATATACTGTGCCGGTAAATTTTCTGGTTTTGCATTTTGTTTCAAGATTGCTTCTGCATTTTTCTCAGAAACAAATAGACGAATATTTCTTCTCATTTCATGATCTCGAATGTATACATCTAACGTATTTTGTAAAACATTTGGATTCGATAGTAATTCTTCAGAAAAAATGATTACTTGTATATGTGGAAAAAATAAAGTACGACTAATCTTTTTAGCGATTATTCGTATTTGTTCAAACACACTATCTCCTTTTGCACTCACATCAATATAATTATTCCCTGCGCCTTTTCCACCTTCTTGCGTTAACTTACTGGGAAGTACCATTTGATACGTCCCTTTCATAATTGGATTAGATTTCTTTTCCTTAACAATATCGTAAGCGGCACCTACTACAAAGCCTCTTTCTTCTATCTCCGCTAACTCAGAGCAACCGCTGATAGCCCCAGCTATAAGCGCAATTGTTATAACTTTAAAAAGACATTTCATTTCCACCATTCCTTCATTTTATCTTATATACAATAAAAATTAGTAAAGGCGCTAACACAATAAATCTCATATCAAATCACTTAAAATCCAAATAAGCCCACTGTGTGAAAAGAAAGTTTGGATAGCGATATCTCGAGGCATAGAAGATGCACCTATACATCACTGGTTGAAGATGCCACAAAAAACAAGTTCCCAACATCTAAGTTTTTCATCTCTATACTCAAATGATTTCAATTATTTTTGCTTCTCAAGATTCATTATAGAACCTTTATTTTTTTGATTAACTTAACAATTAATCTTCATGTAATTAAAAAGATAGATTATTGATTTTTATGAAAGGAAAAGATGTTTATGACACTACATGGACGTTCAGAATATTTACTGAAAGAATGAATGAAAAAATTACACTGTAAGAATAAATTTAATTTTGTGTTTTTTGAAGACAGCAGATGCAACGGACCTGAAGGTAGCTGTTTTAAGATGGGTGGTGAATTCGAACTTTTATTACAAAGAGCAGCTAAATTAGATCCCTTGTTTATTATTCATGGAGGAGACAAGGTTTATACAGTAGAAAAGAAATATGTATAACACTAAACAAAATCATTATCCCTAAAAACAAAATATACGGATTAAATAATTATAAAGTAGACTATTTAGAAAAATAATTATATCTTACCCGGCTTAATCCTATTTTAGCAATGCATGCGCAACCTAATATAGGGGTAGCGTCAGGAAAATGCGGAT
>NZ_BOQD01000002.1 GCF_018332515.1 Bacillus hominis | reverse complement strand
AAATACATTATCTCAATCTATTTTTGTTCAAAACGCTTCGTTGGTCATCAAAAATGCCCTAGCGCATAATCGGCCTTTTTTCCGTACAGATGAGGATTTTCAAGATGCTCCACTTTTAGTTGGTCCCGTCCTATTCCAAGAGGATGTACAATACGTCATTATATTAGACGAAATCGAGTTTTCGAAAGTAACTTCTGAGCAATTCGAACTTTTCACATGGTATTTACGCTGGATGGGTGATCGTTTACAAAACGCTTCTAATCTTTGGCTATCAAGTCAAGAGGATCGTACATTCCCTAAAACAAGCATTTATTATGAAGATGAATTTGAACATTTACTAAAAATAGAAAAGAAACGGTACGAAACATTATCTTATCCATATTCCTATTTTGAGTTCAATGCTCCACAAGATTCTTTAGAAATGATAAATTCTATTTTAAAAGATCATTTGCGGGATATTGATATATTCGGTTATAGTACGACCGAGCAAAAAATTATGATTTTATTACCTGGCACTGAAGAAAAGTTTTTACTACAAGTTCAAACTCGTATACAAAATGCTCTTTCTTCTAAAGGAGTGATATTCTAATGATTTTACTCCTTCTTTATTTTATTTACGCTATTTTAGTTTTTCTTTTATTTCGATTTACGAAAAGTTTAATTGCTGAAGATAAAAAAGGAATTATTGAATTTTGCTTGATTATCTCTCTTCTTTTCCCGCTTATCGGACTTATTGTGTCAGTAATCATGTTATTACTTAATATACGAAGATCCAAAACCGAGTGGTTACAGCAATACTCTGATTATGTTTCATTTCACGTTGATAATTACGAAGATATTTTGGAATCAGCTAAACAAGATATGGACTTAATTTCATTTTCTTCTGGATTAGAACTAGATAAGCCTGAATTACATAAACAACTCATTGTACAGTTAAGCTCCTCCTCTATTTCTAATGAAGGAGGCTTATTGAAAGAAGCAATTCACCATAAAGATCCTGAAACTGTACATTACGCAGCAACTACTATCAATTTACTAAATGAACGGTACGAAAAACAGATTGAATACTTAAATAGGCAATTCCTACAAAGTCCACAAAATGAAATTGCAAAAGAATTGTTTTCTAACTATTTAAGATATATAGACAGTGGTCTTCTTTCTAATCAACAAAAAGAAAAAATAATCGATGAGTTTATGAATTTTATTACACAAAGTGTAGAACTATTCCCTAACGAATCTCTTTACCCTTTCCAACTTGGAAATCTGTTTCTACACACAAAACAATACGCAAAGTCTGAAGAACAATTTTTAAATCTTATTCATTTCTATCCTGAATCATATTACGGTTATGTTGGATTACTTGAAATATATTATGACCAAAAGTTATGGGACAAGCTCTATAACTTAATCAATAATCTAACAGATGCAAAAAGAATTCATATACTACCGCGTAAATATCAATTATTTGTAAGGCAGTTTGGAGGCGCACACATTGAAAAAGGGGATTAATATATATATCGGGATTATTAGTATCATTTTATTTCTCTTAATTTTATCCATCCTTATATATCGAACAGAAAATTTTTATCAAAAATTTTCTGTTCCTAAAACTACAGAAACAGATACTGTTAAAACACTCAAAGCAAACGATGTAACTCAAAATGGACAGAAAATACAATTATACGTTTTAAAAACGGATAATACATTAGGACAACAAGTCGAATTTAATACGAAGAAGGCAATGGATTACGCACACCTACACTATAAAGATATTACAGCTAATGAAATTAAGGGACTTACTCCCTCTCCCTACACAGGGATTATTATTACAGGTGAAATAATGGAGCAACTTCCACAAGCTGATATTCAAAATTTTGTACAAATGGGCGGAAGGATTATTATCGCAAACCGACTTGATTCAGATCCTTCCTGGAACGCACTATTTGGTATTACAAAAAAGGAAGGCTTCAAAGATGCGGAAGGATTAACCTTTGAAAAGGTTTTATTCCCTGGTTATCCAGATCTCCCAAGTTCTTCTACATTGTTTACTCATAGCTCAATGAATATTACGCTAGATGAGAATACAGCTACTCCTTGGATTACAGCAGAAGATACTCCCATCCTCTGGACCAATGACTACGGTGAAGGAAAAGTCTTATATTGGAATACAACAGCATTGAACGCTAAATTAGGTAGAGGTATGTTCGTTCAATCACTGGGTTCTATTTTCCCGGCTTTCGCTACAGCACAGCTTGGAGCAGAGATTATGTATATCGATGACTTCCCATCTCCGGTTCCAAGTGGAGAACTAAAAAACTTAACGACAGAAAAAATTTCTGTTGAAGAATTTTATAAAAAACATTGGTGGAAAAATATGAAGGATATCTCTGAAGAACTTGGTATTAAATATACAGGTGTTGCGATTGGGACATATCAGGATAAAGTGACGCCACCTTTTGAAGATTTCACAGATAAAAATAGAAATACCTATTTATTATTTGGTAGAGAATTATTAGCTCATGGTGGAGAAATTGGAATCCACGGCTATAACCATCAACCTTTATTATTACCACCGGATCCGGTAGATAAATCACTTGAATATGTTCCTTGGAATTCAAAAAAGGATATGGAGAGCTCTTTAGATGCTTTACAAAAACTCGTGTATAACTTCTTTCCAAATGAAAAATTAAAAACCTATGTACCACCATCCAATATTATAAATGCAACTGGATTAAGTGCATTAAACGACGCTGTACCAACTCTAGAAACGGTTTCCTCTCTATATGTGGGAAGTACAAGTAACGGCAGTTTAATTCAAGAATTTGGACCAGATGAACATAACAAAAATATTTATCACTTCCCGCGCATTACTAGTGGATATGCTATCACAGATGAGGAGCAATTTATCTTAGCTGATGTTACCGCAAATTTAGGGGTTATCTCACATTTCGTCCATCCTGATGATATCCTTGATGAAAAACGCTCGGGTAACTTAACATGGGAAGAATTATTTAAAGCTTATAAAACGACAATTAAAGAAATACGAGAAAGATATCCTTATATAAAAAGTATGACCCAAAGTGAAGCAACTGCTTCTATGAAAATTTATCAAACTGGTGACCTAGATGTTTCTTATGAAGATGATGCTGTTCACATTGCATATAAAGGGTTACCAAACCATACTTCAACAATTATACGTGTAGAAGAAGGTAAGAAGATACAACCTGGCTCATTCTCTTACGGTACAGTTAAAAAGCTTGATTCCCAAATTTATAGCGTTACGTTAACGAAAGCCAGCGCTACAATTCCAATTAAAGGAGAATAACAGATGAGAATAGGTTTGGTCGTTGAAGGCAGCTACCCCTTTGTAAGTGGAGGGGTAGCAAGCTGGGTTCAAATGATTATCCAGCAGTTTAAAGAACATGAATTTACGATTTTTGCGATAGTCCCTCAAGTAAAAACAGAAGATGAATATCAATATGAAATTCCAAGCAACGTAAAAGATATCATTCTGATTCCTTTGCAATCAGAAAATGAACCAAAACATATAAAAACTAATTTAACTGAACAAGAAGTACAGACACTTCAAAAGTGGTTTACATTTCAAGCCAACGATACAACAGCATTACAAATATTAGGGAATAAACAAAAGCTAGGAACGCTCCATTCCTTCTTCGAAAGCCGTGAGTTTTATGCAATTGTTAAAGAAAGCTATTCATATGAAGAAAGTAGTGGATCCTTCTTAAATTACCTTTGGATGTGGAGATCTATGTTTACACCAATCATTCAAATTTTACAAATTGATTTTCCTGAATTAGATCTTATTCATTCTGTATCGACAGGATATGGTGGATTACTTGGTGCTGCAATTAGTGCCAAGTCCGATATACCATTTATTCTAACCGAGCACGGTATTTACTCCCGAGAGCGTGAAGAAGAAATACTACAATCTACTTGGATACCAATTGAATACAAAAAAAGATGGGTTTCTTTCTTTCATCACTTGTCTCATCAAGCATATGAACAAGCCGCTGACGTAATTACGTTGTTCGGCCGAAATAGTGCATATCAAAAAGAATTAGGTGCCCCAGCTCATAAACTAAAAATCGTTCCAAATGGCGTTACTTTATCTGACTATAAAGGGTTACGTAAACCAAAATACAATTCAGATAAACTCATCATTTCCGCCATTATACGAGTTGTGCCAATTAAAGATGTAAAAACAATGATTTATGCAGCTAAATTATTATTAGAAAAAGATATTCCATTTATATTTTACTTGCTAGGTCCTGATACGGAAGAAGCAGAATATGCTCAGGAATGCCGTGATTTAATTCAACAATTAGGATTAGAAGAGCATGTAATAATGACCGGCAAAGTAAATATTAAAGATTACTTAAAACAAACAGATATTCTCGTATTAACAAGTATATCTGAAGGACAACCATTAGCTATGTTAGAAGGAATGGCAGCAGGATTACCATGGGTTGTTACAGATGTCGGTTCTTGTAGGGAGTTAATTTACGGGCAAGACGAAGATCCTTACGGGCAATGTGGATTTGTTGTACCACCTGTATCCCCTGAGCAAGTTGCCATTCATTTAGAGTGGTATTATCGTCACCCTGAATCCATTCAACAATTTGGGAATAATGGGCGCAATCGTATTGAAGCGCACTATCAATTATCAGGTGTCGTTGATAGTTATCGTAAGCTTTACTTAGAAAGAGGTAAAAAAACATGGCAGGAATAGGATTTCGTTTACAAAAATTATTCCAAGAAGACTACTATTCTTCAAGAATAAAAGCGTACGGATTTTCATTATTTGTTACAGCTGGTCCGTGGTTAGTCGTTATTTTAGCAGTAACAGCTATTCGATACATTTTAAGTTTGTTCCATTCTATTTCAATTGAGGAACAGCGCCTTTTCACAATTTCAATTTCATATTGCTTTATTTTTTCTCAAATCATATATGGTGCCTTGCAGCTCATCGTAACTAGATATGTGGCTGACCTTTTATACGAGCAAAAAGCTGATAAAGTATTTTCCTCCTTTTTAGGAATGACGAAAATCACACTTTTTTTAGCTATTATCTTATGGCTTTTGTTTGCAATTTTTACACCATTAGCCTTGTATTATAAAATCGTGATGCTATTTTTATTTTTATCTTTAAACATCATTTGGATTCAATCCATTTATTTAACAGCGGCTAAAGATTATCAGTCCATCGCTCTTGCATTTTTAATTGGTTCAATTTTCTCCTTATCTGGAATTGCGCTTATAGCTTACTGGCATCCAACACTTGGACTAGAACATGGATTTGCCCTATTACTTTTAATTGCTTTTACAATCGGGACCTTCATTACATTAGTGTGGTTAAGTATAGTTATTGTGCGAATGTTTCCAAATAGTGATGCTACTGAACAATTTACCTTTCTTTCTTATTTAGATAAATATCCAGAACTATTTTGGTCAAGCTTACTTTACAATATTGGCATTTGGGTATGTAACTTTGTTATTTGGTTCGGGGAAGGGCGAGGAAATATTGAAAACACATTTATTTATCATCAAATGTATGATACCTCTGTTTTCTGGGCTTATTTAAGCATTATCCCAACCTATATTTTCTTCGTAGTGTCCATTGAAACAAGGTTTTATGAAAGGTATAAGAAGTTCTTCGGTTCAGTTAACAATGGGGCGACATTAAATACAATTTTACAATTGAAAGATTCGATGAATTTTGTCCTCAAACAAGAAATGGAACGAATACTTCGTAATCAAGGTATTTTTTCTTTACTTATTATTTTTATAATATTTATGTTTAGTTCACAATCTGGGAAAATGACACTTGAATACTCTATTTTGCAGCTGACTATAATTGGTGCTTATGCAAACGGGATGGTCCTCGTTATCACTTTACTACTCTTATATTTTGAAGATCGTAAAGGTGCATTTCGAACATCAGCCCTGTTCTTTTTTGCAAACCTGTTATTAAGTCTTCTTCTACTTCCATTTGGATTTAACGGTTATGGCATTAGTTTTGCAATTGGATCTTCCATTACATTCTTATATGCTATTTCTAGACTCTTTACTTACATTAAAGACATTGATTACTACACGTTTTGCCAGTCAAACGTTCCTATAAAACAGCGAACTTTCTTTACTAAATTAGCTAATAAACTTAATGGGAATAAATAAATAAAAATGACCTTTTGCTCCTGCAAAAAGGTCATTTTTTTATCTACATATTAAACTTCTAGATAGCCATTTTTGTTATTTGATTGCCATCTCCAAGAGTCTGCACACATCTCTTCTAATCCGCGTATTGCTTCCCATCCTAATTCGCGCTTTGCTTTCGATGCATCTGCAAAACATACTGCAACATCACCAGGACGACGTTCCGTAATTTTATAAGGAACTTCCTTGCCTGAAACTTTTTCAAATGCTTCAACCATTTCTAATACACTATAACCAGTACCTGTACCGAGATTGTATGCATCTATCCCAGTAGTGCCAAGTACCTTTTCAAGCGCCTTTACATGTCCATTTGCTAAGTCTACAACATGAATATAATCACGGACACCCGTGCCATCTTTTGTTGGATAGTCATTTCCAAATACACTTAATTCTTTTAACTTACCTACTGCTACTTGTGTTACATATGGCATTAAGTTATTTGGAATTCCGTTTGGATCTTCTCCAATACGCCCACTTTCATGCGCACCAAATGGGTTGAAATAACGAAGTAATGCGATACTCCATTCTGCATCCGCAAATGCTACATCACGCATAATTTGTTCAATCATTAATTTTGTTTGACCATATGGATTTGTTGCACTTAATGGAAACTCCTCCGTAATTGGTGATGTTTCTGGGATACCATACACTGTTGCAGATGAACTGAAGATCATCTTCTTCACATTATACTTCTGCATCACTTCACATAGCACTAATGTGCTTGTAATGTTGTTATGATAATACGTTAACGGAATTGCTACTGATTCCCCTACAGCCTTAAAGCCTGCAAAGTGAATAACAGCTTCAATTGTATTTTCTTCAAAAATCGTATCAAGTGCTTCTCGATTTAAAATATCTTCTTTATAAAATTTAAACTGTTTTCCTGTTATATCTTTCACTCGATTTATAGACTCTACTGAGCTGTTCGAAAGATTATCTACTACTATAATTTCGTAACCGTTTTTTAGTAATTCTACGCATGTATGACTACCAATATATCCTGCTCCACCTGTTACAAGTATTGCCATAATTATAGTCCTCCATATTTCATTCATTATAAACTTCTCAAAGTATATCACATATTTCTTATCATATGTTTATTATGCGAACACAGAAACTTACATTTTATACCATAATTATTTTGTACAATACACGATTCCAATCAGGTAATAAAAAAACGCCACATAACAGACATCACGTGGCGTTTTTTGATCAAATTACGTAACAATATACACTTAGAAAATGCGCAAGACTACCTAACAATACAAAAACATGAAAAATTTCATGGTGTCCCATATATTTAAACTCCAACCATTTTGGCTTCGCACCGTAAATAAACCCACCAATTGTATAAAAAATGCCTCCAAGTACTAAGAAAATAATACCCCCTGTACTTAAATTCTCAGCTAGCGGTGCAAAGAATAGAACAATTAACCAACCCATCAGAAGATAAATTGCTGTCGATAACCATCTTGGACAATTAAACCAAAACATTTTAAAAACAATACCACAAATCGCAGTTGCATAAACTAAACAAAATAGTAGTAAACCATTTGCCGAATTTAATGTAATTAAGCAAAAGGGTGCATATGTACCTGCAATTAATATAAAAATCATAGAATGATCTAGTTTCCTAAAGAAATAAATAACACGTTCACTGGCTATAACACTATGATACACAGCTGACGCCATATAAAGGACCATCATCCCGATACCAAATAAAATAACAGCTGTAATTGCAGCAGCAGATGGCATCTTAACAGAAACCTTCACAATCATAGCTAATAATGCAATAAATGATAATACAGCTCCTCCTAAGTGAGTAAATGCATTAACCGGTTCTCTTACATAAGCATTCATATAAACACCCCTCATATAATTACATGTAGTTTTAATAACTACATGTAATTATATACGTATCATTCGTGCGGGTCAACATTTACATTTCATTTGTTTCGTAATACCATATTTAAAGATATACTAAACATTAAGTTCCACTAAGTTATAAAAGTGAGGGGTTCTACGTGGAAAATATAAATAAATTACTTGAATCATTACATTTAGAAAAAAGTATTAAACTTGAGGATATCCCAAATGTCGACTTATATGTAGACCAAGTTGTCCAACTATTTGAGAATACTTATGCGGATACAACGAGAACTGATGATGAAAAAGTATTAACAAAAACAATGATTAACAATTACGCAAAAGGGAAATTATTCATCCCTATCAAAAATAAAAAGTATTCAAAAGAGCATATGATTTTAATCAGCTTAATTTATCAATTAAAAGGAGCTCTTTCCATTAATGATATAAAAAGCTCCTTAGAAAATATAAATGCACCGTTAATAAATGATGATACATTCGAATTAAATACTCTATATAAAGATTATCTTTCTCTTACTGAAACCAATGTTGAAAGCTTTAAGCAAGACGTAAATAACCGTGTTACGGAAGTAAACGAGGTTTCTTCCTTAGAAGATCCAACACTAGAAAAGTTTTTATTACTAACATCCTTCGTGACTATGAGTAATATGTATAGACGTTTAGCAGAGAAACTAGTCGATGATCTCAAAGAATCTTAAACAAAAAACTATCCACCTGTTTGAAGTGGATAGTTTTTTTGTTTACTTAATTGCTTCATGAACCTTTAATTGTTTCCCTTTAATCGTTGTATTTTTCATGATTTTTAAAACAAGTGGTCCTTTTCCATTTAATATTTCAACGTAAGAAACATTGTCTTGTATTGTAATAATGCCTATATCTTCTGCTGTCACACCTTTAATTTTAGCAATTGTACCGACGAAATCTACCGCCCTAATTTTCTTTTTCTTCCCGCCATTAAAGTACAATTTCATAATTCCTTTGTTTAGGTCCGCATTTTTATCTTTCTTTATAATTGGTTTAGCATGTATCTTTTCCTCAAATACCGCTTTCCCTTTCATAACTTCTTCTTTTGAAGGTGCAAGTGCCTTTGGAATTTCAAAGCCGATGTACTCCTCAATCTCTTCTAAAAATCTATTTTCATACGGCGTTATAAATGTAATAGCTTTTCCTTTATTACCAGCTCGTCCCGTTCTTCCCGTACGATGTACATAACTTTCTTTTTCTAATGGAATATCATAGTTAATAACATGTGTAATATTATCAATATCAATTCCTCTAGCTGCTACGTCTGTCGCTACTAAATAACGGAACTTTCCTTTTCTAAAATCGTCCATAACTTCAAAACGATCTTCTTGTACCATACCACCATGTATTTTGTCACAAGGATAGTTAACTCGATCTAACTGTTTAAATACGTGATCTACATTTTCTTGTGTACGGCAAAAAATAATACAACTATCTGGATTCTCAATCGTTGTTACATCTTTAAGAAGTGAAAGCTTCTCCTCTTCTCTCGTCTCAAAAAGTGTATGTTCAATTTTATCTGTTGTAATCCCGGCAGCCTTAATTTCAATATGCGTTGGCGAATCCATATACTTACGAGATAACTTTTCAACATCTTCTGGAAGTGTTGCCGAAAATAACATTGTCATTCGTTTTTTAGGTAACTCGTCAATAATTGCCTCTACTTGATCGATAAAGCCCATATTCAGCATTTCGTCTGCTTCATCAATAACTAAATACTTCAAACACGCTAAAGAAAGAGTACCTTTTTCAATATGATCTAACACACGGCCAGGAGTCCCAACTACAATATGTGTTTTTTGCTTTAACTCTAATTTTTGACGTGCAAATGGAGATTTACCATAAACTGCAGCAGCCTTAATCCTTTTGAAGCGGCCTATATTCGTAATATCTTCTTTTACTTGCACCGCAAGCTCTCTCGTCGGTGTTAAAACTAAAGCTTGGGGCTTATTCTCTTCCCACTCCACCATTTCACAAAGTGGTATGCCAAATGAAGCGGTTTTTCCACTTCCAGTCTGCGATTTCACGACAAGGTCTTTCTTTTGTAAGGCAACTGGAATAACCTCTCCTTGCACTTCCGTTGGATGTTCGTATCCTAAACCAGTAAGTGCTCTTACAATTTCTTTACTTAATGCATAATCAGAAAAACTTTTTTTACTCATATATTAACCTCTTTTTATTCTATATTATTTTCTTTTTTCGCTTTTCCTATCAATGAATCATCATATACGTTATTATCACCTTATTCATTATACTTGAAAGCTCACATAAAAAGGCGAATCATTCGTGATCCACCTTTTTATATAGAAATTTTCTATTTCAAAAAATTATTCCATTATAAAAATAAACCTCTATCACTTCATATACTGTTCAACTAACTGATAGCACCTTTCCTTCGTACTATTTACATTCGATGAAATACTTGCTAAACCTGACAATGTCCCCTGTCCGGATTCATTCCAAGCTTCCTCCGCCTTTTGATCTCGATACGTAATCCATTCACGCTGTTTCTCTCTCAAAGTGTTCATTTCCTTTGTAGGAAGTTGCATTTTTAAAACACCATAAATCTCATTTAATGCGTTATCCCATGCCTCGTATCTTTTGCTCTCACCCTCTTTCATTTCAGTTGTAATTCCTTTCTCATATAAGTAATCGAGTTTCTTCAAACTCTCCTCAATACTATTTAATTTAGTAATATACTCTACCTTCTGACCGGTAATAGCACTTTCTTTCTTAGGCTCTTCTACTTTCGGCTTCTCTTCATTTTTATTTTCTTCTTTTACTTTTTCTTCCTTAAGATTCTCATCTTTTCTTTTATCTACATCTATTGCCCTCGGCACAATCTGTGTAATTTGTTCATTCGCATTTTGATAATATACTTTAAACTGTTCTTTCCCTTTCGTTTCCCTAATAATTACGTTCAGTTGCTCTTTTACATCCACAAACTTCTGTTGGTTTTTCAACTCCTCTACTTGAGCAAGCATTTGCTTATATTTTTCTTCCTCATCTTTTTGATTAGCTAAAACTTCTCGTTTTTCTTTTGCTTGTTTGGCCAATATAACTGAACTAGCAGAATCATTTTCAATTTCTCTCAATAACGAAATTGCCCGGTCTATATTACTTTCCTGCAATACTTCAATCATTTTATTCGTTTGATTCATCTTCAGCCTTACTTCTCGGTCATCCTTATTTTCTTTTAATGCTAATTCAAAAGATGCGACTGCTCTATCGTATTCTTTATTTTCCAGTGCTAAATCTCCTTGCTTCTTCGCCTTATCAAATGCATCATTATTGCTGCATCCAGCAACAACCAACAAAGTTATTCCTATTGTTAGTATTAACTTTTTCATAGTATTTCCCCAGCCCCTTCACCCAAAATAAAAAGCACACATACAATTTTATGCAATTATCGCAACTTTCCTTACTTTTTTTATAAACGAACATTATGCATATAAAAACTATTTAAATTCGTTTTTAACGTTATTTTTAAAAGATATTGGCTTCTTTCAAAAAAAACGTTAAGAAAATCTTTGACTTCTTCATAAAAATGATGTAAATTATCCTATGGACGAACATTTTTAATCAATAAAAATAAAATATTCGTATTTTAGGGGTGTAAATGATGGAAAACGTATTTGACTATGAAGACATTCAATTAATTCCTGCAAAATGTATTGTAAATAGCCGATCAGAGTGTGATACAACTGTCACTTTAGGAAAACATAAATTTAAATTACCTGTCGTACCTGCAAATATGCAAACGATTATAGATGAAAGAATCGCAACTTATTTAGCTGAAAATAATTACTTCTATATCATGCATCGTTTCCAACCAGAGAAACGAATCTCATTCATTAGAGATATGCAATCACGTGGATTAATTGCTTCAATCAGCGTTGGTGTTAAAGAAGACGAGTACGAATTCGTGCAACAATTAGCTGCTGAGCAACTTTCACCTGAATACATTACAATCGATATCGCACATGGTCACTCTAATGCTGTGATCAACATGATTCAACATATTAAAAAACATTTACCAGAAAGCTTCGTTATCGCTGGAAACGTTGGAACTCCAGAAGCGGTAAGAGAATTAGAAAACGCTGGTGCTGATGCAACAAAAGTTGGTATTGGACCTGGTAAAGTTTGTATTACTAAAATTAAAACAGGCTTTGGAACTGGTGGTTGGCAGTTAGCTGCACTTCGCTGGTGTGCAAAAGCTGCAAGTAAGCCAATTATCGCTGACGGTGGTATTCGTACGCATGGTGATGTAGCTAAATCAATTCGATTTGGAGCAACTATGGTTATGGTCGGTTCTCTATTCGCTGGTCATGAAGAGTCTCCAGGGGAAACAATCGAAAAAGATGGCAAACTTTATAAAGAGTACTTCGGCTCAGCTTCTGAATTCCAAAAAGGTGAGAAGAAAAACGTTGAAGGTAAGAAAATGTTCGTTGAGCATAAAGGTTCTTTAGAAGACACTTTAGTCGAAATGGAACAAGATCTTCAATCTTCTATCTCTTACGCTGGCGGAACAAAATTAGACGCTATTCGTACTGTAGATTATGTTGTCGTGAAAAACTCTATTTTCAATGGTGACAAAGTATATTAATTTTCAAATTCAACTCGAAGGACAAGTATTTTATATGCTTGTCCTTCTTTTTTTATGTATAAAAATGTTAAATATTTTCATTTAACTGAATTTTCTAGTATCATATTTTTAGATAGTTAAAATAAGGGGGCTATAATAAATGAAACATGTAATCGAAAAACGCCTTATTCGTGCAGAAATTCCTACCGAACTAACATGGGATCTTTCCGATTTGTACAAGTCCGATGATGAGTGGCATACTGCATTAAGCATATTAGAAAATGATATACAAAAACTCGATTCATTTAAAGGACACTTACATACTAATTCCACTACTTTATTAAATTGCCTACTTTTAGAGGAAGAGCTTTTAATGAAGTTAACAAAACTGATCTCATATGCAAATTTAAAAGAATCTGCTGATCGGACAAACCCAACTATTCAAGCAAACTCTTCCAAAATTTCTGCGCTAGGAACGAAAGTACATACAGCACTAGCCTTTATTCATAATGAAATTCTCTCATTTGAAGAGGGATTGATTGAAAAGTATTTAAATGAGGAAGTAACACTCGAGCCTTTCCGTAAATCGTTACTAGAAGTGCTGAGCAAAAGGCAGCATACACTTTCACCTGAAACAGAAGAAGCACTTGCTACACTAGGTGAAGTTCATAGTTCTCCCTATAAAATTTACGGCATGACTAAATTAGCCGATATGGATTTCCCTCCTATACAAGATGAACAGGGAAATGATTTGCCTGTATCATTTGCATTATTTGAAAGTAAATACGAATTTTCTCCAAGCGCATATATACGTAGAAAAGCATATTCATCATTTGTTTCCACATTGAAACGATATAAAAATACAGTTGCAACAACATATGCTACTGAAGTAAAAAAACAAGTGACGCTTTCTCGTTTACGCAAGTACGAGTCCGTTACTCATATGCTTTTAGAACCTCAAAAAGTTCCAATTGAAATGTATAACAACCAACTAGATATTATTTATAACGAATTAGCGCCTCATATGCGCCGTTTTGCAGATTTAAAAAAGAAAGTATTAGGGCTTGATCAAATGCTTTTCTGTGACTTACACGCACCGTTAGATCCTGAATTTAATCCAACCATCACATACGAGGAAGCCGGTAAATTAATTCAAGAATCTTTAAAAGTATTAGGACCTGAATATAATACGATTATCGAAACAGGATTTAAGGAAAGATGGGTAGACCTTGCAGATAATATTGGGAAATCAACAGGTGCTTTCTGCTCTAGCCCATATGGTTCCCATCCTTACATTTTAATTACATGGCAAAATACGATGCGTGGATGTTTCACATTAGCTCATGAATTTGGACATGCTGGTCATTTTTATTTAGCCAATAAAAATCAGCGCATTATGAATGTACGTCCATCTATGTACTTTGTTGAAGCACCATCAACGATGAATGAATTACTATTAGCTCAACATTTACTAGCGACTACTAACGATAAGAGAATGCGCAGATGGGTTATTCTGCAACTACTCGGCACATATTACCACAACTTCGTTACCCATCTACTTGAGGGAGAATATCAAAGAAGAGTATATACCCTAGCAGAAGAAGGGCAAGCACTCACAGCTACAACTTTAACTGAAATAAAAACGAAGGTCCTTTCGACATTCTGGGGAGATTCTGTAGAAATTGATGAAGGCGCCGGTTTAACATGGATGCGTCAACCTCACTATTATATGGGCTTATATTCTTACACATATTCTGCGGGCTTAACTGCATCTACTACTGTAGCTCAAATGATTAAAGAAGAGGGACAACCTGCTGTTGATCGCTGGCTTGATGTACTCCGTGCAGGCGGTACAATGAAACCACTTGAATTAATGAAACACGCTGGAGTAGACATGTCAAAACCAGATGCAATCCGTAAAGCTGTTTCTTACGTCGGTTCCTTAATTGATGAATTAGAGCGTTCTTATCAAAAATAAAAAATAAGCCCTCGCTTTATGAGGGCTTATTTCATATTTACTTTCCAAATCTTTTACGGTATCCACATTTTCTGCATAGCTCTTCGACTGCAACTCTTTTCGAAAATCCATCGACAATGTTTGTTGCTCTCTCACCTTCTATAATGTTAGAAAATGAGTCATTATTAATATTCCCAAGATTAATAATTCCCTCACCATCTAAACAGCAAGGAATAACAGTTCCGTTCGCTAAGATTCCAGCCTGATTACGAAGTCCATGACAGAAACCTTTTCCATCATCCTCTTCTTCATGTAATGCCGGCCACTGGAATTCATAATCTTGATTAATAAATACACGTTCCGCAATTTTTATACCTTTTCCTGGTGTAAGCTTCTCTTCGATTTGATAAGATAGACCAAACTCATTTTCAATGATGGATAATAAATCTCTATTTTTCTGGATTTCAGCATTTGTTTTATTATCCTGAGTTAAATTCCATAATCGTAGCGAAACAATTAAATCAGATTCACTTGTTGCCTCTCTAATGAAAGAAAGTATACTTCTTACATAGCCCTCTTTATCTTGCGATCCTGGGTGTCCATCAAAACTGTGAAGTGAAAAATTCATTTGTCTTAATGCAGGCTTATTTAACAGTCTATGCCTTCTTTTATTAATTAACGTTCCGTTCGTTGTAATATTAACTTTAAACCCTTTTTCATGGCTTAAATCTAACAGTTGATCTATTTTCGGATGGAGCAATGGCTCACCCTTCACGTGCAAATAAATGTAGTCTGTGTGAGGTTTAATTTGGTCTAATCTTTTCGCAAAATCCTCCACAGAAATGAATTGCTTCTGCCTTTCCGTCGGCGGACAAAAGCTGCACGCAAGATTACATACACTCGTAATCTCCAAGTAAAACTTTTTAAACTTCTTCACCTTTAATTCCTCACTTCTATGACTACTTATACTTTTTTCCTCTTCATATTACATCACACTTTTTTAGAAATAGAAACATACTTATTTTAGAAAATCTATATATCACCTATTAATGTGTAAAAGACCATCGGTAATTTTTGTCCAATGGTCTTTTTTACTCTTTATATACAAATGAAAAATTTATTTATGATACGGTTCACCATGACTGTCCTAAGTGCGGTTTCTTATAAAACTTCAATCGGCTTAAATTCCTCTAAAACATTCTTTTTAAACTTTTGCAACATCGTATCTGTATATTCTATACTAAACTTTGAGTCAACATCTTTTACATAACTTACAATTTCAGGTTCTAATTTCCTCATAATTTCATTGAACTTCTCAATATGAGTTTTATCTTTATCATAGAAATGTTGTTTAAATTGTTTTGAAAATGCCATTGTTAAAGCTCCATGACTTTCATGCCCAGTAAATGGGTCCACTACTTTTGGCAAATATACTAAATTCCATGGTGCATTAAATGCAAATGGGTTTTTAGTTCGACCAAAGATGTGTGAAACTTGATAGTTAAGGATTTGCTCATATTTCTTCGGCACTTCTTTTCCACGTTTACAGTTAGTATAAATTTCAAGAAGACGTTTAGGAGCTGCATTATTTGTACTATCTTTCAAAAAAGTACCATTCGGAAACAAGGTTTTATATAAATCCATATATAAATTTGTTGTCTTCGCATCTCTACCAGATCCTCTTACATATACTGGTTCTTTTTTCGTTCCATCTATTCGTTCTTGCAGGTTTAACCATTCTATTTCAATATCTTTCTCAGAAATACTGATTGTTTCTTTAATGCCAAATTCAATTAAAGCTTTCGGATCAATGTTAAATTCCTTTAAAAATAGTTCATATGCATCTTTCATATAATCACCTCGAAGAAGAATATACGTTCCTAATTTAATTATATTTCATTAAAATGGTTTTGAAAATAGGAATTCCTATATTTGCAATATAATACAAAAAGGTGTAGATAAGTCATCATCTGACGACTTATCTACACCTTTTTCAGTAAAGTAGTTCAGTACCGCATTATTAAATTGAATTTGGATACTATCAATCTCTCGTTCCTCATTAATTGTTATTTCCTTTATTAGCAACGTTACCAAATGCTTCTGCTGTTCTTGGGTGATTGATCTTTTAAATGCTTTATGAAAATTAGCCATGATCTCTTTAATCAATCCTGCATTAATTGTATGCGTCTTTAACGACTGCATTTGTAATTTAATTGGTTGCAAGCGAATTTCTACTTGGTCGATTAATTCATTGATTTTATTCAAGCGTTGCTGTAACTCTACTTTTGTAATGAGGTCATCTTCAAACATCTCCATGGCCTTTTCTTTCTTGCGTTGTAGCTTTTCGAGTTCTTTGGTTAGTGTTGCAAATTCACGCTTTATCGGCTCATCGTTGTTAGATCGTTTACCGTTCACTGTGTCAACAATGTCCTGAATCAGTTGCTCGTTTGTAGCAAGTTGCTGTAGTCGCTCAAAAATGTATACCTCTGCCTTATCCGCACGAATTGTATTAGAGTTGCAAACTGATGTCCCTTGGTTCTTCCATGCACCACACGCATAATATTCAATAGTTTTCTTTGTTCCGTTCTTTAGCTTATTGACTGTACGGCTCACAACCACTCCAGCTCCTGCATCCATAAAATTTATTACATTCTTTTTTATGGGGGTAAACATGGAACTCATAAAAGAGGCAATTGGCATTGGAGTAAAATATTGCTCATTAATCTCTTTATTTAAACTTCCCGTTCTACTAGAAGTTGTTAAGGAAGAACTTTTATTAATACTATCTAAAAAATCTATTATCATTCAAACAACCTCCACAAGTAACATTATATATTATTTAATACTCTCTTTGAATTATTCATATCCTGTAAAATTCAAAAAGGATTGAACAAATACTCCTTTGTTCAATCCTTTTCCTCAGCTGCTTTAATTACTTGGTTTTTAAAACTTTCCATTATAACTTTCTCTTAACAATATCAGTGTAGTTAAGGATAACAAATGACTATAATATGTTAAATTTAATAAAAAACCGCACCTACTTATGGTACGGTCACTATGATCTATTTAAATGTATTTCATAATATTATAAGAATAAAATTGTCCCCTCTATCACTTAAAATGAATTAAGTACTTTAATTCGTTAGAATCAATATCCACCATGGAAATTTTTGTTTCTATAGTTATCGTCGGCCTACTATCATTAAGGTTCATTGATTCAATGTATCCTGATAAAACATATCCTTTTTTTAATAAATTAAAAAATACTTTATTAAAAGGTTTTTGAATATATCCCACACGTTCATTTTCATTTCCTGGATCAACAATTTCAACTGCCTGAGTATCATTTTTATTTTGTTCATCCTTACGTAAAATTAGTTGATCATTAACTTTTAAGTTAATATTATTGTTTTTTGTAAATGACCAACCAGCAATCTCTCCGTTATAGCTGAGTTCATCTTTTTCAATATACACAGGCTCTAGGAATGATAAATTATCAGTAGCAGTTCTTCCTTTCGTAAGCTTTAGATATTCCCATGTTACAGCATCACTTGTTTGAAGCTGATAATCATCAATAAATTTTTTGAAAATATTGCGGCTTTGGTTAGGTAATCTTCTTTCGAAAACAGAAAATAACTTATCACTATTGTACTCCCTGTCAAGATCCTTCAATCCAACAAATGGAATAAACCCTTCTTCTTTTGCTTGTAAAACAACCTCATGAATGTAAATAAATTTATAATTTAATCCATTAGAAATATGATTTTTAGAGAGTAGTCCAACAAAAAAGTTTTTTTTTGATTTAGGACCCTTCCACGATACTAATAATTTTTCGTTACCTTTGGGCATATCAAATCCCCCTACTTTATTAAATAATCTCTTCTTGCTTTTAAAATTTTATTTACCAACGCTTTTTTAGGTTCAGACATTACTGTTGGCGGAACCTTATAAATAATATTTTTTAAAACTTCATCCGTAAGTTTTGCAACATTCGACAAATTTTTATTAACTTCTTGTGGATGCGCCTTTTTCACGTTCTCATAAAACTCTATAATATTTAGCTTTTTTTTCGTCCATGACTCTTCCCATCGTATAAGTGTGGAAGACTTCTTTCCAAATATATAAGAATTGAACATATTTTCGTCACTTAACATAAGTTTTATTCGCCCCTCATTCATTTCTCTCCCCAATGACGAAGAGTTATCATATAATGGGGCAAATTTTTGACGTCCGGTTTCCTCATCCCTAATTACTCCGAAGTTATCCTGATGACGATCGGTATTGCCAATCAATGTGTCGAATAAAATCATTTGAAATAAATGATCTATGATTCCATTTTCATAGAAAAGCCTGTATAACAAGTCAAAGTTATATATTTCGCGTTTACCTTGTAAGGTATCTCGATCATAGGTTTCATCAAAATCCATAATCATATCTGCACCTTCAACTAAACTATCTTTAGTTTCATCTAGAAAAGACCAGCATAAAGCACCAAATACCTTATCCCCAGTTTTAACATCTTTTCCATTCAATCCATAGTACTCTATGGCCTCATCATCAATTAAAAGAGCACCTATGTCTACATTATGTGTAGGGAAACCAATATAATTACCAATTTCACTACATATTTTTTCAGACCATACTTCCCCTGTAGACTCTCCTTCACCAGGGGTGCTATCACTTGTCATAGAAATGGGCAATTTAAAGAGCGCTAACTGATTTTTATCTAATGAACGATACCATCGCTTTTCTTTTGAACCTGAAACGTTAATATTTTCATATTTCCAACTAGAGATGTCCACAATAGAATAATGATCCATAGAATTTCTCTCCAATAACATAGAATATATACCATATTTAAGTATAACATCAGATTTCGACTTTGTAACAAATATGATTTTACCTTTGCATATATTCCAATTGACTTTCACCAAGTATTGCCGAATGGCCTATCAGATTTACATATCTTCTATACATTCTTAAAATTAAAAAGACATAACTAATAAATAGTTACGCCTTTTAAAACAATTCTCAAAACCGCCCTTATTTATGATACGGTTCACCACGATTAATACGAAACGCTCTATACACTTGCTCAAGTAACACTAATCGCATTAATTGGTGTGGTAATGTCATTTTTGAAAAAGAAAGAGATTCGTTTGAGCGCTTCATTACTTCAGAACTAAGCCCCAGTGATCCGCCAATTACAAATGTGATTTTGCTCTTTCCATATGTAGCAAGGCGATCTATACTTGCTGCAAATTCTTCTGATGATTTTTGTTTTCCTTCTATTGCTAGCGCAATGACGTGTGTATCATCAGAAATTTTATCCAGTATACGTATGCCTTCTTTTTCTTTTACAATTAACATTTCTGCCGCACTTAAATTTTCTGGTGCCTTTTCATCTGGCAATTCAATTACTTCTACTTTTGCATAAGAAGATAATCGTTTTAAGTATTCCGCTATACCTTGTTTTAAGTATTTTTCTTTTAATTTTCCGATTGAAATAATCGAGATATTCACATCTATTCCCCACCTTACAAACACGTTATCCACAGGACTTATCCACATATCCACAAATGTTACCCACATATTGTGTGAGAATCTGTGTTCGATACAACATATGTCGCCTCATTTTGACAAAATTCACATGTTTTTTTCTCTTCTTTAGAGTTATCCACATTGTTAATAACCGGTGCAACTTCACATTCATCCACAATGATATCTAATGCTAATTCAACATGTTCTAAACAACAAGGTAAATTCATATTCTTCACCTCACTTTTCTACAATAGAAAACAGGAGGTAGGCCCTCCTGTTTTTAATACTTTTGAATGCCTAATTTCACCGTTGTTGTCGCTCGTTTTGTACCACGATAAAACGTAAGAGTCATTTTATCATTAATTTTTTTATTATATAAGGCCGTGCGGAACCCAATAATATCGTGCACCGCTTTTCCATCTACTGCCACAATAACATCATGTTCTCTAAGACCCGCATCCGTACCTGGCGAAGGACTTTTCACATCTAAAATGCAAACTCCATCCGTTACGTTACCTGGTAATTGTAACGTTTTTGACCAATAGTAACTCGGAATCTCATTTAACGATCTAAGCTCAATTCCAACATAAGGTCTTTTTACTTTACCGTATTTCTCAAGTTCATTCATAACAGGGACGGCTCTTGTAATTGGAATAGCTAGTCCAATTCCTTCTACTTCTTTTGCTGCAATTTTCATTGAGTTAATGCCAATTAATTGTCCTGCTGCATTAACAAGTGCGCCACCACTATTACCTGGATTAATTGCCGCATCTGTTTGCAATACTTCTACTTGCCAATCGTAATGTCCATCTTGATCTAAATCCACAGGAACAATACGCTCATTAGCCGAAATAATACCTTGTGTGACAGTTCCGGAAAATTGTAGCCCAAGTGGATTTCCAATCGCAATAACTGGTTCTCCTCTACGAACGGTATTAGAGTCGCCAATTTCAATCACTTTCTTCACATGCTTCGCATCTATTTCTAGTACCGCTAAATCAGTGACTACATCGGTTCCTAATACTTTACCTGGAATTTTCTTACCGTCACTTAAGCTCACTTCAATACGATTCGCCCCAGCAACAACGTGGTTATTCGTTACAATATACGCATGTCCATCTGTTTTCTTATAAATCACACCAGAGCCTGTACCAGCTTCCGAATCAGCCTCTGAAAAATCGTCTCGTTGAATGTTAATAACACCAACAACAGCCTCTGAAGCACGATCAACAGCGTCTACAAAGCTACTCTGTTTAACAGGAACATTTCCATTTTGAGCTTCAGCCATATTTTTTTCACTTGCTTCAGCTTGCGGAAGCTTACCTGCATCATTTGAAAATAAAGGAGCTCCAAATGCAAATAATGAAGCACCTACAATTGTCCCCGCTATGCTAGAAATTACAATACCTTTATGTTTCTTTTTCCCTGCACGTTTAATACGATATTTTTCTTCATCAATAAAGGACATATTTGTTCACCTATCTTCCTGAAAACAACTATATTCACCTTTATTGTTTACTAAAATGAAGAATTATACGTATTGAATTTTCGTAGGCATTTTTGGATCTGTATCATGTATTTCAAAGGATTCTCCAACCCCAAAACCTTTTTCTTCTAATACTTGTGATACAGACATACGCGCTAATTCTTTCATGTTATTATCTAAGCTTAAATGCGCTAAATAGATGTGTTTTGTCTCGTCTGTAATAACATCCGCCATCGCTAATGCAGCATCCTCATTACAAACGTGGCCAACGTCGCTTAAAATACGTCGCTTAATGCTCCATGGATAGCGTCCCATACGAAGCATTTCCACATCATGATTACTTTCAAATACGAAAGCATTCGCTCCCTTAATAACACCTTTCATACGGTCACTTACGTATCCTGTATCTGTAATAAGAGCTAACTTTCTATTATTGTTATGAAAAGCATAAAACATCGGTTCTGCCGCATCATGAGAAACACCAAATGATTCAACTTCAATATCCCCAAATGTTTTCACGTCTCCTATTGAGAAAATGAATTTTTGATCAGTTGGGATATTACCTATTAAATGTTCCATTGCATTCCATGTTTTCTCGTTCGCATAAACAGGTAAATCATATTTACGCGCCAATACACCTAATCCTTTAATGTGGTCACTATGCTCATGTGTTACAAGAATACCTGATATGTCATTTATATTCAGTTCAGCTTGTTTAAATAAAGCCTCTGTTGCTTTACCACTTAAACCTGCATCGACAAGCAGTTTTTTTTCATCTGTTCCTACATATAGCATATTCCCTGTACTTCCACTTGCAAGTACACTAAAGTGCATACTCATTCTTTCTCACTCCATTATGTTCTTCCGGCATTTGAGTTTCCCCTAATTCCATAACTTGTCCTTCAATTGCATTCACAAAAAAATCCTTTTTCTGTTCTGTCTTTAAGTTCCATGTTGGAGCAAGCACTTGTATATTAGAAGAAGACTCCGCAAGAGTCGCATATCCAATCTGCGCCTCTTTCACGTGCGTATTTTCTGCAATTTTATTTTTCAAATATATATTTTCTAAAGCTGTTTGAGCAGTAATAATTTCTTGTTCTTTCGTCTTTTCGCTTTCGCCCATTTCCTTCAAATCCGTTAACATTGTTTGTGTATACGAAATAAGCTCGTTTTTTTCATTTAAATCTACAACAATCATCGCACGATTATTGTAGAAGATCGGTTTATCTTTATACTTTTGAAAGAAGTAAATTTTTGAGTCCTTTATTGCTCCAAACTCATATTTTTGTCCATCCAGCACATAATTTTTCAAAAACTCATTATACTTATCTTTTGACGATGATTTTGTATTTAAAAAAGGCTCTTTTAATTTACCCTCTATTTGATATTCGTCTTGCACATGCGCCGTCTGATTTTTTAAAGATTGCACATCTTCTTCTTTGAAAACCTTATTTTTCGCCATTATAAATGACTCTTTCTTCGGTTCTTTAGGAAAATTCCCCATAGTAATTTTTTCAGCTTTTAATTGTTGATCGATTTTCGTTTCCGTCACAAGTTCTAATTGATTACTATCTTGCTTTTGAATGAACTGGAAGATAAGAAAGAGGTCTAAAACAAAAAAGGTCACAATAAATATTGTTTTAATTCGATCCCAATCCATTTAGTCCCCCCTCACTCCACTCATATATTTGTTGCTTACCATCTTCTTCACATTTTACATACCATATCGGCTGTAAGACAGCGATTCTCCCATCATTGATGGAAGGTTCCAATGACATTTTATAACCAATACCAACATCCTGAATTGATTTTTTATCAATTTCTGGATTATTCTCTAGTGATGTCATCACTGTATGACCTGATGCAAGAGAAGTTGTTTGTTGTTTACTAGGCAAAGTAATACTGAACCCAAAAAAGGGTCTTTCATACTGCATAATTTCACCTGAACCCCATACTTGTTTTAATTCCGCTATTCCATTTGCATTAAATACAGGCAAACCATCCTCATATAAACGGAATGAAGTTTTCCTCCCATTAATATAATCAAAACGATAGGAATTCAAGGATCCACTATGTCCACTTACAAAGTCAAAACTTTTTTGTAAAATTACCGCATTATCCGTGGTTTTATCACCATGTACAGCGGAATTTTTATATTTTAACATTGCATCCGACTTATCGATTTCCATAGAACGGATGCCATCCGTAAATGTTTCCTTTGTTTTCTCAGAAATAGGACTTAAATAACGTGGATCACTAAATAAAGCATTTTTAAATGGATCCACTTCTAGTTTAGCTGTAATATACTCTACCTTACTTAATTCCGTAATCCCCTCTGGTAAAAAAAGTTTTTTTGTATCATTTATTTGATACTCAAAATATGGTTTTGCTACTGCTATAAGTTGATTTTGAGCATTTATAATATCCTTTATATAAGCACCGCTCAATGTTGCTTGATATATTTTATGAGGAGTATCATAGGAAACAAAGCTAACTTTAATTTCTTGGTCCTTACTTCTAGAAGGATCAATTATAATACGATTAAAACTTCTGTTACTTTCTATGTTTTTATCTTTAATATTAAACATATCTTTAATCGTATCTAACGGGATATTTGTAGGAAAAACAAATTCAATTTTTTCTTCTCCGTGTACATAAGACAGAAAATCACCTTTAGGGACTGTCCCCGTTATTTCCTCGAAATTATGTAATTCTCCGTTTTCAAGAATTTTATAGATTGAATCCACATTTGCCTTCTTTTCGCTCACATAATGATTTTTCTCTTTATGAATAACGACAGAGGATGGGCGAACAACCTCCGAAATCTTTATCGGATTTATCTCTTCGTTACCTTGAACGAACTTTGTATTTTGCATAGAAGTAGAATCAGGAACATATGTCCACAAGTTAAAAGTAAGAAATAGACTAATGACAACCAAATTAATTAGAACTATCGTTTTAAAGTTTTCCATATTCATTCCCAATCGTCCTCTTCATCTGTCGCCATCGGTAATGTGAAATAAATAGTTGTCCCTTTTCCTTCCTCACTTTTCGCCCAAATCGAGCCGCCATGTGCCTCAATCATTTCTTTCGCAATAGCTAACCCAAGACCGGTACCACCCATTTGTCTCGAACGTGCTTTATCTACACGATAAAAACGTTCAAATATTTTATCTACATTTTCTTTCGGAATTCCCATTCCTTGATCACTCACACTAATCTCTAATAACTCTCCGCGGTCACGTAGGCGATATGTTACTGTACCACCTTCCGGCGAATATTTTAGTGCATTGGAAATAATGTTATATAAAACTTGTGTAATTTTGTCTGTATCCATATCAATAAATCGAGATTTTTTAGAGAAAGATCGTTTGAAGCTTACATTTTGCTCTTTAGACATTTCAAAGCGATCGATAACGTTATTAAAGAAGTCAGTAAAGTCGACCCATTCCTTCATTAAGCGATGTTCTGTACTATCTAGTTTAGATAGTTGTAACAATGCATTTACAAGCCTGATCATTCTTTCCGTTTCCTCTTGTGTAACCGTTAAAAATTGCGGTGCAATATTCGGATCTTGCCATGCCCCATCAGTAAGCGCTTCTAAGTAACTGCGCATCGTTGTTAACGGCGTTCTTAACTCATGAGATACGTTCGCAACAAACTCACGGCGCTCTTGTTCTATCCGCTCCTGCTCTGTTACATCATATAATACAGCAATTAAACCATTTGCCTTACCTGTTTCTTTTTGAATGACAGAGAAACTAGCTCGTAAAATATATGGTTCATTTCTCGTACTAAAATCTAATAAAACTGAATCGGGCTCTTCATATAAATGATCCAGTGTAAATTCTTCTTGTATTCCTAGCACTTCTAACACTGATTGATCTAGCGCCGTTTCACGCGAAACATTTAACATCTTTTCCGCAGGATCATTTAATAAAATGATATCCCCTTTTCGATCAGTAGCAATTACTCCATCTGTCATATGTGATAAAACGGATGATAATTTTCGTCTTTCACTTTCTGTGGAGGAACGAGCTTGTTGTAATTTTTTAGATAAATTGTTAAAAGATAATGCTAATTGTCCAATCTCATCGTGACTATGCACCTTTACTTTTCGCGAATAATTTCCTTTCGCCATTTCAATTGCTTGTCTTCGCATATCTGAAATTGGTCTCGTAATTGTTTGAGCCAATAAAATTCCAAGTACAGCTGTTACTAATAAAGCAATTACTGTCCCCGTTGCGAAAATTTGGTTGATGTCCTTCATTTGTTTATACACATCTTCCATAGATGCAACGATATGAATGACGCCAAGTACCTCTCCGCCCGGCTCTTTTAAAATAGGGGTAATCATAACTTGAACTCGATGACCTGTATTTCCATCTTTCTCAATCTTTGACTCTGGTTTCTTTTGTACCATTACCCGTTGTACAGCTGTATCTGCTGACGTTCGTCCTACCTTATTTTGCTTAGACGCGTCTGAAATTGCCATTAATTTTTTAGTAGCATCAATTACACTTACTTCTTGAATATCTTTCTTACGATCTGATGCGAATTTTTGAATCGAATCATTAATAGCCTTATCTACTGATTCTCCTTTAGGACGATCCTTCACAAACTCTTGCTTCAGGTTATAAGAAAGTAGATTTGTTTGCTGCGTTAAGGAATCTTGAAAGCCTTTTACAAGGCTTTTTTCTAATTCCCTGACGAAATATACACCAATTACTTGCATTGCTATTAATATTAACAGCATATATATGAGCACAAATTTTAAATGAATAGATTGAAAAAAACCAACTTTCTTCATATACTATTCCTGTTCTGGGTCACGCAAGTAATACCCTACCCCACGTCTAGTTACAATTAAAGTAGGATGACTTGGATTATCTTCAATTTTTTCGCGTAAACGACGTACCGTTACGTCTACTGTACGTACATCTCCAAAATAATCATAACCCCAAACTGTTTGTAATAAATGTTCACGAGTCATAACTTGACCTAAATGCTTCGCTAAATAATGTAGTAATTCAAATTCACGATGTGTAAGCTCAATGCTTTCTTCACGCTTCGTTACACTATAAGCATTCGAATTGATAACGATTGGTCCAATAACCATTTCAGTATTTTCTTCTTTCTCTGCAGCACCACCCTGCTGATGGCGACGTAAATTCGCTTTCACACGAGCAAGTAATTCCCTCGTACTAAATGGCTTCGTTACATAATCATCCGCCCCAAGCTCAAGCCCTAATACTTTATCGATTTCAGAGTCTTTTGCTGTAAGCATAATAATTGGCATTTCTGAGCTTTTACGTATTTCACGACATACCTCTAAACCGTCTTTTCCCGGTAACATAATATCTAATAAAACCATATCTGGCTGTTCTTCATTAGCTTTCTCAATTGCTTCATCACCATCATGCGCCATTACAATTTCAAAACCCTCTTTTTCTAGGTTGAACTTCAAAATGTCCGCAATCGGCTTTTCATCATCAACTACTAAAATTTTCTTTCCCATCATCGTCTATTTCCTCCTCATAAAAATATGGTCAATGATTCTTAAATATATTGATGTTTCTATAGTATATCCCTATATGACAGCAACCTTTATTTAAGTGTTCTCTCCTCTATTCTCATAGACTCATGTATGATCCACCTTTACACGGAATCCTATACGATCTACAGAAAAACCTCTAGCTTCAACTGCTAGAGGCTCCTCATCCTATTGTAAAATAACTACCCACATTTGTAAAACTGCACAAAATAAAAAGGATATTAAGTGGGCCCACTTAATATCCTGAGAGTGGCTCGGGACGGAATCGAACCGCCGACACGAGGATTTTCAGTCCTCTGCTCTACCGACTGAGCTACCGAGCCAAAACTATATATAAAACCACTAATGGTGGTATAAACAAAAGTGGCGGTCCCGACCGGGGTCGAACCGGCGATCTCCTGCGTGACAGGCAGGCATGTTAACCACTACACCACGGGACCAAAAATAAACATAAAAAAAACATGACCCGTACGGGATTCGAACCCGTGTTACCGCCGTGAAAGGGCGGTGTCTTAACCACTTGACCAACGGGCCACGAAAAATAAAATGGTGAGCCATGAAGGATTCGAACCTTCGACCCTCTGATTAAAAGTCAGATGCTCTACCAACTGAGCTAATGGCTCATACTCACCAACGTCATATTTTCGTGACGACAAGATGTATCATAACATGTTATCTTTATTTTTTGCAATACCTTTTTTCATTTTTTTTATAAAAGATAAGAAAAAACTCATGAGAACATGAGTTTTTTCTTAAAAAAGTCAATTTCTTATATCAATTAAGCTTCGTATACGTTACGAACGATATTTGTTTGATTACGATCTGGTCCAACTGAGAACATAGATAATTGGATTCCTGTTAATTCAGAAACACGCTCTACGTATTTTCTTGCATTTTCAGGAAGTTCATCTAATGATTTCACACCAGTAATATCTTCTGTCCAACCTGGAAGCTCTTCGTATACAGGCTCACATTTCGCTAAAATATTTAAGTTTGCTGGAACTTCATCGATAACTTCGCCGTTGCATTTGTAAGCAACACAAATTTTAAGAGTTGAAATACCTGTTAGAACGTCGATAGAGTTTAATGATAAATCTGTTAAACCACTAACGCGACGTGCATGTCTTACAACAACGCTATCGAACCAACCTACACGGCGTGGACGACCAGTTGTTGTTCCATATTCACGACCAACTTCACGAATTTGATGACCAATTTCATCATTAAGTTCAGTAGGGAATGGACCGTCACCAACACGGCTTGTATATGCTTTACATACACCTACAACGCGAGTAACTTTCGCAGGACCAACTCCAGTTCCAACTGTTACACCACCAGCAATCGGGTTAGAAGATGTAACGAACGGGTACGTACCGTGGTCAATATCAAGCATAACACCTTGTGCACCTTCAAATAATACACGGTGATTGTTATCTAGTGCATCATTTAGTACAACAGATGTATCACATACATATTGTGCGATTTGTTGTCCGTATTCGAAGTACTCTTCAAAGATATCTTCTACGCTGAAACCTTCTGTATCGTACATTTTTTCAAATAAACGATTTTTTTCTACTAAGTTGCGCTCAAGCTTCTCTTTAAATGCTTCACGGTCTAAAAGATCAGCCATACGGATACCAATACGAGCAGCTTTATCCATATATGCAGGACCGATACCTTTTTTCGTTGTACCAATCTTATTATCACCTTTACTTGCTTCTTCTAACTCGTCTTGTTTTAAGTGATAAGGTAAAATAACGTGTGCGCGATTACTAACACGTAAATTATCAGTACTTACACCACGATCGTGTAAGTATTTTAATTCTTCAAGTAATGCTTTTGGATCTACTACTAATCCGTTTCCGATTACACAAATTTTCTCTTTATAGAAAATACCAGATGGAATTAAGTGTAATTTATATTTAACTCCGCCGAAAACAATTGTGTGTCCTGCGTTATTTCCACCTTGATATCTTGCAACTACTTCCGCATGCTCAGAAAGAAAGTCAGTAATTTTACCTTTTCCTTCGTCGCCCCATTGTGTTCCTACAACTACTACTGAAGACATTATTAAAGCACCTCCGCAATTTTCAAACGAACTTTTCAAACAATATAATTGTACCAAACCAGAAAGAGAAGTCAACCAAAAAGCGAACATTTTTTTAACGAAAAACGTTTTCGTTCGTAAGAATTACATATTCATCTTATGAAAGCCCTATCTTTCATATAAAAAAAAAGAAACACATCTTATTATAAGAAATGCGTTTCTTTTTTATACTGCCTTTATGCGGGCGGTGCATGTCCATCCTCAAAGCGGCGTTCTAAGTTGACGAATTTATTAAATTCCTTAACAAACGCAAGCTCTACTGAACCTACCGGACCATTACGTTGTTTTGCAATGATAATTTCAATCGTATTTTTATTTTCTGTTTCACGATCATAGTAATCTTCACGATATAAGAAGGCTACAATGTCAGCATCCTGCTCGATACTTCCTGATTCACGAATATCAGACATCATCGGACGTTTATCTTGACGAGATTCTACACCACGAGATAACTGCGACAAGGCGATAACAGGTACTTGCAATTCACGCGCAATCCCTTTTAATGTACGAGAAATCTCAGATACTTCCTGCTGACGGTTTTCTCCTGATTTCCCACTTCCTTGAATAAGCTGTAAATAGTCAATCAAAACCATCCCAAGACCTTGTTCTTGCTTTAATCTACGACATTTCGCTCGAATCTCGTTTACTTTAATCCCTGGTGTATCATCAATATATATACCAGCATTAGAAAGGCTACCCATCGCCATTGTTAATTTCGCCCAATCATCAGAAGTTAATGAACCGGTACGAAGTCTTTGCGCATCAATATTTCCTTCTGCACAAAGCATACGCATAACAAGCTGATCAGAGCCCATCTCCAAACTAAAAATCGCTACATTTTCATCAGTTTTCGTCGCTACGTTTTGTGCGATATTTAATGAAAATGCAGTTTTCCCCACCGACGGACGCGCTGCTACAATGATTAAATCATTTCGCTGAAAACCTGCGGTCATCTTATCTAATTCAGTAAATCCAGTTGGTATCCCGGTAACCTCACCTTTTTGATTATGCAAAAGTTCAATTTTATCATAAGCATCTACAAGAACATCTTTAATGTTTTGGAATGCTTTTGCATTTGTTTGGTGAGATACTTCTAATATTTTTTTCTCAGCCTCATTTAAAAGGCCATCCACATCATCTTCTCGCTCGTATCCATCCGATACAATATGAGTCGCCGTTCGAATTAAACGACGTAAAAGTGCCTTTTCAGCGATGATGCGTGCATAATATTCTACGTTTGCAGCTGTTGGAACAACTTCTGCTAATTCTGCTAGATAAGAAACCCCACCAACTTCTTCTAGTAATCCTTGATCAGCCATCGCTGATGTCATTATTACTAAGTCGATTGGTTCTCCCTTATCAGACAACCCAAGCATGACTTCAAAAATCTTTTGATGTTTCGTTCGATAGAACGAGTCAGGTAGCAACAGCTCTGATGCTGACGTTAATGCATCTTGATCAATCAATATAGCCCCTAAAACCGCCTGCTCTGCTTCTATATTATGCGGAGGGGTACGATCAGCCAGTACATCACTCATGCGCAATCCTCCTTGCTTAATCTATTTTTATTGTTCACTAACATGAACTTTTACTGTTGCTGTTACTTGCGGATGCAATTTCACAGTGACGTTTGTATAACCTAATGCACGGATTGCATCATCCATTTCAAATTTACGTTTATCAAGTTTAATCTTGTGTGACTTTTGCATTACATCTACAATTTGTTTGCTTGTAATAGAACCAAATAAGCGGCCACCTTCTCCAGATTTCGCCTTTACTTCTACAGTTAATTTCTCTAATGTTTCTTTCAGCTCTTTTGCATTCTCAACTTCTGCCGCTGCGTCTTTTTCTTCTTTGCGCTTTTGAGCATCTAAAATTTTCATACTGCTGTTTGTTGCTTCGGCAGCTAACCCTTGTTTTAGTAAGAAATTATTTGCATAACCGTCTGGTACGTTTTTTATTTCTCCTTTTTTACCTTTACCTTTTACGTCTTTTAGAAAAATTACTTTCATGATTGTGTGCCTCCCTGTAAATAGTCATCAATAACAAATCGAAGCTTCTCCTCTGCTTCATCTACTGTAACATTTTTCATTTGTGTGGCTGCATTTGTTAAGTGCCCGCCACCTCCTAAATTCTCCATAATTAGCTGTACATTCAATTCACCTAAAGATCTACCACTAATTCCAATGAAATTTTCTCCACGTTTTGCAATAACAAACGATGCAATGATACCTGTCATTGTCAATAATGTGTCTGCTGATTGCGCAATAAGTACTTGGTGGTAATATTCATCACCATCAACTTTAGCAATCGCAATTCCATTTTTATAAATGTACGCATTTTTAATGGCTTTTGCAACTCGTAAATACTGATCCATATCTTCTTTTAAAAGTTCTTGTACAAGTACAGTGTCTGCACCATGCGAACGTAAATAAGAAGCGGCATCAAATGTGCGAGCGCCTGTACGGAATGTAAAACTTTTCGTATCAACAATAATACCAGCTAACAATGCCGTTGCCTCTAACATTGTCATCTTTAAATTTTTCGGTTGATACTCAAGTAATTCTGTAACAAGCTCTGCCGTTGAAGAAGCGTATGGCTCCATATAAACAAGCAATGGATCTTCAATGAAATCTTCCCCACGGCGATGATGGTCAATAACCACTACATTTTCAATCTTATGTAACAGTTTTTCCTCCATCACCATTGAAGGTTTATGCGTGTCAACAACAACAAGTAATGAATCATCATTTGCAAATTCCATCGCTTGCCCTGGTGAAATAAAATGTGACCATAACTCTTCATTTTGTTTCACTTTATCCATCAAACGTTTGATTCCTTTATCAGAATCATTTTCATCTAATACAATATATCCTTTGCGCTCATTTAATTGAGCTACCTTTAAAATACCAATCGCTGCACCAATCGCATCCATATCAGGAGCTCTATGCCCCATTATAATGACATTACTGCTTTCTAATACTAAATCCTTTAATGCATGCGAAATAACTCTAGCGCGTACACGAGTACGCTTTTCGACCGGATTCGTCTTACCGCCGTAAAACTTAACTTTACCTGTTGCTTGTTTAATAGCTACTTGGTCTCCTCCTCGTCCTAACGCAAGGTCTAAACCAGATTGAGCCATCGCTCCAAGCTCCGATAAAGGTAAATCACCTGAGCCAACACCAACACTTAATGTAAGTGGTATATTCCTTTTTGATGTTTCTTCACGCACTTGATCCAAAATACTAAATTTCCCTTTCTCCATTTGCGCTAAAATACTTTCATTTAGTACAACGAAGAATCTTTCTGAAGATGCACGTTTCAAATATGCACCATACTTAACGGCCCATTCATTTAGACGTGACGTCACAAGACTTGTTATATTCGTACGTAATTGATCATCTAACCCTTGTGTAACTTCATCGTAATTATCTAAATAAATAACAGCTAAAACAGTACGCTGATCCTCATACATTTTTTCAATCTCTGTTTGCTCAGTTACATCAAAAAAATAAATTAGTTTTTCTTCTTTCCTTACAAACACACGGAACTTTCGACTATTTAAAGATACTATATCGTCAGAAGTCTCTCCTTTAATAAAAAGGAGTAATGTTTCTGATACATCGTACAGATGCCATCCAGCTAATGCGTGTTGCCCCAAACATGAAGACAAGTAAGGATTTGCCCAATCAATCCCATACTCCTTATTGTATAACAATATACCGATTGGCATCTGGTTGAATGCTTCGTTACTCACTTTTTTTACCCTAGTAATCATATCTGTCGTATACTTTTCAAAATTCCTTTGAAAGGTAAGTTCAAATCGTATAACTAAAAAGAAAACGATGCTAAAAATAAAAAAGGCGGCTATCCCCATAATTAAGTGAAAATAACAGAGAATCGAGATTAGCACCAACACAAAAAATGCCAATACGTAAACAGGATATAAAAACCACTGTTTCTTATAAAATTCAGGCATGTATACAACTCCTATAAGGTAAAACTAACTCACCTTCCAGTTAGTTAAACAAATTAAAATAGTGTAAGGAATATTATTTTATTCCCCTATTTTAGAACGCAATGAAATCCCTAAATCAATTATACCTAAGATTGTCACAAGAGGAAACAGCATTGGAATAAACATACATACGATAAAACTAATAATAGGAATACCTCTCTTAAAACCTTTTCTGTATGCTAAAAAGGTGATAAACGTTAATCCTTGCAATACGAGCAGCAAAGCAAAGATTACATATAGGTTAGAAAATACCATATGTAAATATGATGTTGGTTCTACTTTTATAAAAGTTGCTAACAAAATAAATATGACGTAATACCAGACAATACTCTTTGGCAATTGTATATCTTTAAATTTAGGCCAAGGTGTAACGTCGTGCTTTAACTTCCTCAAAACACTACCCGATATTAGCACCGTAATCCAAGAAAAACATGCAGAAACTAGCACAAGTATACTCGGAAATAACGTTTGTAATATATCATTCATTTGTGCAAATAACTCTTTTTGTTCTTTACTAACTGGCATACCAGCAGCATTTGCTATCTTTTCACTTTGCGCTATACTTTCACTAAACATATTTTGCATTTGCTTCATTAAATCTATGTCGAAAAATTTTATACTTCCAACATAAATGAGCATTATACCAATTAAATATCCCAGTGTTCCAGCTATCAATATTTCCACTGGTTTTTTCCCTTTTTTATACATATATCCTAATACAACACCTATTAATCCAAACATCACTGTCTTTATGAGACTAATCGGCTGACTCACAATAACTGTAATAAAAAGTGCCGCTACAAAAATCACGAGTATATTAGATAGTTTATGCCTTACTGTTAATAATATAAATGGTAACGGCAACGCAAATATTGCAACTGTACCTAAAATCGGAACATACATAGATATAAGCAATAAAATTGCATATATCGCTAATAACGCTGCACCCTCAGTAATAAATCTCGTATTTTTCATCATCCAACCTCTCTCTCAAAAAAGAAAAGCATAGCAAAATGCACAGTAGAGTCCGACTCTACTGTGCATTTCATACGCTATTATTCACCAACATATGGTAAAAGTGCCATTTGACGAGCACGTTTAATTGCAACTGTAAGTTTGCGTTGGTATTTTGCGCTTGTTCCTGTTACACGACGAGGTAAAATTTTACCACGCTCAGAAACGAAACGTTTTAATAAATCAACATCTTTATAGTCAATGCGAGTGATGCCGTTAGATGTGAAGAAACACACCTTACGACGTTTCGCACGTCCACCTTTGCGTCCTGCCATGTCTATTCCCTCCATTCTTTGTTAAAAATAACCGATTCCCACCATTAAAATGGTAAATCGTCGTCCGAAATGTCAATCGGTTGACCAACATTCGAAAATGGATCGTCATTCTTTGTAAATCCAGAGTTACCAGTGTTACCTGAGTTACCACCCGGATTACCAGATTGACCAAATGGGTTAGAGCTTTGGTTACCGAAACCAGCTCCTGATGGTTGCTGATTGAATGAACCACGTTGCTCCCCACCGCCATTACGCGGCTCTAAAAATTGTACGCTCTCCGCAAGAACTTCTGTTACATATACACGTTTACCGTCTTGTCCATCGTAATTACGAGTTTGAAGACGTCCGTCTACGCCTGCTAAGCTACCTTTTTTCAAATAATTTGCCACGTTTTCTGCTTGTTTACGCCATATTACACAATTAATAAAGTCAGCTTCACGCTCACCTTGTTGATTCGCAAATGCGCGATTCACAGCTAACGTAAAAGTAGCTACTGCAACACCATTGGGCGTGTAACGTAAGTCAGGGTCCTTAGTTAAACGACCAACGAGGATAACACGATTCATCAATCGAACCACTCTCCCTTATATATCAATTATTTTTCTTCTTCTTTAACAACGATATGACGAAGGATATCTTCGTTGATCTTAGCTAAACGGTCGAATTCGTTAATCGCTTCTGCGTTAGAGTTCACGTTTAAGATCATGTAGAAACCTTCACGTAAGTCGTTGATTTCGTAAGCTAAACGACGCTTACCCCACTCTTTCGTGTTAATGATTTCTGCACCATTGTTTGTTAAAACACCTGCAAAACGTTCAACTAAAGCTTTTTGAGCTTCTTCTTCAACGCCAGGACGAATGATGTACATAATTTCGTACTTTCTCATTACACTTTCACCTCCTTTTGGTCTAAACGGCCCATAATGGGCAAGGAGCAATTAATTTATAGTAATTACTCACGAGTTTAGATTATATCATAGTAAGTTATATGAATCAACTCACCTATACGTAAAAAACTTGGCAAACACATAATATATTTGCCAAGTTCATATCTTTATTTTTCCTAGGAAATATTAAATTAAACGTTAAAGCGGAAGTGCATAACATCTCCGTCTTTTACGATATACTCTTTTCCTTCTAAACGTACTTTTCCAGCTTCTTTTGCAGCTGTCATAGAACCGTTTGTCATTAAATCATCATAAGAAACTGTTTCTGCGCGAATAAATCCACGCTCAAAGTCTGTATGAATTACGCCAGCACATTGTGGTGCTTTCATACCTTGTTTAAACGTCCATGCACGCACTTCTTGCACACCTGCTGTGAAGTAAGTAGCAAGTCCTAATAAATCATATGCAGCACGAATTAATTGATCTAAACCAGATTCTTCAATGCCTAGTTCTTCAAGGAATACTTTTTTCTCTTCCTCGTCTAGCTCAGCAATTTCTTCTTCGATTTTTGCACATACAACGATTACTTGAGAATTTTCATTTGCAGCAAATTCTTTTACCATTTTTACGTATTTATTTTCAGAAGGATCGATAATATCGTCCTCACTTACGTTTGCTACGTATAACATTTCTTTCGTTGTAAGTAAATGAAGACCTTTAACAATCTTCATTTGCTCTTCTGTAAATTCAACAGTACGAGCTGGTTTTCCCTCTTCAAAAGCTTCTTTTAAGCGAACTAAAATTTCATGCTCATATACAGCTTCTTTATCTTTTTGTCTTGCTAATTTCGCAACACGCTCGATACGTTTATCAACTGACTCTAAATCCGCTAAGATTAGCTCTAAGTTGATTGTTTCAATATCATCAATTGGATCTACTTTTCCTGAAACGTGCGTAATATTTTCATCTTCAAAACAACGAACAACTTGGCAAATTGCATCTACTTGGCGAATGTGAGATAAGAATTTATTTCCTAAGCCTTCACCTTTACTAGCACCCTTTACGATACCTGCAATATCAGTAAATTCAAATACAGTCGGAACAGTTTTTTTCGGTTCTACTAATTCCGTTAATTTATTTAAACGCTCATCTGGTACTTCTACAATCCCTACGTTTGGATCGATTGTACAGAATGGATAGTTCGCAGATTCTGCTCCTGCTTGTGTAATTGCATTAAATAAAGTGGACTTCCCTACGTTAGGTAATCCAACAATCCCAGCCGTTAATCCCATATTTTTCACTCCTATGTCTCAATCTTTCATCATTATAGATAGTAACGAAAAAAATGACAAGTTTCCACCAAATGAAAAAAAGCAACGGCTGTCTACTGCAGCTGTTGCTTTTTCACTATTCTTCATGCTTCACAAGTATTTTTTTTACCTTACGATCAAACTCTCTTCGAGGAATCATTACCGAATGGTCACATCCCTCGCACTTAACGCGGATATCCATTCCCATACGAATAATCTTCCAGCGATTTTCACCACATGGATGGGCTTTCTTCATTTCCACAACATCGTACAAGTTATATTGCTTTTGCTCCATTCTCCAAGTCCCTCCCACTATTAAATTGCTTTTTCACTAACTAATTCTTCACGACTATATAAAACCATACGTGGGTATGGAATTTCAATCCCATGTAAATCAAGACGATTTTTAATCTCTTTGCGAAGAGCCCTCGCAATAACCGCATGCTGCATCGGCTCAACCTCAGCAATAACACGTAATACAACTTCAGACGCTGCCAATGTTTGAATACCTAGTAATTGAGGTGTTGTTACCATCTTCTCATATTTTTCTGGTAATTCCACTAATAAATCTTCAATAACTTGCTCCGCTCGTACTATATCGCTTTCATAAGAAATAGATACATCAACAAATGCTACACTATTACTAACGGAAAAGTTCGTTACTTGGATAATACTACCATTTGGTAGTATGTGAATTTCACCCGTCCAGCTTTTCATCTTCGTTGTACGTAGTCCTATTTCCAAAACTGCTCCTTCAAATTGACCTATTCTTACATAATCACCTACTGAAAATTGATCCTCTAACAAAATAAATAATCCTGTAATAACGTCTTTAACTAAACTTTGTGCACCAAAACCGACTGCTAAACCAATTACCCCAGCACCGGCTAATAGACCTGACGCATTAATATCAAACACACCTAAAATCGCAATTAACATAATGAACATAACAACGTATGCCACAATATTTTCAAGCAACTTCGCTACCGTAACTGTACGACGTTCTGAAATTTGAATCGGCGAACGACTTCCCATACGAAACGCATTTCGTACAATTGCCCTTGCAACTCGCACAACGATTGCACCAAGTATTAAAATAACGACTATTTTTAGTGATTTCACACCTATATTCGTCCAATCAATGGACTCAAACCATTTCAACGCTAAATCCATGTCCCTCTACCTCTCCAGCTAAAATTTCTTTTTAGTTATCCTTATTATTGTATCAGAACTCTCTCTGATTTCTGAAAAAAATTTATGACTTTAATTCCATTTGTTAACTTCCATTCAGGTATAAAATGCAACGAATATATATATACTAGTACTATTATTTCCGTTTTCATTCACAGTTTGCAAAAGGTATGCACTTATAATTTTCCATTTCACACACCATATAACATATTGTGAAAATTTATTAAAAGGATGGGTGCTTCATGAATATTAGAAGTTTTCGCTTACCTTTTTTTGAAAAAGAAACTCAAAATGTTATGCATCATGACTTAGAAGCCTCTGAGACAATCAGTAATTTCTTACTTTCTCATATTCCCATTAAGACTAATATGCCACTCATTCTCGTTTGTATCGGAACAGACCGTTCCACCGGTGATGCACTTGGTCCATTAGTTGGTACTAAACTAGAACAAATTGAAATTAAAAACCTTCAAGTATTCGGCACACTAGACGAACCAATACATGCACTAAATTTAGAAGAAAAAATTCAGAATATACAGAAAGAGAATCCTACTTCATTTATTATTGCTGTTGATGCATGTTTAGGGAAATCTCAAAGTATCGGTTCTATAACTACTGGAAAGGGCCCTAGTAAACCTGGAGCAGCGATGAACAAGAAATTGCCTGAAATTGGTGATTTGCATATACATGGCATCGTAAATTTAAATGGTTTCATGGAGTTTTTCGTACTTCAAAATACAAGACTAAGTTTAGTCATGAAGATGGCTGATGTAATTGCACAAAGTATAAAAGAAACAGATCAAAAATTATCTGCATTAAAAAAAGCAAACCATCTATAAACAATAAGATGGTTTGCTTTTTAATTTTCCTTTGATAATAATTCTAAAATTCGATTTAAATCTTCTTTATTAAAAAATTCAATTTCGATTTTACCTTTTTCTTTTTTCGTTTCTTTGATTTTTACATCTGTACCAAACTTTTCTCTTAAAAACGTTTCACGCTCTACAAAAAATATGTTTCTTTCTTTTTTTACTTGTTGTGTTTCACGTGAAACACGTTGATTAATCTCCTGGACAATTTGTTCCAATTGACGAACATTCAATCCTTCTTTTTCAATTCGCTTCAATAAAGATTTCAACTGTTCTTCATCTTTTATTGTAAGTAACGTTCTTCCATGGGCCATTGAAAGCTCACCGTTTGCAATCATATCTTGAACGAATGAAGGGAGGCTTAACAAACGAGTATAATTTGCGATATAAGGTCTGCTTTTACCAAGACGTTTTGCTAATTGTTCTTGTGTTACATTTAGCTCGTTCATTAACATTTGATATGCCATTGCCTCTTCCATAGGATTTAAATCTTCTCGTTGTAAGTTTTCAAGCAAAGCAAATTCCATCATTTGCTGCTCATTTAATTGCCTTACGACAGCAGGCACTCTCTCAAGTCCGGCCTCTTTAGCAGCACGATATCTTCTTTCACCTGCAACGATTTCATACCCTTTAATACTCTTTCGAGCAATTAACGGTTGCAATATACCGTGCTCTTTAATAGAAGCCGCTAATTCCTGGATCGCTTCTTTATTGAAATGTTTACGTGGTTGATATGGATTCGGCCTTAATTCAGTTACTATAATCTCCTGAATCGTTTCTTCTTCTTTCACATCTAAATCTGGAAAAAATACATTGATTCCTCTTCCTAATCCCTTAGCCACCTGCAATCACTTCCTCTGCTAAATCTATATATACTTCTGCTCCTCTTGATTTAGCGTCATACTGCATAATTGGTTTTCCATGACTTGGTGCCTCACTTAAGCGAACATTACGAGGAATAATCGAACGATATACTTTATCCCTAAAGTATTTTTTCACTTCATCTATAACTTGAATTCCTAAATTTGTACGAGCATCCAACATCGTTAACAATACACCTTGAATTGCTAAATTTTTATTTAAATGCTTTTGCACAAGTCGAACTGTATTTAATAGCTGACTTAACCCTTCCAGCGCGTAATATTCACACTGTACAGGAATAATAACAGAATCTGCTGCTGTTAATGCATTAATCGTTAATAATCCCAAGGATGGGGGACAGTCAATAATAATATACTCATATTCATCACGAATTGGTTGTAATGCTCTTTGCAAGCGTACTTCCCGGGAAATGGTTGGTACCAATTCAATTTCAGCACCAGCCAATTGAATTGTAGCGGGTAGAACATCTAAGTTTTCAGTTGCGGTTTTCCGTATAACACCTTGAACATCTGCATCTTCTACGAGAACATTATAAATACATTGATCTAATTCAGACTTTTCAATCCCTACACCAGTCGTCGCATTTCCTTGAGCATCAATATCTACGAGAAGGACTTTTTTTCCTACTTGTGCCAATCCAGCCCCTAAATTAACGGATGTTGTTGTTTTTCCAACACCGCCTTTTTGATTAGCAATAGCAATGATTTTTCCCATGATGTCACCTACTTTCAACCTTTCTTTCTTATTCTAGAAATAATTATGTTTATTGTAACATGAAATAAAAGTTTTTCTTTTACGTCCTTATTAAACTTCAAAATTTATTTCTAAACTCCTTCTTGCTTTAACAAGAAAATATAGTAAAAGAGACCTCTCCAATAGGATAAGGCCTCTAGCACGTAATTATTTTTTCTTCGGAATTTTAATCGTAATTTGATAGTATTCATCAAACTCTTCTTCCGCAGAATTAACATTCAAACCACTGTTAGCAACCATTTGTAATGATTGTCTAATTGTGTTCATGGCAATTCTCGCATCTCGACTTACTGCTTTTTGCTTCGCTTTGCGCTTTGGTTTTACTTCTTCTAGTAACTTTGCAATTCGTTCTTCTGTTTGCTTTACATTCAATTGCTTCTCCACAATCTCTTGTAAAACCTTCAGTTGTAATTCCTCATTTTTCAAAGGAATAAGGGCTCGAGCATGCCGTTCTGTAATACTTTTTTCTAATAATGCACTTTTGATTTCTTCAGGCAACTTTAATAATCGCAATTTATTTGCGACTGTCGATTGTCCTTTTCCAAGTCGTTGTGCCAATGCTTCTTGTGTTAAATTATGTAACTCAATCAGCTTTTGATACGCCACAGCTTCCTCAATTGCTGTTAATTCCTCACGCTGCAAATTTTCAATTAACGCTACAGAGGCTGTCTCAGTATCATTTAAATTCTTTATTATTGCAGGAACTTTTTCCCACCCTAACTTTGTTGCTGCGCGGAAACGCCTTTCCCCGGCAATAATCTCGTACTTATCATCCTCATATTGTCTCACAACAATCGGCTGGATAAGCCCGTGAGTACGAATCGTTAACGCTAGCTCCTCAATACGTGCATCATCAAAAACTGTTCGTGGTTGATAACGGTTAGGGGTAATGTTTACTATCGGAATTTCCTGTATTTCTTCATATACCTTTTTATCTATTTCTTCATGGCTTTCGTCTTGTAATTCGAATTCGCTCTCTTTATCTCCAAAGCCAAATAAACGAGAAAACGTATTTTTCATACATATTCCACCACCTTTTAGGCCTATTGACTGTTCTACATAAAATGTTTCCTATGAAACATTTACGTTTTCATTTATATAATTTAATCTTACGTCTAATAAGATTTATTTTTCAATAGGTAATTTATTGGGCGTTCCCGGTTTGCGTGGATATTTCTTTGGTGTCTTGCGCTTTTTCTCGATTAATAAAATATTACGCTCACTTTCTTCAAACGGTAATTGGAACGTAGACATTTCTTTTAATTCTCCGCCAAGTACCTCTAAAGCATATTTGCCATTTTCGATTTCTTCGTTCGCCGCTGCACCTTTCATTGCAATGAATGTTCCGCCTACTTTTACAAGCGGTAAACATAGCTCACTTAATACAGAAAGACGTGCAACTGCACGTGCCATTACAATATCGTATGCTTCACGTACACCTTCTTTTTTCCCAAATGTTTCAGCACGATCATGACAAAATGCAACATCACTTAATTCTAACTTTTGCGCTAAGTGATTTAAGAAATTAATACGTTTTTGTAATGAGTCTACAATTGTTACTTTTAAGTGCGGGAAACAGATTTTTAAAGGGATACTTGGGAATCCAGCTCCTGCTCCAACATCACAAATAGAAAATGGTTTCGAAAAATCATAATAAAAAGCCGCTGTAACGGAATCAAAAAAGTGTTTTAAGTATACTTCTTCTTTCTCCGTAATAGCCGTTAAGTTCATTTTTTCATTCCACTCTACTAACGTTTCAAAGTAGATTTCGAACTGCTCTAACTGTCTAGAAGAGAGGGAAATACCCTTCTCTTCCAGCATAGATTGAAATTGTTCCATGTTCATCTAGCAATGTCTCCTTACTATGTTATTGGTTCGATACTCGTGCAATTTTTCCTTGTTCAATGTAAATAAGTAAAATGGAAACATCAGCAGGATTTACGCCAGAAATACGTGAAGCTTGCCCCATCGAAAGTGGACGAACATCTTTCAATTTCTGTCTCGCTTCTGAGGCAAGGCTAGAAATCGCATCATAATCAATATCCACAGGGATTTTTTTGTTTTCCATTTTCTTCATACGCTCTACTTGCTGTAAAGATTTCTCGATATATCCTTCGTACTTAATCTGAATTTCAACTTGTTCTGTAATTTCATCATTTAATTCTAATTCACTTGGTACTAAAAGATGGATATGCTCATATGTCATCTCTGGGCGACGTAATAAGTCACTTGCACGTATTCCATCTTTTAACTCGCTTCCACCAATACTGCGAATTAATTCTTGAACTTCAGGACGTGGTTTAATAATAATACTTTCTAAACGTTCCTTTTCCTGGTCAATTTGTAACTTTTTATTTGTAAATCGCTCATAACGGTCTTCTTTAATTAAGCCAATTTCACGACCGACTTCAGTTAAGCGAAGATCTGCATTGTCATGACGTAATAATAGACGATATTCTGCACGAGATGTTAATAAACGATATGGCTCATTTGTCCCTTTCGTTACAAGATCATCGATTAAGACACCAATATATGCATCAGCACGACCTAAAATAACTTCTTTTTTACCTAAAGATCTACATGCCGCATTAATCCCGGCCATAAGCCCTTGTCCTGCCGCTTCTTCGTAACCAGAAGTCCCATTAATTTGTCCTGCTGTATATAAATTTTTAATATTTTTCGTTTCAAGTGTTGGCCATAGTTGAGTTGGTACAATTGCATCATATTCAATTGCATAACCCGTACGCATCATTTCAACATTTTCCAGGCCAGGAATTGTTCTAAGCATTGCACGCTGTACATCTTCTGGTAAGCTTGTCGATAAGCCTTGTACATACACTTCTTGCGTATTACGTCCCTCTGGCTCTAAGAAAATTTGATGACGTGGTTTATCATTAAATCTTACTACCTTGTCTTCGATAGAAGGACAGTATCTAGGCCCTGTTCCTTTAATCATACCAGAATACATAGCTGAGCGATGTAAGTTTTCATCTATTAAACGATGTGTTTCTGTACTTGTATACGTTAACCAACATGGAATTTGATCCATAATAAATTTTGTCGTTTCAAAAGAGAAAGCACGTGGCTTATCATCACCTGGTTGAATTTCTGTTTTACTATAATCAATCGTATTACTGTTTACACGTGGAGGTGTACCTGTTTTAAATCTAACAAGATCAAACCCAAGTTCCTCTAAGTGTTCAGATAACGTAATAGATGGTTGCTGATTATTTGGACCACTTGAATATTTTAAATCTCCCATAATAATCTCACCACGTAAAAATGTTCCCGTTGTAATTACAACTGTTTTCGCTGTGTATTCAGCACCAGCTTGTGTAATTACCCCTTTACATACACCATCTTCAACAATTAAACGCTCTACCAGACCTTGAAACAGCGTTAAGTTTGGTGTCTCTTCAATTGTTTTCTTTAACTCATGCTGGTAAGAGAATTTATCAGCTTGTGCACGAAGCGCGCGTACAGCTGGTCCTTTACCCGTATTTAACATACGCATTTGAATATGTGTTTTATCAATATTGCGTCCCATTTCTCCGCCTAATGCATCAATTTCACGAACAACAATCCCTTTTGCTGGTCCACCAACAGAAGGGTTACATGGCATGAACGCTACCATATCTAAGTTAATTGTTAACATTAATGTTTTTGAGCCCATTCGTGCTGCCGCAAGACCAGCTTCACATCCTGCATGACCTGCACCGATTACTATGACGTCGTATGAACCGGCATTGTATCCCATTGTTTTTTCCTCCTAATAATCTCTAGCTTTCTAAAACATCTCTAGCTTATTTTCCTAAACAAAATTGAGAGAACAACTGGTCAATTAAGCTTTCATGGACAGTGTCACCAGTAATTTCACCAAGTATTTCCCACGTTCTTGTTAAATCAATTTGTACCATATCAATTGGAACACCATTTTCTATCGCTTCAATTGCATCACCAATTGTTTTTCCTGCTTGTGTTAATAATCCGATATGTCTCGTATTAGACACATATGTCATATCCGCAGAATCAATTGTTCCTTCAAAGAATAAATCAGCTATTGCCTTTTCAAGCTCATCTATTCCTTTCTCCTCAATTAGAGATGTTGTAATAACACGATTGCCTACCGCTAAATCTGTAACACGTTCCATATCAATTTCTTGCGGTAAATCTGTCTTATTTACAATGACAATGAAATCTTTTCCTTGTACGGCACGGAATAGATCCTCATCTTCATTTGTTAAAGCCTCACTATAATTAACTACAACTAATACTAAGTCTGCTTGGCTCATCATTTCTTTTGAACGCTCTACACCGATTCGTTCAACAACATCTTCCGTTTCACGAATTCCGGCTGTATCTATAAGTTTAAGTGGTACACCACGCACATTAACGTACTCTTCAATAACATCACGAGTTGTTCCTGCAATATCAGTTACAATTGCCTTTTTCTCCTGAACAAGACTATTTAATAGCGATGATTTCCCAACGTTAGGTCTACCGATAATCGCGGTAGAAATACCTTCACGTAAAATCTTTCCTTGCTTCGATGTTTCTAATATCTTTTTAATTTCAGCACGGACATGTGTAGCTTTCTCAATTAAAATATTATGCGTCATCTCTTCTACATCATCATATTCTGGGTAATCTATATTCACCTCAATATGAGCTAATGTTTCTAATATTTCTTGACGCAAATAGCCGATTAATTTAGATAATCGTCCTTCCATTTGGTTAATCGCTACGTTCATAGCACGATCCGTTTTCGCACGGATTAAGTCCATAACAGCTTCTGCCTGTGACAAATCAATACGTCCATTTAAAAAAGCACGTTTTGTAAATTCACCAGGCTCTGCCAGTCGTACTCCTTGTGCTAAAATAAGCTGTAATACTTTATTTACCGAAACAAGTCCACCATGACAGTTAATTTCTACTATATTTTCACGCGTAAAAGTCCTTGGTGCACGCATAATAGACACCATAACTTCTTCAATAACTTGATTTGTATCTAAATCGACAATATGACCATAATGAATTGTATGAGAAGAAACCTGTGTTAAATCCTTCCCTTTAAAAATACGATTGACTTTCTCAATCGCATCATCCCCACTTACTCGAACAATGGCAATTGCACCTTCCCCAAGTGCTGTGGAAATTGCGGCAATTGTATCAAATTCCATGTCCTTTCACCTCACTTGCTTATTTATCTCTATTTCAACATGATTTTTTTCCGTCACTAAATTATTAGAATACCATAACGAACCTATCTACAAAAGAATAATAACTCATTTTATTATGTCCTTATGTGAAAAACACTAAACTTATTCACAGTGGATAACTTTAGTGTTTTTTTAGTTATCCACATTTATTTTTGCCTCAAAAAAACCGGCACTCAATTGAGTAACCGGTCACTTGGAAGATATTACAACATACCGATGTGGTTCTTTCCCTTCAGACGTTGTAATGATATTTTGATGATTAGATAATGCTTGGTGAATAATTTTTCGTTCGAAAGAAGGCATTGGTTCTAGAACAACTCTTTTTTTCGTACTCACTACTTGTTTTGCTAATCGATAAGAAAGAGATTCTAACGTATTTTTTCTTTTACTACGATAGTTTTCAGCATCCAGTGTAATACCAATATATTGCTTTGTATTACGATTCGCAACAAGTTTTGTTAAATACTGTAAAGAATTCAACGTATTACCTCTCTTACCAATTAAAACACCAATATTTTCACCAGAAATTGTAAATTCAACTTCGCGTCCTTTTACAATTTTTCTAATCTCAACTTCCACACCCATATTTTGAATAACATTTTTTAAATATTCTTCACATTCTTGGATTGGATCTTTTTTCAATACAACTTCTACTACAGCGGGGCGATTCCCAAATAAACCTAGGAATCCCCTCTTACCCTCATCGATAATATTTATATCTACTCGATCTTTCGAAGCGTTTAATTGTCTTAAAGCATCTTGTACTGCCAGCTCGACTGTTTGTCCTTTAGCAGTAATTATACTCACTTGCTTGATCCTCCTGCTTTACTAGCCTTAATTTCAGGCCCTTTGATCAGATACATTTGAGCGATACCAAAGATATTACCAACTACCCAGTACAATGATAGTGCTGCCGGGAAGTTAATTGCAAAGACTAAAATCATAATTGGCATAAGCCAAATCATCATTGCCATTTGCGGATTTTGTCCAGCCGTTCCCGCCATTGCAAGCTTTTGCTGAATAAACGTCGTAATAGCCGCAACAACTGGAAGGATATAGTAAGGATCTGCCTGTCCTAAATCAAACCATAAAAATGTATGTTTACTAATTTCTGATGTTCTCATAATCGCATGATAAAAAGCGAATAAGATAGGCATCTGAACAAATATTGGTAAACATCCTGCTAATGGATTTACACCATTTTTTTGATATAACTGCATCATTTCTTGTTGTAGTTTTTGCTGTGTTGCTTGGTCTTTAGAGCTATATTTCTCTTTTAACCTTACCATTTCTGGTTGTAACGCTTGCATTGCCTTCGTACTTTTCGTTTGTTTAATCATTAATGGTAATAATGCAAAACGAATAATAAGAGTCGTAACAACGATTGCTAAACCATAATTCTTACCGAATAATTCTGCAAAATACGTGATTAACTGAGACAGTGGATATACGAAATATTCGTTCCAAATCCCAGTACTATTTGGCGTAATCGGCTGACCCGTTTCACTACAACCAGTAGCAATTGCCATTAATGCAACAACCATGGCTAGTAAACCTAGTTTCTTTTTCAAAGCCTACTCCTCCTTGTATCGGTATGTATATAGTGTAATTCATTTCCTTACGCTACTTTTTTATTCTTTTCATACCAGAGCGTTTAAAGACATGAATTAAGCTTTTCTTTAACTCTTCATATGTCATCTCTGCACAAGGCTTCCTTGCTATTATAACAAAATCTTTTCCAGAATCTATCTCATCTTTTAATTCTATAATCGATTGGCGAATCATACGCTTAATTCGATTACGAACCACTGCATTTCCTATTTTCTTACTAACAGAAAGACCAATACGAAAATGCGACTGTTTTTCTTTATCTAATTTGTATACAACAAACTGGCGATTGGCATTCGATTGTCCTTTTTGGAAAACAGCCTGGAATTCATCATTCTTTTTTATACGATTTTTTTTCTTCATATCAATTGACACTCCTGTATTTCATCAGCGGAAACTCATTATTATTAGAAAAAAAGACCACTGAACGATCAGTGGTCTACGCAGATAATACTTTTCTTCCTTTACGACGACGAGCTGCTAGCACTTTACGTCCGTTCGCTGTGCTCATACGGCTGCGGAAACCATGTACTTTGCTGCGCTTACGTTTATTTGGTTGGTAAGTTCTTTTCATTATATGACACCTCCCTGAGGAATATCTGTTAAAGACAGTCTAATAAATTATAGTAAATGAACTAGGAAAATGTCAATGGTTCTCGAAATTTTCATCAAATATTCATTTTGAACCTATTCACACACTTTTTCACAGTCCCTATATTTCCTTGTGGATAAATATATTTTCTCTTTTTTTATATCCACAAACTCTTTTTTTACTTTTACACAGTATATCGTGTTGTGGACAAGTTTATTCCACAAGGTATTGATTTTGTGGATAACTTTCTTAAATTCATTGCTATAGCTACTTTTTTTTGATATTATAGTTGTGTTTTCACTTTGAATAAGTTTTCCACATCTTTATTTTATCCACAATTTGTGTATAACATGTGGACAGTTTAAATCACATGTGGGTAAATAGTTGTCCACATTTGTTTTTTTGTCGAAAACTCTATCTCGGATACCAACAACGTTTTTATATTTTAAAATACGTTTCGTATAAATATGCATTAAAAATATTTGCAGGTTGTACAATTGTTGCACAACCTTATTCTTTTACCATCTTTGTAAAGGAGGGACACCTTTGGAAAATATCTCTGATTTATGGAATAGTGCCTTAAAAGAATTAGAAAAAAAGGTAAGTAAGCCAAGTTATGAGACATGGTTAAAATCAACAACTGCTCATAACTTGAAAAAAGATGTATTAACTATTACAGCTCCAAATGAATTTGCTCGTGACTGGCTAGAATCTCATTATTCAGAACTAATATCCGAAACACTTTATGATTTAACAGGGGCAAAACTGGCTATTCGTTTTATTATTCCCCAAAGTCAGGCAGAAGAGGATATAGATCTCCCTTCTGTTAAGCAAAAACACGCACATGATGAGTCTAATCACTTACCACAGAGCATGTTAAACCCCAAATATACATTTGATACATTTGTTATTGGCTCTGGTAATCGTTTTGCACATGCTGCCTCTTTAGCTGTAGCTGAGGCACCAGCTAAAGCTTATAATCCGCTCTTTATTTACGGGGGCGTTGGGCTTGGAAAAACACATTTAATGCACGCGATTGGGCATTATGTAATTGAACACAACCCGAATGCAAAAGTTGTATATTTATCATCTGAAAAATTCACAAATGAATTCATTAACTCAATTCGTGATAATAAAGCTGTCGATTTTCGCAATAAATATCGTAATGTAGATGTCTTATTAATAGATGATATTCAATTTCTTGCCGGAAAAGAACAAACACAGGAAGAGTTTTTCCATACATTTAATGCGTTACATGAAGAAAGTAAACAAATTGTGATTTCAAGCGATAGACCACCAAAAGAAATCCCAACTTTAGAAGATCGCCTTCGTTCTCGCTTTGAATGGGGGTTAATTACGGACATTACGCCACCAGATCTAGAAACTAGAATTGCAATTTTACGTAAAAAAGCAAAAGCAGAAGGCCTTGATATACCAAATGAGGTTATGCTTTATATTGCAAATCAAATTGATTCTAACATTCGTGAACTAGAAGGTGCACTTATTCGAGTTGTAGCCTATTCATCTTTAATTAATAAAGATATTAATGCTGATTTGGCAGCTGAAGCACTTAAAAATATTATTCCAAATTCTATACCTAGAATTATTTCTATTTCTGATATTCAAAAGGCTGTTGGGGGCGTCTATCAAGTAAAGTTAGAAGATTTCAAAGCAAAAAAACGGACAAAATCCGTTGCATTCCCTCGCCAAATCGCGATGTATCTATCACGTGAACTTACGGACTCATCTTTACCAAAAATAGGTGAAGAATTTGGTGGCCGCGATCATACAACAGTAATCCATGCTCACGAAAAAATTTCGAAGCTATTAAAAACGGATACTCAGTTACAAAAACACGTTGAAGAAATTAATGATATTTTAAAGTAGTAGTAGCTGAATAGTGTGAATAACTTACCTTATTTTACGCACAGTCTATCCACATGTAGATAGACTGTTTTTACATCTTTAAATGGGGTTATCCACATATCCACAAGCCCTATTACTATTACTACTACTTTTATATCTTTATTAAATAAATAAAATCTTATACTTACCGGAGGTTTTTCGTTATGCGTTTTACAATACAAAAAGACTATCTTGTAAGAAGTGTACAAGATGTAATGAAGGCAGTTTCTTCTCGTACAACAATCCCAATTCTTACAGGGATTAAAGTTGTAGCAACTGAAGAAGGAGTTACTTTAACAGGTAGTGATGCAGACATCTCTATCGAATCATTTATCCCAGTTGAAGATGCTGGAAAAGAAATTGTGGAAATTGAGCAATCAGGAAGTATTATTTTACAAGCAAAGTATTTTAGTGAAATCGTAAAAAAATTACCGAAAGACACTGTCGAAATTTCTGTAGAAAATCATTTTATGACAAAAATAAAATCTGGAAAATCAGAGTTCAACTTAAATGGTTTAGATGCTGCTGAATATCCGTTATTACCACAAATCGAAGAACATCATGTATTTAAGATTCCAACAGATTTACTAAAGCACATGATTCGTCAAACTGTATTTGCAGTTTCAAGTTCTGAAACAAGACCGATCTTGACAGGTGTAAACTGGAAAGTATATAACAGTGAGCTAACATGTATTGCAACAGATAGTCACAGGCTAGCACTTCGTAAGGCGAAAATCGAAGGATATAATATTGCTGAGGAGTTTCAATCAAATGTTGTTATTCCTGGTAAAAGCTTAAATGAATTAAGTAAAATTCTAGATGAGTCTGAAGAAATGGTAGATATCGTTATTACGGAGTATCAAGTATTATTCCGTACAAAACATTTATTATTCTTCTCAAGATTATTAGAAGGAAATTATCCAGATACAACACGTTTAATTCCAGCTGAAAGTAAAACTGATATTTTTGTAAATACAAAAGAATTTTTACAAGCGATTGATCGTGCTTCACTATTAGCAAGAGATGGTCGTAACAATGTTGTAAAATTATCGACATTAGAACAACAGATGCTAGAGATTTCTTCAAATTCGCCAGAAATCGGAAAAGTAGTGGAAGAGGTTCAATGTGAAAATGTAGATGGAGAAGAATTAAAAATATCTTTTAGTGCAAAATATATGATGGATGCATTAAAAGCTTTAGATAGTACAGAAATTAAAGTTAGTTTTACTGGGGCGATGAGACCGTTCTTAATTCGTACAGTAAATGATAATTCCATTATCCAATTAATTTTACCGGTTCGTACTTACTAAGTACGGATTAAGGGTTGCTAGTTAAAGGTACTAGTGACCCTTATTTGATTTGTAGGGTATTACTTTCCTAATGCTAGTTTATTTAGTACAATGAAAGAATGAACACTTTCAGAAAGTGAGCGATTTTATGAAACTTATTAAGATTTCAACAGAATACATTACACTAGGACAATTTTTAAAGTTAGCTGATGTAATTGATACAGGTGGCGCAGTAAAATGGTTCTTACAAGAATATGAAGTATACGTGAATCAAGAACTTGAAAATAGAAGAGGCCGAAAGTTATATGCAAATGATATTGTTGAAATTCCGGGAAGCGGAACTTTCCAAGTTCAGGCATAAAGGGGGATCCCTTTGTTTATTACAGAAATAAAATTAAAAAACTATCGCAATTATGAGCATTTAGAGCTTTCCTTTGAAGACAAAGTCAATGTAATTATTGGTGAAAATGCACAAGGGAAAACGAATCTGATGGAAGCTATTTATGTATTGGCGATGGCGAAATCACATAGAACTTCGAACGATCGTGAACTCATTCGTTGGGATGAGGATTATGGTAATATAAAAGGTAGATTACAAAGGCGAAATAGTTCATTGTCCTTAGAATTAAATATTTCAAAAAAAGGTAAAAAGGCAAAGTTAAATCAATTAGAACAACAAAAATTGAGTCAGTATATTGGTGAAATGAATGTTGTTATGTTTGCCCCAGAAGATTTAAACCTTGTAAAAGGAAGCCCTCAAGTACGAAGACGCTTTTTGGATATGGAACTTGGACAAATAGCTCCGGTCTATTTGTATGAATTAAGCCAATATCAAAAGGTACTCACGCAACGAAATCATTTACTTAAGAAGATGCAAGGGAATAGTAAAAATGAGGAAACGATGTTGGATGTATTTACACTTCAACTTATTGAGCATGGTGCGAAAATTTTGCGAAAACGTTTTGAGTTTTTGCATTTACTACAAGAATGGGCTGCTCCAATTCATCGCGGAATTAGCAGGGGATTAGAGGAGTTAGAAATCGTTTATAAACCAAGTGTAGATGTATCAGAATCAATGGATTTGTCGAAAATAAAAGAAGTATACTATGAAAGTTTTCAATCTGTGAAACAACGTGAAATTTTTCGTGGTACAACTTTACTCGGTCCTCATCGTGATGATTTACAATTCTTCGTTAATAGTAAAAATGTTCAAGTCTTTGGTTCACAAGGACAACAACGAACAACCGCACTATCCCTAAAATTGGCTGAAATTGAATTGATATACTCAGAGGTTAAGGAATATCCAATCCTTTTACTAGATGATGTGTTATCAGAATTAGATGATTATCGTCAATCGCATCTGCTAAATACAATTCAAGGAAAAGTACAAACCTTTGTGACAACGACGAGTGTCGACGGAATTGAACACGAAACATTGAAAGAAGCGAAAACAATTCATGTAACGAACGGCACGGTAGATTGTGAAATAGACAGAAAATAATTTCTGTTTAAATGGAAAAGTAGGTGATCTTTGTGTCAATGGAACAAAAGCAAATGCAGGAAAATGCATATGATGAAAGTCAGATTCAGGTGTTAGAAGGACTGGAAGCAGTTCGTAAGCGTCCTGGTATGTATATCGGTTCTACAAGTGGAAAAGGTCTTCATCACCTCGTGTGGGAAATAGTTGATAATAGTATTGACGAAGCTTTAGCGGGATATTGTGATGAAATTAATGTCAGCATTGAAGAAGATAATAGTATTGTTGTAACAGATGATGGTCGTGGTATCCCAGTTGGTATTCAAGAGAAAATGGGACGTCCCGCTGTAGAAGTTATTATGACGGTCCTTCATGCTGGAGGAAAATTTGGCGGTGGCGGTTATAAAGTCTCCGGTGGTTTGCATGGAGTAGGTGCCTCTGTTGTAAATGCTTTATCAACAGAATTAGAAGTATTTGTACATCGAGATGGAAAAATACATTATCAAAAATACGAACGTGGTATCCCAGTCGCAGATTTAAAGGTAATAGGTGAAACTGATCGTACGGGAACGATTACACGCTTTAAGCCAGATGAAGAAATTTTTACAGAGACGACAGAATACGAATTTGATACATTAGCTACTCGTATGCGTGAGTTGGCGTTTTTAAATCGTAATATTAAATTAACAATTGAAGATAAGCGTGAACATAAGCAAAAGAAAGAGTTCCATTACGAAGGTGGAATTAAATCTTATGTGGAACATTTAAATCGTTCAAAACAACCAATCCATGAAGAGCCTGTATATGTTGAAGGTTCAAAAGATGGAATTCAGGTTGAGGTTGCGCTTCAATATAACGAAGGATATACAAATCATATTTACTCATTTACAAATAATATTCATACGTATGAAGGCGGTACACATGAGGTAGGATTTAAAACTGCCCTAACACGTGTAATCAACGATTATGGTCGTAAAAATAACATTTTAAAAGATGCGGATAGTAATTTAACTGGTGAAGATGTTCGTGAAGGTTTAACAGCAATCGTATCAATTAAGCATCCAAATCCACAATTTGAAGGACAAACAAAGACGAAACTTGGAAATAGCGAAGCGAGAACGATTACAGAGTCTGTATTCTCAGAGGCGTTTGAAAAGTTCTTACTGGAAAATCCCAATGTTGCACGTAAAATTATAGATAAAGGGACTATGGCAGCACGTGCACGTGTAGCGGCTAAAAAGGCTCGTGAATTAACGCGCCGAAAGAGTGCGTTAGAAGTTTCAAGTTTACCAGGGAAATTGGCAGATTGTTCGTCTAAAGATCCAGCAATTAGCGAAATTTATATCGTGGAGGGTGACTCTGCGGGCGGATCTGCAAAACAAGGACGCGATCGCCATTTCCAAGCGATTTTACCACTGAAGGGTAAAATTATTAACGTTGAAAAGGCACGATTAGATAAGATTTTATCTAATGATGAAGTGCGTACAATTATTACAGCAATCGGTACAAATATTGGTGGGGATTTTGATATTGAAAAAGCCCGCTATCATAAAGTTATTATTATGACGGATGCCGACGTGGATGGTGCACATATTCGTACCCTATTATTAACGTTCTTCTATCGTTATATGCGTCAAATAATTGAGTGTGGTTATATATATATTGCGCAACCACCGTTGTTTAAAGTACAACAAGGTAAAAAAATTCAATATGCTTATAACAATAAAGAACTTGAAAAAATACTAGCTGAATTACCAGCTCAACCTAAGCCTGGGATTCAGCGTTATAAAGGTCTAGGGGAAATGAATCCAACTCAGCTGTGGGAGACGACAATGGACCCAGAAGTACGTTCGTTACTTCAAGTTTCCCTTCAAGATGCGATTGAAGCGGATGAAACATTTGAAATTTTAATGGGCGATAAAGTAGAGCCGCGTCGTAACTTTATCCAAGAAAATGCAAAATACGTGAAAAACCTTGATATTTAAGTGAGTAATGACAGGAATCTAAGTATTCCTGTCTTCTACATATAAATCAATGTATGTGTAACGGAAATGTAAGAGGAGGTGCTCGTTGATGTCAGATAATCAACAACAAGCACGAATTCGAGAAATTAATATTAGTCATGAAATGCGTACATCATTTTTAGATTACGCAATGAGTGTTATCGTATCCCGTGCATTACCCGATGTTCGTGATGGATTAAAACCAGTTCATCGTAGGGTTTTATATGCGATGAATGATTTAGGAATTACAGCTGATAAAGCATATAAAAAGTCGGCGCGTATTGTCGGCGAAGTAATTGGTAAGTATCACCCGCACGGTGATTCAGCTGTTTATGAAACGATGGTACGTATGGCGCAAGATTTTAGTCAACGTTACATGCTTGTTGATGGACATGGTAATTTCGGTTCAGTTGATGGAGATTCAGCGGCAGCAATGCGTTATACAGAAGCAAGAATGTCTAAGATTTCTATGGAATTAATACGCGATATTACAAAGAATACAATTGATTATCAAGATAACTACGATGGTTCTGAAAGAGAACCAGTTGTATTACCAGCACGTTTTCCTAACTTATTAGTAAATGGTACGACGGGTATTGCGGTTGGTATGGCAACAAACATTCCACCGCATCAACTTGGAGAAGTAATTGACGGAGTGTTGGCATTAAGTCATAACCCTGATATCACTATCGCGGAATTAATGGAATATATTCCTGGTCCAGATTTCCCAACATCAGGTTTAATCTTAGGGCGAAGTGGAATTCGAAGAGCTTATGAAACAGGTCGCGGTTCTATTATACTTCGTGCTAAAGTTGAAATTGAAGAGAGAGCAAATGGGAAACAATCTATTATCGTAACAGAACTACCTTATCAAGTTAATAAGGCGCGATTAATTGAAAAGATTGCAGAATTAGTTCGTGATAAGAAAATTGAAGGCATTACAGATTTACGTGATGAATCGGATCGAAATGGTATGCGTATTGTTATGGAAGTACGTCGTGATGCCAATGCAAATGTACTATTAAATAATCTATATAAACATACAGCACTTCAAACTAGTTTCGGTATTAATATGTTGTCTCTTGTAAATGGAGAGCCACAGGTCCTAAATTTAAAACAAAATCTATATTATTACTTAGAGCATCAAAAGGTAGTAATTCGTAGACGTACTGCTTATGAATTAGAGAAAGCAGAAGCGCGTGCTCATATTTTAGAGGGATTACGAATTGCTTTAGATCATCTCGATGAAGTTATTACTTTAATCCGTAGTTCAAAAACAGCTGATATTGCAAAACAAGGTTTAATGGAACGTTTCGGCTTAAGTGAGAAACAAGCGCAGGCAATTTTAGATATGCGTTTGCAACGTTTAACTGGATTAGAACGTGAAAAAATCGAACAAGAATATCAAGACTTAATGAAGATAATTGCAGAGTTAAAAGCAATTTTAGCAGACGAAGAAAAAGTTCTTGAAATTATTCGCGAGGAATTAGCTGAAGTAAAAGAACGTTTTAATGATAAGAGAAGAACAGAAATTACAATTGGCGGTATGGAAGCTATAGAGGATGAAGATTTAATCCCAGAACAAAATATCGCAATTACACTTACTCATAATGGTTACATTAAGAGGTTACCGGCTTCTACGTACAAAACACAGAACCGTGGGGGACGTGGTGTACAAGGAATGGGTACGAATGATGATGACTTTGTTGAACATTTATTAACAACGTCTACTCATGATCATATTTTATTCTTCACAAACAAGGGTAAAGTATACCGTACAAAAGGATATGAAATTCCAGAGTATAGTCGTACAGCAAAAGGCATACCAATTATTAATCTATTAGGGGTAGATAAGGGCGAGTGGATCAACGCTATTATTCCAATTCGTGAATTTGGTGACGATCAGTTCTTATTCTTTACAACGAAACAAGGTATCTCTAAGCGAACGCCGCTCTCATCATTTGCAAATATACGTACGAACGGCTTAATTGCAATTTCGCTTCGTGAAGAAGATGAATTAATTTCTGTACGTTTAACATCTGGTGATAAAGATATTATCGTAGGGACAAGCAATGGTATGTTAATTCGCTTCAATGAACAGGATGTACGTTCTATGGGCCGTAATGCAGCTGGTGTAAAAGCTATTACACTAGGCGAAGAGGACCAAGTAGTAGGTATGGAAATTGTTGAAGAGGATACGAATGTCTTAATCGTAACGAAGAACGGGTATGGTAAGCGTACGCCGGTTGAAGAGTATCGATTACAGAGTCGTGGTGGTAAAGGTCTGAAGACTTGTAACATTACAGATAAGAACGGTAAATTAGTAGCGGTTAAGTCTGTAACAGGTGAAGAAGACGTTATGTTAATTACAGTAGCGGGTGTTATTATTCGTATGCCAGTTGATCAAATCTCTCAAATGGGGCGTAATACACAAGGTGTTCGTCTAATTCGATTAGAGGATGAGCAAGAGGTAGCGACAGTAGCAAAAGCACAAAAGGATGAAGAAGAAGAAATTAGCGAAGAGGTTTCTTCTGAAGAATAAGAGTGGGGATTTCTCCCCCTCTTATTTTTTTATAATAATACTTGCATAGCAATAGGAAAGTGTATATAATAGGCAGAGTCAGCAAATGAGAGATACAAGTTATCGAAAAAAACTTGTTGACGAAAATAATATACTATGATATATTATGAAAGTCGCTGAAACGCGATGTTGAACTTTGAAAACTGAACGAAACAAACAACGTGAACGTCAATTTTTATTTTTAGATGCTAGACAAACTAACTTTATTGGAGAGTTTGATCCTGGCTCAGGATGAACGCTGGCGGCGTGCCTAATACATGCAAGTCGAGCGAATGGATTAAGAGCTTGCTCTTAT
>NZ_BOQD01000001.1 GCF_018332515.1 Bacillus hominis | reverse complement strand
GTTGCGTCTTGTTTCATTTGTGAAAGGGCTTCTTTGAGCCGATTAGTGTATATATAGCTTATTTTGCTATACACATTTTTAATCGACTTAAAGAAGCCCTTTTTGTGTTGTCTTTAAGTTAGGAAATACATGTATTAGACCATTTAGGCTAAACGAATAATAAAAGTGATTAAAGCACAATTTTAAGGTGCTTTTTTCTATTTCAAGGGGGAAGTACAAATGAAATTTTATAAGGTTAGTTATGGAGAAGAACTTGCTATAAAAATTATTGCAGCCAATAGTCCATATGAGGCAGTAGGGTTTTATTTAATGGAAGCGCAGAGTGATTATGGAGAAGTGGAGTACGTTAATATTAATCGATTAGGTTTGCGTGAGCGAGTAAAGGTAGATTATGGGCATATAGCAATCTATGACACAGTAGAAGAAATTTATCATCGTCAAAAGATTGTAGATTTACCATGTGTTATAGCAAATTTACTACCAAAAATTTAATAAAGTAGGTGTATATATATGAATGTTGAAAAAGAATTAAAAGAGATTTTACATTGTAAACAACTTATGAGGGATATGTTCTCTTTGTCAATTGAGAGAATTGAATATTTAGGTAAAGGGACAGTTTATATGTATTTTGCAGTAGTTTCAGAGTATGAACTGAATGTTTTCTATCGTATAGATAAAGATCTTGATACATTCAGGCTTGAAAAAGGCTCCTGGGTCTATGCAATTACACTGTAAAAAAGCAAATTTAAAGAATCTCAAATATTAAAAGCGGTAAGAAATTATAACCAAATCCAGGGCTTTATCATATCCTACTTTTGTTAAGAATTTCTGAACTCTCCGTTTTTAAGAACAATTTATAAAAGAGACATAGTACAGTAGTTATAGAATGGAATGCAACTATAGAAAATATGGGATTTATATATAAGTAAGGTACTTGTTGCAATGCTAAAAGCACAAGGAATTAGAAAATGTAAACCTGAGAGGAGCACTACAATATGATTACAGTTAACCGAGGATATATGTATGATCCAGATGATAATGAGGTCATAATTACCGAAATTTATTATGAAGCTGCTACAGATACTAAATTAGGAAGTAAAATGAATAGCTTATCTTATTCAGCCATTCCTAATGAGATTAAAGAAAAAATAGAAGCAGCTGCTTCATTATCCTATATGGAAAGCATTGAGATGCCTCAGCCATTAGCTGTCGTATATCAAAATGAAATTAGCATGTATGGAAAACCAGAAAAATTATACTTTGAGTTAACTAGTATATAAGAGGGAAAAAGACATTGGACGTATTTGTTCAATGTCTTTTTTATTAATTTATAGAGGAGAATATAAAATGAATAATGTAACTGAAATAGAAACAAGTCTTTGGACAATTTGTGTAGGGGATATTTTTAGTAATGGTCGTATGCCGTACCATCTAAAAGTTGTAAAAATTGAAGTAGAAGATATGATGAAACCAGACGATGCGAAGATATATAGTATACCTGTTCACCCTAAAATCATAGAAGACGTATGAAAATAATGGATGTATCAGAACATATTTCTTATCGAGCTTGGTATTATAATGAATTTTGGAGCAAATAATATACTATGGATGAAAGAGTGATACGGTTGTTTCACTCTTTTTTACTTGCATTAAAAATAAAGATAGTTTAATATACAGATATATTTATTGTTTAATTGATTCCGTTTATTCCCACACCTTTTTTTGTGTTGTGGTTGAGTTGTAGAAGCAAGTTGCGTCTTGTTTCATTTATGAAAGGGCTTCTTTGAGCCGATTAGTGTATATATAGCTTATTTTGCTATACACATTTTTAATCGACTTGAAGAAGCCCTTTTTGTGTTGTCTTCAAGTTTGGAGTTATTGTATAGCCAGCACTTTAGGCAATTATTTTATTAATTAGGGGGAAACATCATGAATTTAGTCATGGAAAAATCACAAAGGAAATTACAAAATGATGCTCATTTACATGACATTATTAAAGAAATTAAAGAACTAGCTAATCCTTTATGGATCAGTTCTGTATCAATGTTGCAAGCGCACAATCAAAACTTCAATACGAAAGCTACGACATTTAAGGATATTACCATTTCTTATTTAAGAGATTTAAAAGTAAGTTTAAGTCTCATTTATGCAGCAAGGAATATCAGTTGTAAAAGTATAGAGGATTTGAATAAGCGTCTATCCATTCAATCAGGGAAAGATATTACTTCCCATGAGGATTGGCTGCTTCATGAAAACAGAGGAATTATATGTGAAATGATTGATGAATTTCGAAAGAAAGAGTGGAAACACCCAGATTCGAAATAACAAGTAATACAGGAGGATTATTATGACAAATATAATGGAAAGTTTACAAGCTGAATTTCCTGTCGAACAATTAGGATGGAAAATTATAAATACATTTGAAAGCCAAGGTCGTTTTTTTGCGTTTGTAGCTCCATTTGTTGACGCACGCGCCATTCAGGACCGATTTGATGAAGTCTTTGGTATTGATAACTGGCAGGTGTCGTATGAAAAATGGGGTGAGAAAGCAACGAAATGTACCATATCAGTGTTTTTGAATGAACGTTGGATATCAAAAGAGGATGGAAGTGAAGAATCTGACTATAGTTCTGTAAAAGGTGGCTTTTCAAATAGTTTAAAAAGAGCTGCTGTGCTTTGGGGCGTAGGAAGATACCTTGTGTGAACTGTTCTCGCACAAAAAGTTGTGGAAACACACTATATAAAAGCGAGGGAACTATAAAATGTTCTAACTGCATGTTTGACTATCAAGACTCGGAAGTAAGTCTTGCAAGAACATCGTAAACTCTTGAAAAGGTCTAATACTACGGATAGCAATAATAGAGAACCCTATCATTGTTATGAGCCCGTTGAAGGCGGTGAAAATCGAACCTAAATTCCTCAGGGAACATGGTAAGAAAAGTAATCGGGACGCCATAAAATAGCTATGGATAGAATGAATCATAGATTCTGGCGAATCACTGAATGTACGTGTCGATACTATCCGTTCCTTAGAAATATGGAGGAGGTAAAACCATACCTTTTCAGTTGTGGAAATGATAATAAGGTATATCAAATCTGCGGATAGGGACTATACCCTATTCATCTAATGAATCAAATTACGATTAGTTCATTAGTAACTGACGGCATAAAGGTGAGTCCTAAGGCTATATGTAAGGCTAAAACATGTGGAACAGTTGAAGTTGGTGAGAACGTCATACGATGGTTAATTATCGGTTCGTGGATATAAGGTATTACACATACAATACTGAAGTTCCTTAACACCAATGGCAGTAGGGTCATAGTACCAAAGAAGGTTATGTAATATAACTAGAGGGAAGGGCCCAAGTCTAATAATCATGCAAAGGCAAAATTATTCTAGGAATGTGTAACAGTAACCGACTAAACCTTAGAGCAAAATCTCAGCAAAAGAGGTGATGCAATTTGGTGCGAAAACTAGAAAATACTCTTGAATCAGAAACAGAATTAAAGAGAACATTAGACAAGCTGTACTCAAAAACAAAAGAGCATATGGAAAAAAAGACGAGAATCAAACACACATCTCTCCTTGAAATTGCGATGTCAAAACCTAATATTGTCACTGCGATACACTCGCTAAAAAGCAATAAAGGCTCCATGACTCCAGGGGTAGACGGAAAAACAATCCAAGACTACCTCAGACTATCCGAAGAAAAACTTATCGAGTTAATTCGTGGTAGACTCACAAATTTCAAGGCGCACCTAATAAAACGTGTGTTTATTCCAAAGGCTAATGGCGGACAACGACCTCTCGGTATTCCAACCATAGAAGACCGGATAATTCAACAAATGATGAAGCAAGTCTTAGAGCCTGTACTCGAAGCACAATTCTTCAAATACAGCTTTGGGTTTCGACCAGAAAGAACTACCTATCATGCGTTGGAAAGAGTAAAAGTCCTTGTTCATAACACTGGGTATCACTGGATCGTAGAAGGTGATATTCGTCAATTCTTCGACAAAGTAAACCATAGGATTCTTATAAAAAAACTATGGAGCATGGGAATCAAAGATAGACGAATATTGTGCCTAATAACGGAATTCCTCAAAGCTGGAATCTTCAAAAATATCATTAGAAATGACAATGGTACACCCCAAGGTGGCATATTAAGCCCCCTCTTAGCAAATGTATACTTACATTCCTTCGACAAATGGGTTGCCAAGCAATTTGAAGAATTTACAACCAGACATGAGTATTCGAAACACGATCATAAATTACGAGGTTTAAAATCTTCTAACCTTAAGCCAGGCTATCTAATCAGATATGCTGATGACTGGGTTCTAGTCACTAATAACAAATCCCATGCTTATAGATGGAAGACTGTTATCAAGAATTTTCTTCAGAAAGAACTTAAACTTGAACTATCCGAAGAGAAAACAAGAATAACCAACATCAGGCATAAGCCAATAGAATTTCTTGGCTTCAAATACAAGGTAGTCTTAAAAGGTGTAAAAGGAAAAAAGAAGAAGGATAAAAAGACAAGATATATCAGCCAAATAACTCCTTCTGATAAGAAGATTAAAAGAAAAGTAAAAGAACTCAGAGCCACACTCACTTCTCTCGGCAAAAGATTAAGCCACGATAAACTGAGTAATGCACAGCTAATCTTAGCCTATAACTCAAAGGTTAGAGGATTAATAAATTATTATTCATATGCCACCGAATCTCCCATAATGGATAGAGAAGGTTATAAGTTAAGAAAAAAGACTTTTAATCTTCTATCTAGGCGTGGTGGGGTCTTACATCCTATCAACAAGTGTATTAACCTTGCGGACAAATACCCTAAACGGACACAAAAGACTTTAGCTATTAAAACCGAAGTTGGCTACATTGGCATTATGCATTTAAACCTAACCAAGATGAACGAAAACCTATATAAACAAAAGGTTCAAAATGAAACTCCATACTCTCCTTCGGGACGTAAATTAATCGAGCGAAGAAAGGGAACAAAGGAGTTCAGTGTCAGACTAGATGAAATTACAAGCCTCTCTCTCCTTGAGAAAGTCAGGAAAAAACTTGTGAATTCACCCCGATACAATTTTGAGTACTTTATGAATAGAGGATATGCGTTCAACAGAGATAGAGGAAAATGTAGAATTACAGGAGTCCCACTTGGGAAGCACAACCTGCATGTTCATCACATTAATCCTAATCTCCCGTTAGAAGAAGTCAATAAGCTGCCAAATCTAGCCTGTGTAGATAAGGAAATTCACAAGGCAATACACAATGAAGTTGATATGAGCAGCATCTTGAATAATAAGGAAATTAATAAACTGAAACGATTCAGGAACAAAATTCATGCTATTTGATTATTAGATGGAGCGCCGTATGAGGTGAAAGTCTCACGTACGGTGTGGACCGGGGGAAAAGCCACTCTTAACAGGTAATGCTGAAGAATTGGCTTACCTATCGGTATTATAATGTAAAACCTACTAAAGTAGAACTTTCTACATGTAGTAATGGCCCAAATAGTATCTATATTTCTTATCAAAAGAAAGGATATTATTTTATACCACCTACTATGTTACAGCAAAAACATAAACAAGGAAGTTCAAAGAAGGAACCATCGAATGGCCAAGTAAGTCTAGGTGTACTAATTCAAAACATACAAGAGCTTGCAAAACCATTAAGTATTACATCCAAGGAAATTCTACTTGCCTATAATCACAATTATAATGCGCAAGCAAGAACATTTGAGGATACGACGATTGGTGGTTTAGAAGGAATTCTAACTAGTTTACAGTTGATTCACGAAGCGAAGAATATCCGTCCTGGAAATGAGAAACAGCTTAACCGGTGGTTATCAGCTCTTATTCCTGGTGATGTTACATCCTTTAGAGAATGGTTACTTCATGATCATACAGAAGCCATTCATCAACTCATACAACAGTTAAAAAAACAACAAAGCGCGTAAAGCTTTGTTTTATAGCAGGAAAACGAATGAACAGGATATGAGGTCTGTTCTTTTTTTATTACTTTTTGGAGGGATTTATTATGAAATTTACTATTAACCGTACATTATTTATTGAAAAATTAGAGAAAGCAAGTGCTACTGTAGACGTTAAAAACCCAATGCCGGCATTACAAGGTGTTTTATTGGATTGTAATTCAAAGGGAATGATTCTAATGGGTTCAGACGGTACAGAAACAGTAACATTAGTAACTCGCTTTAATGTAAACAGTGGGGATTGTACTGAACCGGGGAAGGTGCTTTTTGCAGCTGCTCCGGTACTTAAAACGATTAAGAAATTCAAAAGTGAATTCATCGGTCTTGAACATAAAAACAATGAGCTAAAGATTGTAGAAAGTAAGAAGAAACAATTTAGCTTTTGTACCATGGATCACGAAGAATATCCTGAAATTAAAATCGAAGCAGGGGAAGATTGGATTTCACTTTCACAAGAACAATTTGTATCAATGGCCAACGGAACGTTACATGCTATTCCTGCAATGGATACACGTAAGATTCTAACAGGTGTGAACTTAAAATCAGTTGATGATAAGTTCTTTAGTATAGCAACTGATGCTCACCGTTTAGCCCGTTTACATTTTGATTGTACAAAGATCACTATCGCAAAAGATGGTGAAGTCGTGTTACCAATTAAGTCTCTTAAAACAGCTCTTAAGCTCTTTAATCGTGAAACAAATTTACAATTAAAGCTCATTAGTGATACACAGCTGTTGATCCGTGGCGAAAGTATTATCTATCAGTCTAGATTACTAGCTGGTACATATCCCGATACGGCACGTATGGTACCCGACGAATTTAAAAGTGAAATACAACTATCACGTGAAGAATTTAAAAATACGTTGGAGCAGCTTTCAGCATTTTCTTCCTTAATCGTACTTACGTCAGAAGGAAAAGAAAGCATCCATCTTAAACCACAAAATTCTCAAGTAGGTACTGCAAGTGTAGAAATTCCATGTAATCAAGTAGAAGCATTTACATTGGCTTGTAATGTGGAATATCTGCTACAAGCACTACAAACGATAACTTCTGAAACAATCGCGATAAAAATGATTAGTAATCAGAGACCTATCGTGGTAGTGGGAGCAGAGGATACAACTCACTCTAATCTGCAGTTAATTCTACCGGTTCGCGTGTAAGGGGGCATCCAAATGAGTATGAATCACAGTGACTTCTTTGACTTTTTACAGTCAAAAGAAGTCCTTCCTAATAATCAAGAACTTCGTCAATCCTTTGAATTGATTATAAATGGATTTATTGCGAACGAAATGCCTGATTTAGAAAACATACCATTAGAACATATAGATGAATTTGAAAAGCAATTTGAGCAGCTACGACATTATGTCACGTTTTATAGTGATAATTCATTTCGTATAAATGGTCCAGATTGTGAATTAAAAGAAATGCTACATTTACATCTTTTCACTGAACAACTAGAAGATGTGGAAAAGCAGGGGCTAGAAGATGAGATATTTATTTAATCAAGGAAATGAGATGAAAGTATACATACGGATACTACGCATACAAAAATTAATTCGTAAATATAACATCCCATTCTTAATCAATATCAATGATTTTCACAGGGACAAGTTGCATATCACAAGTGAACTATTATTCGAGTCGTTTGCGCGTTTTAACGAGCAAACAAGTATATTTTGTCACTTTGCCTTTGGAACTGAAGAAGACCTGTTAGATGGGACGTTATTTAGCTCAGAAGACATGTATTCGAATTTCGCTTCGGATATTAGTTCTATGGCTGCGGAAGGATGTTACTTCGATACAGCTGGTTACTATTTATGTATAGGCTCGGAACATATAACACAATCTGATTTTCAATTCGTGTTACATGAATTTTCGTTTAACACCTATCAAAGTGAAGCGTATCCCAGTCATATTTTGATTGAATTTCTAGAGGATGGTTATGAACAGTACTCATTTGATGAATGGGTACTTTCTTATTATGAAATTATAATCCGTCTTGCGGCAATGATTCGAGAAAAGACGAAGGGGAACCAGGTATGAAATTATTATTTACATACAATCACCAGAAAGTAAGAAAGTATCTACTTTCGTTAAAAATGCAAAAGAATGCTCACTTACTGCATGAATTACTTGCAGATAAGAAGCATGAAGAAGAAATCTATATATTAGATTGTTTAGAGCACTCAAGAGAAATAGACTTCAGTAAGATTTCAGAACGATCCATTCAACAAGTAATGGCTACTGTTTCTTATTTAGAGGAAGACTCGAATTTCCCAATTGGTTTAATTGATTCGAAAACCTTACTTGAAATAATTATGATTGCGGAAACATCTTTAGATACTGATCTTTCCTGCTTCTATACATCGCAATTCTATCTTATGGAGATATTTATACGTATGTATAAATTGGGGATTCCTGTAAAAGATTATTACCCAACTTATTTAGAACAAGATAATTTCGAAGAATACGATTGTGAGGATTCATTTAAAAGCTGGGGTGATGACTTACTTCAAGATATGAAATTACATCACGAAGAGGTAGATAGCGACGATAAAGATACCTTAATCCAATATTCGAATTTATTTCATATATCTATGGATGAAATAAACCGTATTGTTGAGAATGCATGGAGTCCAATTGGCGAAATGCTCTCTAATATCAAGATAGAGGATCAAAGTTTCTTTCAGTCAATCCAGAATCAGTTTGATATACGTATGCTTTACCAAGCTGATGAGGAAAAACTTTACCTTTTCTACGATGATGATACATATTTTCCAGCAATTAAACGAATTGAGATGTTACTTCGTATCTTTGAAGAGATACAGTTAACAAAAAATATAGCAAATTAGTACAGAGGGCCTAAAAATGAAGAAATTATTTAGCTATTCATCTAATGTAGCGATGTCAAACTACTTACTATCACTTAAGTTAAACAAAACTTACAGCATCGTAAGTTGGGAACAAATTAAACAAAGATATCAAGAGGAAATATATATATTAGAAAGCCTTTCTAAAGATATAGAAATAGATTTCAACAAAATCTCTCATGGGACAATTAGTAAAATCCAAACTTGTGTGGACTTTCTAGATGAAAACCAAACAATAAGGTGGGAGGACATAGAATCAACAGATACGATTGTCATCTTCTTACTTTCCATGAACCTATTAAACATAAATCTATCTAAATTTTATTCATGTCAATTTCATATCTTACGTTACTTTAAAAGCATGCATGAGCTTTCGATTGATGTAACACAGTATTCTCCCTCGTATTTAGACCGAGAGAATATCTATGAATTAGACCATGAAGAAGGATTTATAGAATTGGGTACGGACATGATCGAAGATATGGGCTTAGAAGCTTTTCCAATTGATGAAGAAGAGTATGAAAAGCTCTCTACACTATTCGACATACCATTAAAGGAAATAAAGGAAGCAGCAGAGGACACATGGGGTGCTATAGCTGAAACAATAGACGGCACATCACCGAAGCATAAAGAAAAAATTTCAAAATTACTAGATTGTTATCCAGTAAAGTATTCTTACCAAATTGATGAAGAATCTCTTTATCTCTATTATGGCGACGAACCACTATACGGGCCATATAAATTTGAGATGTTACTAGATTTATTAGAAACAATCTATACGCAGGGGGAAACAACAAATGAAGACAGTAGCAATATTTGATGCTTTAGAGCCAAAAGGAATTGTAACCATACAGCAATTTAACAACGAATTATCTCGTGGAGAAACTGCCGTTACTTTTAAGGACTTTTATTTAGCTTTAAAAGAAGTTATGGAGCAGGGTACACAAGATAATACTCATTACTCTAGTGGCGTACTCCCAAAAGGTTGTATAAAACACGAGGTGTTATCTAAGAGTGGAGATAAACAAGCTGTTTGGATTGAAGTACCAAAGGCTCAGTGGGATATTCATTTCTTTGAACGACCGTTTCAACAAGTAGGCTTTCCACGTCTATTATTTCGTTATACGGTGTACCAAAAACGAGTTACGAATATCTCTGTCTTTGCTGTAAAAGAAGATATGGAGTTAGAAGAAGGAATGAAATTATATCAATTTCCATATTCTAATGTTCATCCTAGTGGATCTGTATGTACAGGTAGAGTTGTGATACCTGAATTCCGGACTTTAAAAGATTTAGAAACATTTCATGTTTTATTTTTTGCAAGTTCTTTTAATCACGACCTTACACATACTCATACGGAACCAGTTGGAGAGCTATTTAAACGATTTGAAAACCAAAGTTTTGATGATTCTATTTTAATGGAATCGGAAATGACTTTTTAATACACGCTCTTTAGAGTGATTGTTTATTAGAAGCAGGGGAGTATTTATTAAGAATAATAATTTTGTTGGAGTTTAGATTATAAACATTGGATCCAACATGCTTAGGAGGAAATACGGTGTATTTAGATTATGAAACACGAATGAGAATTGAGAGAGAAAGACAACGAATTATTAAGTTTTTAAACGAGAAGGGTATTACACAAAATTCAGATGGCAAAAGAGTCAATGATTTACCACTTTGGCCATTAACTTTAATGGAAAATAAGTTACTGGCAGACAGTAATTGAGTACATCGAATTTCTGAAAATAGCAGAACTATATATAAGCAAAGATACTAGGAGGATTTTTTATTATGACAAACTTATTCGATTTTTTTGATATGGAAACACAAGTAGAGGAAACAACAGTACCAGTGAAAAAAGCTGCTTCAGAGCAAGCCACTGCTAAAAAGGAAGAAAAAAAGGAAAAAGCAAAAGGTAAGACAAAAAGTAGTAAGAAAGCTAAGGCTACAAAATCTACAGATTGTCTAGATAAAATCAATACAACAACGGTTGTTCGCCACGTAGTATTTGGGGATATACCATTAGTAGATTGGTTTACAGAAGAAGAAATTATACATGGAATCGCTGTTCAAAATGGGGATTCAACAGATGTAAGAAAAATAGAAGCAGAGGATATCCGCGTAAAATTAGAGCATCGTTATCCCTCATTTGTTAAAGGCTTAACTGTCATTAAATATGATGAGGATACAAATGCACTACTTCCGATTTTAACTGTCGGCGCAAAAGGAGCAAGTATTGTAGAGGGACAATCCATTTCAGATTGTCCTTTTTCTTTTCTTAGTACTTGGCTGAATCACTTTTTACCTGGGGATTTTATTCCGAGAACACTATTAATGGACTTTATTATTATTGCACAAGCCATTTCTCGTAAATGTGATTGCGAATTGCATGCTGATATCTATTTCAATAAAGAGCGTGGTTATTTTATGGATTTTCCACCTCAGCAGGTAGCAACTGAAATTGTAATCCCAGAAACGAATATAGAGATGCAGTCTATCGCTATGAAAGTTATGGAGATACACAGTCATCATCGTTTCTCTGCTGAACCAAGTGATTTAGATGATCAAAGTGAACGTGCTCCTATTCTTTATGCAATTGTTGGCAGAATAGAGGATGTTTTCCCTGAACTACGAGTACGGACTTGTATAGATGGAAAATTTTATTCTATTAATCCTAACTTTATATTTGCAGGAGAGTATGCAACGAAAGGGATAAGCCAAGATTACGATTTAAGTAGGATCACACTTTTAAAATAAACACACAAGGGGGCGTAAAAGAGACATATTTTTATGTCTCTTTCTTTATTATGACAACATTAAAAACAATTCACGTTTCAATGTTTACAAAGATAAAGCACTACATGTTAGTTCTTACAAAGAATAAACAAGCAATAGAGGAATCGCATGATGACTATAAGCTATTTCAATTTATGTGCAAGTTAGAGATGAATCACATATATGAAGCATTAGAAGGACAGAGGAAGAATACTCATATTGATTTAGACACACATCAAGAATATATAGACACGCTTGTTGTGCAGTTGAATTTACTTCAATATGTTGTAGGCATTGTGCAAGAGGAAGGAGTTATTTATGCTGCATCGATACTAGTGATGCATTCATTTGACTTGTATACCGTGCATAGGCTTACAAATTTATCGATTCCATTTCTACGAAATTTAGAGAATACACTATCAAAAGAAAATAGGGGGCTATAAAAATGAGTATTGTTATTGATATTGCAGAAGGAAAGAAGATTGTACCACATATTGTATTAGTAGGTGCTGGAGGAAACGGAGGATTAATTTTACAACATATTGCTCAAATGATGAGTATTTTTCAATTGGATGGCGAAATTGTAGTTGCAGATCCAGACACGGTTGAAGAAAAAGTGCGCCCATAAGGGCCTTGTAAACTCTGATTTAGTAAATCAGCGGGTGAAGTGAAACAAGATAACAACCCGACACCGGTAGCCTTATCCGTAATCGAAAGTGAACGGGGAGTGTAGCATGGCTGCAACGGGATAAGTCACTCTAATGTCATGAGTGCGACTGAATTTCTAGGTGTACCGTGGTAAACAAGGTTGAATGCTAAACTGCGTGAAGGATAAATCAAGGGGTCTTATCGACGACCATATCGAAATAGACATTGAAACGATATGTCTCTAGTTCAGCTCATCTATTTTTTGTGGAGAGAGGTGTGTTTCACACTAGAGAACCAACTAAAGTACATTAGTAAAGATTGAAAGTCCCAACCGACATTACTACAAACTATTTACAAGGTACTAAATGGGGATTACCTAAGTGGAAGCGCCATTTATGGCTATAGAGGATGATTTCAAGGTAAAAACCAAGAAATGTGGCTCTTGAATATTCCATATGGTAACGGAGCCTTCGTAGTAGTCAGAGATAGGGAAAGCCTATCACACTAACGTATGACAAATTACGTTAGGTCATGGTTGTGAAATCAGGATGGCGAAGGAAGGTAGTCAATTAGTTCATGATGATAATAAACAGGAAGGAAGCGAGATGCTGATGAGAAATCCAGTTTATGTATTGAACACCTTGTCGAAGAATACTATTAAAGAAAACTATAAGTTCAAAAGATTATATAGAAATCTTTATAATCCAGAATTCTACTATAAAGGTTATCAAGAAATATATGCCAATCCAGGTAATATGACCAGAGGAACCATAAATAACACTGTTGATGGCTTCTCAAAAAATAGAGTATCTAAAATCATCAACAACATTAAAAATGGTAACTATAAACCTACTCCTGTTAAGCGAGTATATATTGATAAAAAAGGGAGTAAGAAAAAACGTCCTCTTGGGGTACCGACATTTGACGATAAACTTGTCCAATTAGTAATAAAGTATATCTTAGAAGCAATTTATGAACCAAACTTCTCTGAGAACTCACATGGATTCAGGAAAAATAGGGGTTGTCATACAGCTTTGAAACAAATTAAAAAGAGTGGTAATGGAACTAAATGGTTTATTGAAGGTGATATTCAAGGTTTCTTTGACAATATCGACCACCATATCCTAATTGACCTACTAAGAAAACGTATCAATGACGAAACACTCATCGGATTAATATGGAAGTTCCTAAGAGCTGGGTACATGGAGGATTGGCAATTCCACAAAACATTCAGTGGAACACCACAAGGAGGGATTCTCAGTCCTCTTCTTGCCAACATATATCTAAACGAACTAGATATATACATGGAAAAATACGCTGAAAAGTTCGGAAAAGGTCAACCAAAAGACAGAGAAGTTGATAAAAGATATCAATACTTACACCTCAAAATAAAAAGAGGGCGTAAGAAAGCAGACTTACTAAGAGAACAAGGTAAACACAATGAAGCTCAGGAATTAATCAAGCAAGTCAACGAATGGGTTAAGGAAAGGGGACAACGTCCCTACTACAATCCAATGTCGGATAAATTTAAGTCACTAAAATATGTTAGATATGCTGATGACTTTATTGTAATGATAATCGGCAGTAAAGATGATGCCAAAGCCATTAAATCTGATATAGCTCAATTTCTCAATGAAGAATTAAAATTAACTTTATCAGAAGAAAAAACACTTATCACCCACTCTAGCAAGAAAGCAACATTTCTTGGATACAACGTCAATATCACTAGAAACGAGTTATTTACCAAATACTCGGTGAAAGGTGCAAAAAGAAGACATCACAATCTAAAAGTAAGACTTGAAATCCCCCATGAAGCATGGCGAAATAAATTACTTGCCCTGAATGTTTTAGAAATGAAGTATGTGAATGGGAAAGAAACTTGGAAACCAAAGCATAGACCGGAAATGGCACACCTAGATGATTTGGAAATACTACATAATTATGTATTACAGATCAGAGGGATGTACAACTACTACAAATATGCAGTTAATTCAACGGTACTCCAAAAATTCAGTTACGTTCTAGAATACAGCATGTATAAAACATTCGCCAATAAATATAAAAGCTCAATCGGAAAAATTAAGGGGAAATATTGCAAAAACGGTGTATTCATAGTCAATTACAAAGATAAAAAAGGCAAACAACACTCTCATTCTTTCTACAGGGAAGGATTTAGAACGGTTGATATAACTAAGATGAAAACACAAGAAAATAACATCGACAACTTGTTAGCCTCAAGAGTTCATATGTCAACAACTAGTCTTATGGATAGGTTGTCAGCCAACAAATGTGAACATTGTGGTAAAACCGATTCTAACTTAGTAATGCACCATGTCCGAAAAATGAAAGATGTTGAGAAAGGCAAAGCCAAATGGCAAAAATTAATGATTGCCCGTAGACGCAAAACATTAGCCGTATGTGAGGATTGCCATAATGAAATTCACTATGATATGAGAGTAGAACTTATAGCGAAAAACAGAAAAAAATAACTTTGACAAGCAATTGATGGAGAGCCGTATACTCTGAGAGGAGTACGTACGGTTCGGTGAGGGGTTTTGAGAAACCTATCATAGCAATATGACAAGGCGCTCGCTTCCTACTCTACAACCTTGGAAATCAACTCTTTATTCGACCTGATGTTGGTAAATACAAAGCAGAAGTACTGGCTCGTCGATATAAAGCTGGCTATAACGTTCCTATCTCTTCCTTTACGTCGCAGTATATAGAAGACATAGAAACAATGCAGCAGTTGTTTGGTAACAAATATGATTTATTAAAAAAACAACATAAAGACGATTACTTGTATCTGCCAATTGTAATTGGGGCAGTAGATAATATGTTTTCTCGCGAGGTCTTTCATCAATTCTTCCATCAATCAGATAATCTTCTTTACATCGATGTAGGGAATACAGCTGTAACAGTTCCTGATAATTGGAGAGAAGTAAATAAAAGACATTGGACACCTCAACAAATAGCTGATTATAAAAACAGTGGTTATAACGGACAAGCAGTATGTGGAGTTAAATTGAATGGCGAGGTCATTCTTTCACCGCTTGGTGATTTATTTCCGGATGCTTTTACGAAAAAAGAAACAGCTCCAAGTCAATTAAGTTGTTCCGAATTAGCTGCTTCAGAACCACAGCGCGTTATTACCAATAAGTTCGCTGCCATGACTGTTGCTCAATTCGTCAACGAACTCTTTGATGAAGGTACCGTATCGAATCACTATATCATTTTCCAAGCTCAAAAGGCTTTTATGAAAGCTGCACCAATTGAGGGGTAATGATATAGGAGGGGACAAGATGAGAGTGTATCAATTAGATTCCACTCAATTACAACACAGTTTAACACCAACAAACATGTGTAATGGTGTTCTACAATACTACCAATATAAACAGTATACCGTTGTATCTGTACTTGATTTATCAAAGCAAGATTCCGGAATGATACCATTGCTTCTGGCTTGTTTAGCAGAGGCTTTGATTCATTTCAATCCGGATTCTTTTTTAGCGAAGGATGAATCTAGCATTTTATATTGGTGTAGAAAGAACTTTAAAGGCTTTCATAGTATCTCTGACGATGGATTTTTACAAGATTTCAAGCAGATATACGAATGTTATCAAGCATTGCAGAACGTTGGGAAACAAGAGAAAAATATAAAAATAAATATGTAATAGCAAGGAGAAGGGAAACGTATGTATAATATACTTAAACGTCAATATAATTACTTTATCCGAGGAGTGATTCGGATTAACGAAGAAGTACAAAGGGAATTGGACCTATTAGTGCAAAAGATTCGTGAAACTGTATCTTCTGTCCAAAAAATCATCCTTTTTGGCTCTCATGCATATGGCACACCAAATGAAGACAGTGATTTTGATCTCTGTATTGTTGTGGAAGGTGTCGGAGAAAGAAAAAGGGAAGTCATTAATCGTATCAATTGGGGTATTTATGATGTTATGGAAACACCAGTTGATATTTTAGTGTACGGACCAGAAGAGTTTCAAGAACGTGCTAGCCGTACCGTTACTATGGAACATAAGATTGCACTAGAAGGGAAGGTCCTATATGAGGTGCGAGACGTTCTCGAGTAAGCAATACGGAAGTATAAGCGACAACGAGGACTGTTCTTAATTGGAAAAACAATCAAAGCAATAAAGAACAGGATAACTGTTCAGATAAGTGGTAGGAATGAAGGAGTAACGCCCCGAAACTACCCCAGTGAGATTCCCAACTGCATACACTAGGCATAGCGTGATGTGGAGAGCAGGGTAAAATATACGGTCACGGTTCGTAGTGCACAACTGTATAACCGAAAGCCAACAGGAGTAATAAACCGGTTGGAACTAACCAAGTACCGTATGCTGTCAACCGACATGGTGAGAATGTGGTAAACCATTGACGAACTTGCGAATGTACGCCTCGAAAAGGACACGGATCAGAAATGATTCGGAGTCTGAAAACAAGACTTGTCTAATGGATTGGGGATATCTCATAATTAACAATCCTAACGTTGTTATAGGCAACGGAGCTAGACACGGGGTATAGCAAGCACCTAAATCGGAGGTCAAAATGACCTTTAAAACAATGATAGTCTGAATGGAACGTCGAAAGCCACCAACGTTGAGAGTAATCTCTATCGGCGGATACAGTTGAATACGAAATGGACAACCAAGGGAAGTATTCTTAATAGTGGTGAGAGTAGTGGCACGACCGTTGAAGGTTCTGTAATGGAACTGGAGGAACAGCCACAAGTCTATATAGTAGGAACTGAAATTTCATCTAATCTTGCATGGATTCTGGTAAGACTCAAAAGGTCACCAAAAATCAATTTGAGAGTAGGTGATAGACCATGAATGGCAATTCTAAGTCCGCGCCAAAGGGGAATAAACTAAGACACAACGAATACTACGGTATTCAACCTGTCCTAGATAACCTATACCAAAAAGCAACAAAGGGAAATTCTTTCAAAAACCTAATGTCTATCATTATATCAGACGAAAATATACTTCTCGCCTACCGCAATATTAAGGGGAATAAAGGAAGTAGAACTGCAGCTTGTGATAATGTAAATATAAAGAATATTGAGGGAATGGAACAAAGCTATTTCTTGAATGAAGTTAAAAGACGCTTTCAAAACTACCAACCGCAGAAAGTAAGACGTAAAGAAATTTCGAAGCCCAACGGACAAACCAGACCCCTGGGAATACCGGCTATGTGGGATAGGATAATCCAACAGTGCATCTTACAAGTCATGGAGCCAATCTGCGAAGCGCACTTCAGTAACCGAAGTTATGGTTTTCGCCCAAACAGAAGTGCTGAACATGCCCTAGCAGATGCATCAGTGCGAGTAAATAAACAAAACCTTACATATGTAGTAGACGTAGACATTAAAGGTTTTTTTGACGAGGTAAATCACGTCAAGCTCATGCGTCAATTATGGACATTGGGTATCCGTGACAAACAACTTCTGGTCATTATCCGAAAAATACTGAAAGCCCCAGTGCAAATGCCTGATGGCACAACAATGTTCCCGACCAAGGGCACCCCACAAGGCGGGATTCTTAGTCCTATACTTGCCAACGTCAATCTTAATGAATTCGACTGGTGGATAAGTAGACAATGGGAGACATTCAAAGCTAAAAAGGTAAAACCGAGATGCATGAGGGGAATTTGGTGCAATGACGTTGTAACGACACAACTCACCAAAACTTCCAAGATGAAACCAATGTACATCGTAAGGTACGCAGATGACTTTAAAATCTTCACAAACACACGTAGTAATGCGGAGAAAATTTTCAAAGCGACTCAAATGTGGTTAGAAGAACGTCTAAAACTGCCTATCTCAGCCGAAAAGTCTAAAGTAACCAATCTGAAAAAGCAACAAAGTGAATTCTTAGGTTTCACCCTCAAAGCTGTAAAGAAAGGTAAAAAGAAGAACGGTGACACACGATACATTGCAGTAACACACGTTTCCCCAAAAGCACTGGAAAAAACAAAACAAGATTTAGCAAAACAAGTGAGAAGAATACAGAAAACCCCAAACTCTAATGAAACAATTAAGAGAATCAGCATATACAACAGCATGGTCATTGGTAAGCACAACTATTATAAAATAGCTACGCATGCCTCCCAGGATTTCAGTAAAATGAACCATAATCTTGACCACATAATGTATAACAGATTCCCTAAGTCAACAACTGGAGGTAAAAGCAATACAAATGGATACACGAATATAGGAGAATATAAAGGAAAAGACAAAGGTATTAAACCATATCTAAAGTCAAAAATGATGAGATTTCTCATGAAACGTCCCATCCTACCAATCTCCTATATTCAACACAAAAACCCGATGATGAAAAAGCAAGTCATTAACAAGTACACCGCAGAAGGACGAGCCCTGATACATAAAAACTTGGCAGACATAACCGAAGCGGAACTGAAATGGTTAAGAGAAAATCCAGTTATAAATGAACGGGCAACCGTAGAATACAATGACAACCGAATTTCTCTTTATGTCGCACAAAAAGGCAAATGCAGTGTAACAGGTGAGAAACTCTTACCTTGGGACATTCATTGTCACCATAAGCGATTATGGAGTGAAACAAAGGACGACAGCTACAAGAACCTTACCATCATCAAACCAAGTGTCCATAGACTAATACACGCAACCAAGATAGAAACCATAAACCAACTACTCAATGAACACAAATTCAATGAGGAACAGTTAGGCAAACTCAATAAATTGCGAAAATTAGTCAAAAACGAGGAAATCTGTATTTAATCACAAAATGAAGTGGAAATGAAACATGAATAACTAGCGTTGTTCGCTTAGAACTTATCATTATTTTGATGAAAAGAAAACTACAATATAGATGGACCGCGGTATGCCGTGAAAGTGGCACGTACCGTGCGGATCGGGGGAAAAGTTGGAGATAGCTTCAAAGACTTACCTATCGACAATAAATATTGAGGATCTAAAAGAGTGGGTATTTATTGCAAAATCTGATTTAGATTCTGCTAGTTACTTAACTCACATGAAACCTTTCCCAACTGCAATTATTTGTTATCATAGTCAACAATGTGTGGAAAAACTTCTAAAAGGATTTCTTGCACTAAACGGTAGGACAGTCCCAAAAACTCATAACCTTTTAATGCTGCACAAATCATGTCGGAAATTAGATGAGGAATTCTCATTGATTTTAGAACAGTGCGTGCAGCTAAATGGTTATGCTACAGACATTCGTTATCCGTATTTTGAAGCACTTACTGTTCAAGATGGATTAATCGCTATACAACATGCTCAAAAAGTAATGAGCTTTTATATGGAAAAGTTAAACAAGTTGAATATACATGAAATCACAGTTGATTAAAAATAGAGGATATACACAAAAGAGAGTGCCTATTAAATAGGGACTCTCTTTTTCTATCTAAAAACAGAGGAGGTATGCTCCATAGTAGTATGAAATGATACTTTGCTATGGGGATAACAATATAATGATGGATATATATAAAGAAATTAAAGAGGAAATGAAAAAAGTCTATTTATCTCGCGATTGTTGTTTTGTAGGTTACAGTGGGGGGAAAGATAGTTCTGCCATGTTGACGTTACTATGGGATGCAATTGCTGAGCTACCACTAGAGGAACGTACAAATCCAATTCATATCTTAACTTCCGAAGTTGGAGTAGAAACACCTGCTATGACAGCTTATATCTCACGGACATTACAAAAGATCCAGGAGAATGCAAATGAACAAAACCTACCGTTTGTTGTTCATGGTGTACAACCACTTATGAGAGAATCATATTGGTATAAGGTAATAGGTAGAGGCGTTTTACCACCGAGCGGAAACAGTAGATTGAGATGGTGTACTGACTCTCTCAAGGTCAAACCGATGCAGCGAAAGATGAAAGAAATCTTAATATCTTCTCAAACTACTACTGCAGTAGAATGCTTTGATGAATATGATGGAGTGCTTATGTTGGCCGTTCGTAATGAGGAGAGTGGTCGAAGAAGACACAGTATCCAAAGGCATGAGATAAGTACTGATTCCTTATTTTCACGTCATAATGACATGAAAAATATCCTCTGCTTTAATCCAGTTAAATTTTTAACCGGTGATGAAGTATGGATGTTACTTTTAGATAGAGGGATACTGCCTTTTGGCGTGGATGTGGAAGAAATGAGCATACAGTATGGACAAGCTATGTTTGAATGTGGCATAAAAACAGGTGGGAAACAGCAAGGAAATGCTTGTGGAGCTGCAAATTCACGTAGTGGATGTTGGACTTGCCTGATGATGAATGGTGAGGATAAAATGTTGACCCAGCTAATAAGTGAGGGGTATACGGACTATGCTTATCTACAATCCTGGAAAAGCTTCTTACGTTCGATTAGAAACGATATTCGGTATCGGAATGTAATGAATAGACGAAGCCTGCAAACGCTCCTTAGAAACGAAAATAAAAGGGATTCAGACTTGTTTTCCATATGTAATCATGTTGAATATGATTATATTATGTTTGATCGTACAGAAAAGGGAGACTATGCACCAGGAGGACTAACAGTAGAAGGTAGAAGAATGCTTTTAGAATATCTACTTTATATTCAACAAGAAATGAATACGAGTCTTATATCTGAAGAAGAAATTGAGGCAGTACTACAAGGCTGGTATGACACAGATGGTATTCGTGTATATCGAGATGAATTGGAGCCAATACATCACGCATGTCTTGGTGAATTGGTGTTCAAACCTGATTGTACAATAAATGAAGAAAAAACGACGTCTCCATTCCCTGTGTTTTTCGTGGAAATTGATGTTCATTTAGGGAAGCAGGAGATATTTCGTTGGATGAAGGAACGACAGAAAGTTACGCAGCAGAGTTTTTTCTTTTTCCCTTCAAATTATTCTAATGATTCTGCAAAGCTTACATGGAACAAACTAACCTTTGTTGTATCTAGATTTGATATAACAGAAGCAAGAGATGCTGAACGCATTATACGTCAATGGTTAGGTATGACGATGTACCATGAAAAGGCAGAAGCACAACATAAGAAGATGCTTGTACAGCTGTTCATTCATTCTATGAAGAATGAACAATTATTTAATCCGGATGAATTAGAAAATACGAAGATCCTATATACTACAGAGTTTATAAGTAGGCTCTCTCGATTGCTAGAAACAGCGGAGTTGCTATCCGAGGAGACTAATCACCTCTTTGCAAAAATACTTAAAGAAATGGCTAACGAAACATTTCTTATAGCGTGATATATAAATATTAGATATATTTAGAGAGTACCTATTCAATAGGTGCTTTCTATATTACAAAGGCAAGAGGAGATTATAATGGAATTTAAAAAACTTATGAAGTATATAGAAGAGAATAAGGAAGAACACTTTGATGAATTAATTAAAAAAAATGAAAACGCAATTAAAGAAAGCGATAAAAAAAATGAGAAGGAAACAGATTTTAAAAAATAGTTACGATATTTACCGAAGAACTATTAGGAACTTATAAATATAGGATTCAAGGAGGATACTTATGACTGAAATTAGTTTAAAAGACAGATGTATTCAAATTCTAGCCACAATTCCAACAATAGTATTTTTTATTTGGAGCATGTACTACTGCTTTCAGCTATTTGTAGGAAATGAAATACCTGGAGTAAATCCTTTTACAAAGTTTATACTTGGGTTGATTACACTGTTTATGGGAATAGGCGGACTTATTAATTTAACTAAGCCTAATGTAGATGCTGTCGAGTTCACCGTAAAGACACTTTGCGGGTTACTTGCAATTGGCTTTATATTATGGTCAGAGCAATTTATAGATATCGCAAAATTAATTAGTGAGTCATTGTAAATAAAAGACAGCAACACAAGCGTTGCTGTCTTTTATTTATGTATTGATTTAAAAAAGAACATTTAACTGTTTCAGAGTGATGAAGTGTTGAAAATCTTAATTACTTAAAAATTTTTGAATAACTTTTTCTTGTTCCAAATCCCAATCTTTTCCGCTTTTTATATAACATTCGTGCTTAATGGTTAGTTGAGTGTATTCATGCGAAGTAATTTCTTTATTAATTACAACACCACCACATTTTTTAGCAATTCGTTCGGCCATATCTTTATCTATAAAGAGAAATGCCACTTCTTCATCTTTTACAAACTCATAACTAAATGAAGTTTCATCGTATGGCATTCTGTGCAATCCACCTGCATAAAACAATTCTCCTAATTTTACTAAACATAAAGTTAAAGTGTTTTGCATAACATATATTCCTTTCTCGTGCATTTTTCTTATTCCTTTAAATACCTTTTGTGATGGACTTGTTCATCTAGAGCATTATTAACAGCTTAATCTTAAATATTGAAAATATCTTTTCAATGATATTTTAGTCTTAAAACCAATTCTATCAATTAATTCACTTTCAGAAAGTCCTTGCTTAATAAGGCGAAGGATAAATGTGTTCCTCATCTGCTGTGCAGAAATACGCCTATCTAATTCTGCTCGTTTCACTTCAAGTCGAATCATCTTTTGTATAGCAACCTCAGACAAAGCTTTTGGTGCATCATTTTCGTAAACCCATCGATAAGTACCTCGATTAAAATCAAATGCCACAAATAGAGGATTATCTGTGTGCTGTCGAGGTCTTACAGGTTCAGGGATAGTCGAATAATATTTGTAAAGCTGTTGTGTAGCTTCGGCTGTTAAGAAGATGGATCTAGTATCTCCGTTTTCTCCTGGAACAATTAAAGTGTTCCTAGCAAACTGTATATGGTTCATATTAAGCGATACAAGCTCTTGCAAAGACAAACCGTAGTTTACTATTAAATTAATTATACAAGCGTTTCTATCCATGATTAGAGGACGGTATTTAGCTTGTCTCTCTGTTAATCCCTTAGTTGATAGAACGGTTTGTTTTAAAAGTGCTTCTTCCGATTCGGTAATAAAATCATTGTCATTTAGTGATTGATCCGGAATTAAAGAGAGATGAATATCATCTAATGGACTAACTATACCTAAAAACAAGTGTAATTTCTTTAAAACCACCCATATCCTGTGCCTTGTTTTAAGCGAATATTCTCGTTTGTTTTCTAACACTGAGAAATAAGTTTGATAATCATCTACGGATATTTCATTCCATGATTTGATATGTAAAAGCAACTCATTTTCATTCAACCATCTATAAAAATCTTTAATATCGTATGCATAGCGTTGGATTGTAGAATGTTTTCGGCCTTTTTCACTTAAATATGTAGAGAAATCTTCTAAAGTTTTCTCTAAGCTAATTGTCTTGTTCAATATAATCACCTAATTTCTTTAGATATATTATAACAGAAAGCAAGTGAAAGACCTGCTACCGCCCTTTGCTACGCACGGTTGCTGGCATATCCAAAACGCAAACGGACAAACAACCCTTTGCGTCTTGGATATGTTGTTTATTAATTAAAAAGCCAGATAAATAGAGTTATCATAATACTCCAAAAAGGCACTACAAAAACTAATCCCCAAAGAATACCTTTAAAAAATCCAATCTCGTTATAGGTATTCATTTCTATGTAAGTTGTATCTTTTAATGCAGCCATGTTTAATCCTCCAATATAAATTGTTTATTAAAATGAAAAAAGGACAAACCTAGTCCTGGTAGGGATACATAGGTTTGTCCTTTTGTATGAGGGTAAATGATCTGTTTAATTACCATTATTATAACGCAATTTACAAATATTTTCAATTAGGTCGGACATCTTATTAACAATCATACTTGCTGTATTAAAAATCTAATATAAATATATATCTTATATAAAAAAGAAATAAAGATAAAACTATTATAGGTTATCAAAAACAGGGGAAAGATTTACTCTTACAAGGGAAAATTTCATGTTAGAACCTAAAAAATCATAAATAGCAGAAAATGTATTCGTAGATTCAATGATTATTAGACTTTTAATTCTACAAAAAAGCAGAAAGAAAATTATATGTTTCTACATGAAATCGGAAAGAAATTAATACAAATGACAGTATATTTATTCAACTGCTTAAATAGAATTTTTTTTACTTATTTTGGTGATTAAGTTGATTTTAACCGTCTGATTATCCACATATTATTCAGATTAGGCTGCTATTTGTTACCATTACTCAGTATTTACACATAACTCACATTTTTGTTGATGATTTTTATTAGATAAATACAACGACATTAATAATTACAATGATTTTAGAAAGATTATATCCACATTGGATCATATTTGTCCTCATATCCACTATTTTTATAATTTTTCTTTTGATTTTTTGTAGGTATTATGAGATAGGTTTTAATACATTAGAGGAATATACTCTAGTATTATGTGGAGAGTTATGTATTGATAGAATCAAATTTGTATAGAAGTGCATAAAAAAAGACTCCATTTTACATGAAGTTCTTTCGATTTAGTATTTATAAATAGAGTAGTAGGAAGGTGTTACTAATCAAATAAACACGAATAGCCCTCCACTTTTGTTTTTTTCAAAAATAGAGAGCTAGTTGCTATTATTTTATTTCCATTGCGGTTAGCACCTGATCTGGAGCTGTTATTGTTACACCAGCACGTACTAAACGTTCGAAGGTACGCATAAACTCTAGTAAATTAAACTGTTTTGGTAGCTCAATCACACGCAGCTGCTCTTGCGGTAGCTTATCAATTTCTTCAATAAACCATTCACGTACATCACTTGGAATTGTGCGTTCTTTATGGCCACGTACTTTTAATTTTTCACGCATTTCAATTTCTAAAGCAATATATGCATGAAGATTCACACCTTGATCATATGCATATTTTCTAAATAACGTTTCTTCCTGGTATTTTAAATAATTACGGTGATAAGATTCTTCTGTCACAGGTACCGCAAACTTCTGTTTCAGTAGTGCATGTACATTCTTAAATATCTTCTTAATGTTGTGTAGAGAGTACATAGAATAATGTAAACCGAAATTAAAGACAGCTTGCTCACGGTCACTATTTCTCTCTTTTGGTATATGTTGCGCAATAAGAGGGTAAATACCTTCTTTCGCTGCAGCATCAAGGATTTGATATTGAGATGTTTGATGTAATAGTTTTTTCAATGTATATACAATTTTCGTTGGATATCCTTCTTTTCGATCAATCATGTCACGGAGTCCACGAATTACGCTGCGGATTTGACGATGACAAGTATGCTTTAATACATGAATGAATTTATTCATGTCTGCAGACAGTTCACCGATATTCATCTCTTGTAGAACTGCTTCTATAAACTTCGCTTTACGAGCATAGGTAGTTTTTGGTGTAAATGGATCCCTATGTTGCTCTTCTCCAGATTCTTTTGTACATAAAAAGTCCGAATGAATAGATAAATATAAGGTTGTATATCGTTTTGTATGCTTTACCCCTTTTTGCATTTTGCAAATTTTGAATAGGGGATTCCCCGTACATGGTAATGCCGTTGTTAATTCATCGATAACGGAACGGATTTGATGCGGATATTTTTTATGTAAGAAACGATACATCCCACCGAAGTGAGTTTTGTTGCCTCTTTCGTCCTGCTTGTCCAATGAACGCTTTAATGTTGTTTCTGTATGTTGTTGCATGGCAATGTCTAAGAATAGTTTCTTAGCCGCTACAGATAGCTTAAAGAAAGCCTTGGTAAATACAACAGGACTAATATATACGTATGGATTTGCTTTTTCTGTTTCCTCATTCATAAAATGAGTCAGCTTGATTGTATATCGGCCATCTACTCCGTTTTCAATGGAGATAATGTTATGTAAGTTTAATTTCTTTAATGCAATATAGAATTGAGAGTGTTGGATATAAGCAAATTCTTCTTTATATTGCTTGTAATCTTCCCACATCATATGTATTGTTACATTCGGAATGACACCATTAGTAAAGCATTTCTTATGTAGATATAAGAAAACTTCGAGATCAGCATTCGTAATGCCGTATAATTTATGTTTTCTTCCCGTTTTTTCTGCAAGTGCAGACAATGCACGACGTGAAAAAGATGGTTTGGCTTTTTCGACAAAGCCTTCTTCGTCAGCAATACGTTCTTCGTATGTCATGTGTTGCAGAATATCTTCTAAATATGTATCTTTATAGCTGTAGTATTTCTCCTCAAATGTTTCCACAAATCTTTGCCAAGATTTTAATGTTACTAGCACAGCATTGGTTGTTTCCCCATTTAAGCTACGTTGATTTCGTATTACAAATGATTTCCCCATCTTTTTCACCTCCGTTCTGCAAATTCAGAAATATATGCCAAAAGACTATAAAATATTCCAATTTTGATTATATCAAAACGAATTTTGTAAAAACGTGCCCTTTAAGAGAGTTTTAAAAAAGAGGAAACACATGCTAAACCCTTGAGCTACAAGGCTTCAAAAAAAAGTTATAAAGAATTTCATGTGCAACTTTTGTGAAAATGTGTTTCCTGTTTCGATGCTAGAGGAAACAGGGAAATCACAATAAACCTTGATCTAATCACGTTTCTTACTCACTGTTCTTTAGTTACGCGCACGACTTGAGAAAAATGTTTCCTGTTTTCCGTTTTTTTACGCGCACGACTTGGGAAAAAAATAGAGTTTATTTATGTTTTGAAAAAATGAAGATACAATACAATTATTGATATAAAAGGGTTTATAGCAGGATTATAAAAGAAGTTACGCGCATGACTTGGGAAAAGTGTTTCCTGTTTTGTGTTTAAAGAAGAAATTTGTTTCCCAAAAGTAGTTTGTTTTGTTGCAGGTGTTTCCTTTTGTTATACGCACAACTTGGGAAAAGTGTTTCCTCTAAAAGAAGAAACACTACAAATTGAATCTGAAAAGTTAGCAAGGTATGATTAAATATATTGGGAAAGATGTTATAAGATAATTTTTAATAACATTTATACGGTGTACATATGTAGGGGGAATTAATTATGGAACAAAAAATAGAGAGAGCTATACAGAAATTAATAGATAATGACATATTCTTTCGTGTTAATAAAAATGTACTTGCACGTCACTTTTTAAATGATGTTCTTGAAGTAAATGTATTTCAATTAAATACAGAGGCAATTTCTAATAAGATTTGTGAGAAATATGATTATGATTTGGAGGAATTACCAAAGGGAAAAGAAGAATTATTTAGGTTAGTGGCAGAAGAGATAATGGGGCTTAAAGCTGATCTGGAACCGTATGAGGTTTTCAATAGCGAAGTCTTACTGGTAATGAAAGACTTAAAGAAAATTAATTCTCTGATCCAAAAATATGAAATACAGCAGCAAGTTAAAGATATTGATAGATATGAAAAGATAAAATATCAATACTTAGTTGAAAAGCTTAATAAGGCAAAAAATGAAGTTTGTGATTATATGGCAGAAAACATAAAATCATATGTATATAAGAAAATAAAGAGTAAAAAGAAACAACATAAAGATAATTTATTTTCAAATATCTTTTATGATATAACCAATCCTCCATATTCTTTTAGAGGTAATGAGAAAGAATATGAAATAACGGTATTTGCTGGATTGGACTATAAATTTAATCACATGACAATTAAGGAGAACATGGTATTAAAATCTCATTATATACATGACAAAAAAAAATTTCATGACCTCGTGGACAAATATATAAATTCAAATGATTTTTGTAATGATATTTTATCAATTATAGAGGGAAATCATATTCTTAATAAAAGGGGAATGATTAAAAAAGCTATAGAGATATATGGCGAAGAAAGAATGGAGTTGTTTTGTCAAATTATACCTCTTCAAATTGAAGGAATAATATATGATTATTGTATAGAGTTAGGGATTTCTCCCTCAAAAATAGATAGAGTTCCTTTTGATAAAAAATTAGAAGAGATAGTAGCTGTTGATAAAAATTTTAAATGTCACGAATACTTTATGTATGATTTTATTGAATTGAGAAATACTGCTGCGCACGGAAGACTACATAACGATGTGAATTATAAAGATACAGCTAATATGTTAATTTTAGATTTATTGTATTTATGTGAATTTGTGAATAGTTCTAATGCTACACCTGTTAATAGAATGAGAAACTTAGTAAATGAAATTGAACAGGAAAATACTCTATATGGTGAATGGGATGCTGAATTCAAAGTACTTGAATTTATAAATGAATATAGAAAAGAGCCACTTCCAACTTTTTACGATTCAAATGAAGGAATACAAAAAATAGTTAAATATGCTCATAGTGCAGACTTTATAAAATACATACATTTACTCGCTATGTATCCAGCATATTTATCACAAAAACAAATAGATGATATAAGAAAAATTCTTATTTATTTTAAAAAAACAACAAAATTTAAAGAAGAATGTACGGATTTATTAAAAGAATTATCAAAAACCGCTAACTATAAATAATAAATTTACCATTGCATTAGAGGTATTGGAGGGACATATGGATCAACTAAAACAATTGTTTCAAAATACTTTATTAGTGGCATACCCACTTTTTCACAATTTCAATAATAACGAACGTATTTTCCACAAATGGAAAGGCCTTTGTACATTAATTAATAGTGACGTAACATATGTAGATGATCCAGTGTATACATCTGCTTCCTTTAAAAAACTAGCAAATTGGATATCGTATAAGGAATCCCAAGGTGTTGGTATTATGGAAATTGTTGCGCAGATAGAAGGGTACCGACCTGAAGTATTTGAATTGCTTGCTAATGATATTGAAAAAGAATTTGAGATTCCTTTAGTGACACAAAAACGAGAAAAAAATTATACGGAAGAGCAGCAGAGCTTCATTGAGCATAGTAGTGCTGGTTTTATGTACCATTTAACGGACACAATTGCAAAAAACAATTTTACAGAAGATAAGGAATTAAATGCACATATTGCTGAGTTACCAGATAAAAGTAATAGTCTTGTAGTAGTGTCATCACGTTTTAATGACGGAGATATGAAATTAAGAGGTGCAGGAGAGTTAAATAGGTGGAATACATTAGTTGATTCTACTTTTGTTGATCGAGTAATGGATGATTTAACTGCAGATTGTTTAGATATTGTAACTGAAATCTGGGTGAAGTCGGCAAATGCAGAAAATAGCTCAGTGCATATAGGATATGAAGAGATACTCGAAATGTGTAGCATGAAGCAGGTGAGAAATGGTAAGTCTTATTATCGCAAAGAGGACCGTTTAAAGATTATGGAGCGTCTAGCTGCACTGGCAAGTATTTTTATATATGTAAACGAAGATAATGAAATAGTTATATTAAATGATGATGAAAATCCTAATGAGTCACTTGCTTATAAAAAGCAACGAGTACGAAGACTATTCGTAATGGATGAAATAGTATTTGCTAAAGATATAGAGACTGATGAAATGTTGGGTATTGAAAGTATGAATGTAGCGCCAGGAACATTTTTATCGAAATATTTATTTGGATCGGAAAAATTGACAGGTTTATTATCGAAGAAGGCACTTGAATACAATAGTAAACAGCAACGATATCATAAAAGGTTAACCAGGTATTTAAGTTGGAGGTGGCGAATTCAGCAGGCTTATCAGCATTTAGTTCATCCTTATTCAATTGGTGGCCCCAAAGGTCTTCTAAGTGTTATGGGTGTAAGTATGAATCAAAATCCTGCTAGAATAAGGAATGTATTCGAAAAAACGCTTGATGACTTAATGCGTGATGAAGTAATAAAGGAATGGCAGTATCAAACCCCGATTGATGAGGGGAAATGTTCTGGGCGTAACTGGCTTGAGAATTATTGGTTAAATCTTAAAGTAACGGTTACTCCTACTGATGAATTAGTATCTTTACAGCAAGAGCTCTTACAAAAGAAGAAAATAGCCCCTAAAAACAAATTGATAGAAACATTAGCAAAAGAGACAGTAATAGAAGTACAGGAAGAGGATATTCAGCCACTTCAAATGAATCAGCAGCAAGTAAATAAGGATATCAATTGGTACCAGCAGAAAATCCTGCAATATAAAGAGGAAAATAAATGTAGTTTAAGGGATATTGCAAAAGAAATAGGGATATCACCATCTAATCTTTCAAAACTATTAACAGGTAAAAGAAAAAGATTAAGCGAGGAAACATGTAATAAATTAGATAAGTGGATTGAGCGTCAAGAGGTAGTTAATCTGTTGTAATGTGAGTGTATAAATATATATGTTAATATAAAGAGGCTTAGCCAATGTAATGGCTAAGCCCTTTTAATTTCATTAAATACTCCATATACACTTATTATAAGTGCTTTATAAGCCTTGAAACATTAAATAGTTTTCTTTATCCTATTAAAAGGAAGGGGATTTATATGGATACAAAAACAGTAATAACTATTATCGGTTCATTTTTAGCCGCATCTACCGCACAATTAATAAGTCACATTCTTACCCTAAGAAGAGAAAAGAAAAACTATAAGAAAGCATGTTATCAAAACTTATATTCACCAATAATTTTTAAATTAACCGAATATATAAGATCAGAGGGATGTGATAAGGAGTTTCATGAACTTATCAATATTCACCAAAGCTCTTCTGAAATATTTAATGAAATAATGCAACATATTGAAAAAAACTTGGCTTATACAAGTTTGGATATTATAAATATCTTTCAAGTCTGGAAAAGGGATTTCTCAAACCCTTCAAATAAAGGTGAAGTACCTAACACTGTACAAAAAGAGAATGAAATTGATTTAAACATTACATTTGCTAATGTTTTCTTTGAGCAGTTTATAAAAATTAACAAATCATTAAAGTTTAAGCACAAAGTAGTAGATGAGGAATTAAGAGCTCCTTATTTTTTTACTCATTTTTTCTTACTTATTAAGGAATGTACCCGACCTTATTCTATAACATTCGCGGAAATATTTGCTATGTATGATTTAATAGAAGCTATGTTATTACCAGATAACAATTATACAGAGCGAATTATCTCTATTCGAGATGCTTTGGACAAAGTTCACTCTACAAATCTTTATAAAAATGATGAACGGGTTCATGAATCGTATCTTTCTGCGTACGAACTCTTATATGAAATTGTAAACGAGATGGCAATCATTAGTGAAGATAGGGCGACAGATTTTAAAGAATTTCTTGACTCTCAAATTCAAAAGTAGTTTCAACAAATGAAAAGGTTAAGGGATTAGCAGAACAAGTTTATAATGAAGAAATAGAAAAAGAGGCATTTTAAAATGCCTCTTTTTCTATTTAACATTTATTCTTTTGGAGAAAATATATTTTTCGTCCCAATAGTACACACATTAGTTCGCTAGCGGCAGCAACTTTTGTAAAAAAATCTTGAAATGTAAATCTAAAATGTATAATATATAGGTATATTGTTAGTTTATTTGATTCCGTTTATTCCCACACCTTTTTTTGTGTTGTGGTTGAGTTGTAGAAGCAAGTTGCGTCTTGTTTCATTTGTGAAAGGGCTTCTTTGAGCCGATTAGTGTATATATAGCTTATTTTGCTATGCACATTATTAATCGACTTGAAGAAGCCCTTTTTGTGTTGTTTTCAAGTTTGCAGGCGGGGTTATTTATTAAGAATAAAATAACAAATTAAACAGTAGAGGAGATAGTAAAATGAAAAAAGATTGTAGACACTTAAAATTAGTACCAACAGTAGAGGAACATAAAACACGAATGGAAAAAAATCAGAAATCATATGCTGCTGCAGCGATGTCATCTGAATCCAGAGCAAGAGTGAATCAAATGAGAGGATGTTTTGAAGCTGAAATTATATTACCAGATGGGAAATTTCAATACTTTAAACCAGATACTCTTAATGAAAAGGTTGCTATTCAAGAAATCGCTTTATACATTGAAGGCATACAGGAAGCAAAAGAAGGCTACGTAATCTTATGGCGTTTTGTCGGGCAACAAAGTTTTTACCATGGTACAAAGATCGTAGCTGAACCGAAGTTTCGTACAATCCTACGTAAGCTGAAAGATTATTTTTTCGATTACGAAGAAGTTGTATATGAACCTGAAAAATAAGAAGGATAGAGGGATATGAAAATGAAAAAAGATAGCATTTGGACAGAATTAGATGATCCAAAAGAGCAGGAAACAAGAAAACAATCCCAAGAGCCGGATGATATTTTTGCTGGTATGGATGAGCTACCGGAGATTACAGATGAAGAACTACCTTTTTAATAAAGTCGAGGTAGTTTATAGAGGGTAAAAGGAAGAACTAAGTGATGTATTTACTTGGATCTTCCTTTTTTTATTGTAAAAAAAGAACTTGGAGGGAACGATTATGCGGTGCGAGACGTTCTCGAGTAAGTAATGCGGGAGCATAGGCGACAACGAGGACTATTCTTAATTGTAGAAACATCGAAAACAATAAAGAGTAGGATAACTGTTCAGGCGAGTGAGAGGAATGAAGGAGTAACGCCCCGAAACTCTCCCAGTGAGATTCCCAACTGCATACACTCGGCAGAGTGAGATGTTGGAAGCAGGGTAAAACATGCGGTTACGGTTCGTAGTGTCTATATGGATAACCGAAAGCCAGCAGGAATAATAAACCGGCTGGAACTAACTAAGTACCGTATGCTGTCAACCGACAAGGTGAGAATGTGTAAACACTGACGAACTTGCGAATGTACACCTCGATAGGTTTACGGGTCAGAAATGATTCGGAGTCTGAAAATAAGACTTGTCTAATGGATTGGAAACATCGCATAGTGACCAATCCTAACGTTGTTACAGGCAACGGAGCTAGACACGGGGTAAAGCAAGCACCTAAATCGGAGATTGAAAGATCTTTAAAACAACGATAGTCTGAACGGAACGTCGAAAGCCACTAACGTTGGGTCTATGACTCTATCGGCGGATATAGTTGAATACGAAACGGGTAACCGAGGGAAGTATTCTTAATAGTGGTGAGAGTAGTGGCACGACCGTTGAAGATTCTGTAATGGAATTGGAGGAACAGCCACAAGCCTATTTGTAGGAACTGAAATTTCATCTAATCTTGCATGGATTCTGGTAAGACTCAAAAGGTCACCAAATCAATATGAGAGTAGGTGATAGACCATGAATGATAGAACTAAGTCCACGCCAAAGAATAAGAAACTAAGACACAACGAATACTACGGTATCCAAACTTTCTTAGATAACTTATACCAGAAGGCAACAAAGAAAAATTCTTTTAAAAATTTAATGCCTATCATTATATCAGATGAAAATATACTCCTCGCGTTTCGTAATATTAAAGGAAACAAAGGGAGTAAAACAGCAGCTTGTGACAATGTAAACATTAAGGATATTGAGAGAATGGAACAAAGCTATTTCTTGAACGAAGTAAAAAGACGCTTTCAAAACTACCAACCGCAGAAAGTAAGGCGCAAGGAAATACCGAAACCCAATGGGAAAACCAGACCTCTGGGAATACCAAGTATGTGGGATAGGATTATCCAACAATGCATCTTACAAGTAATGGAGCCTATCTGTGAAGCACACTTCTGTAACCGAAGTCATGGATTTCGCCCAAACAGAAGTGCTGAAAATGCTATAGCAGACGCAACAAAACGGGTAAATCAGCAAAACCTTACATATGTGGTGGATATAGACATTCAGGGATTCTTTGACGAAGTAAGTCACGTCAAACTCATGCGCCAACTATGGACACTGGGTATTCGTGACAAACAACTACTAGTCATTATCCGGAAAATATTGAAAGCGCCAGTGCAACTGCCTAACGGCAAAACGATATTTCCGACCAAAGGTACCCCGCAAGGTGGTATCCTTAGTCCACTACTCGCCAATGTTAACCTTAACGAATTTGACTGGTGGATTAGTAATCAATGGGAAACTTTCAAAGCCAAGAAGGTAAAGCCGAGATTGAAAGATGGGATTTGGAGTAATGACACTGTAACATATTGTCTATCCAAAACATCCAAGATGAAACCAATGTATATCGTAAGATACGCAGATGATTTTAAAATCTTTACAAATACACGTAGGAATGCGGAGAAAATTTTCGAAGCAACTCAAATGTGGTTAGAAGAACGTCTAAAACTGCCTATCTCAACCGAAAAGTCTAAAGTAACCAATCTGAAAAAGCAACAGAGTGAATTCTTAGGTTTCACTCTTAAGGCTGTAAAGAAAGGTAAGAAGAACGGTAACACACGATACATTGCAGTAACACACATCTCTCCAAAAGCACTGGAAAAAACAAAACAAGATTTAGCAAAACAAGTGAAAAGGATACAGAGAACCCCAAACTCTAATGAAACAATTAAGAGAATCAGTATATACAACAGCATGGTCATTGGTAAGCACAACTATTATAAAATAGCAACGCATGCTTCCCTGGATTTCAGTAAAATGAACCATAGTCTTGGTCACATGATGTATAACAGATTCCCAAAGTCAAAAATTAGAGGAAAAAGCAACACAAACGGATACACGAATATAGGGAAATATAAAGGGAAAGACAGAGGTATTAAACCATACCTAAAGTCAAAAGCGATGAGATTTCTCATGAAATGTCCTATTTTACCAATCTCCTATATTCAACACAAAAAACCGATGATGAAAAAGCAATCTATTAACAGATACACCGCAGAAGGACGAGCCCTTATACACAAAAACTTGGCAGAAATAACCGAAGCGGAACTGAAATGGTTAAGAGAAAACCCAGTTATAAATGAACGGGCAACCATAGAATACAATGATAATCGAATTTCTCTTTATATTGCACAAAAAGGAAGATGCAGTGTAACAGGTGAGAAACTCTCGCCTTGGGACATCCACTGTCACCATAAGCGATTATGGAGTGAAACAAGGGATGACAGCTACAAAAATCTTACCATCATCAAGCCAAGTGTCCATACACTAATACACGCGACCAATATAGAAACCATAAACCAATTCCTCAATAAATTAAAACTCAACGAGGAACAGTTAGGCAAACTTAATAAATTGCGGAAATTAGTCAAAAATGAGGAAATCTGTATGTAATCACAAAATGAAGTGGATATGGAACATGAACAACTAGCGTTGTTTGCTTAGAGCTTATCATTATTAGATGAAAAGAAAACTACAATATAGGTGGACCGCGGTATGCCGTGAAAGTGGCACGTACCGTGCGGATCGGGGGAAAAGTTGGAGATAACCTCAAAGACTTACCTATCGACAATTTTAGGAAATGATTTAGCGGCTGGATTTTATCCAACACCACTAACAGAAGGGAATCATTTAATACAGTTATTACAAATGGAATCAGAGCGAGCTTATGCTTGCTTTGATCCATGTTGTGGAGAAGGTACAATTTTACGAAGTTTTGCAGATGCGATGAAGCAAGTTGGTATACAACTTGATACATATGGTGTGGAATTAGATGCAAATCGATATAACAAAGCAAAAGAGCAATTAGATGTAGTGATACGCTCTAGCTTTGAAAGTATGATGATTAGTCATGACTATTTTCCACTTATCTTTCTAAACCCACCGTATAATACAGAGCTTCGGACAGAAAAAAAGAAATCAGAGAAAATGGAATTTAACTTCTTAAAGCGTGCACACCATTATTTACAAGATGGTGGCATTATGGTGTATGTCATTCCATACGATCGTTTTGCCCGTGATGAAATTAGCTACTTTTTAGCTAAGAATTACGAGGAAATTGGATTAATGCGTTTTGGTGATGAAAATAACGAATTTGAGCAATTTAATCAATGTGTCTTTATTGGCCGTAAGCGTGCAGCTACGAAAAATGATACATATTTTAACGATCGATTCGCTAATTTTTGTGAGAATATGTCAGAATTGGCTTTTGTTAAAGAACATGTAAATACATTAGCAGAAATGGTGAATCGTAAAAGTTGGGTTATACCTGAATTGCGACATCAAAACAAATTGATTTTCACATCTCGAGTGGATTATAAAAATGCTTATGAAGGTGTAGGCAAATCAGAGGGGATCTTAACATTAAAGAAACGATTAAATAGAGGAAATGGTTACTCACTTCAAGCTGAAAAAACAGCTGCAGAGAGAGCGAAAATGCCAATTGCTTCTGGACAATTAGGGCTATTGCTGATAACGGGTGTGGCAGATGGGTTGCTAGGCGAAGGGGATACACTCCATGCTGTTCGTGGTTCTGAAAATGTGTTTTTTGAAACTTCATTCGAGAAACTGGAAACAACAACGAAAGAAGTTGTATTACAAAAACGCCGCGCGAAATTTATCATCGCAACACCAACTGGTGAAGTCAAAGAACTTGTCTAGGAAAGGAAGAGAGATATGTCTGTACTGTTAGGGATAGGAGCACTATACATTGTATGGGAGTTTAGCAATCGTATATTTCGTATTGCTATTGTACTTACAGTCATTTGTTTATGTGCTTCTCAATTAGGTGCAGGTACATATTTGAAAGTATTAGAGCAATTCTCTGTCTTTCAAGGTGCAGGTGATATGCTACATGCGGCTGAACAGTCATTACCAGAGTGGAAACAGTTTATAGATTTTTAACCAATAAATTGAATGAGTAGGACATGAAACGTATCGAATAAGATGCGTTTTTTATTTTAGGAGGGAAACTTATGTTACAAGAAATAATTAAACAAGATACATTTGACCATGAACAAACACCAGCGATGTTGCAATTGGAGACAGGCACTGCTTCACATTCAGCTTTCTGCTTTGCTATGGCAGTTAATCATAACAACCAAATGCAATTTGCAGTGTTAGGTGCGAATGACAGTACATTAAAGTCATTCAGAGCAGCCATATCAATGGGTACTAGTCGTTTGTATTTTGGAGAGGGGCAAAAAGAAGAATTACATTATGTATTAGGCAAAAAAATGAATGTAAATTCGAAAGGACAATTTGAGTTTATAAATACACAAACAGTAAATAGAAAAAAGGCAATTATTGCGTTTTCTAAAGAATTAGAAGAAAAGTATATTGTGGCAATTGATGAAGCACCAGAAATGCAAGTAAGAGATTTCTTAATGGCTCCTCCATATGGTCTCCCAATTTTAGAAGAATGGGCGAAACCAATTTATGAAGAGATGTTAACAAGAAATTTGTTACAACCATTAAATGTGTATTTTGATAGAAATGAATTTACTTCTCTATCTATTGCGCAGGTAGCGTTAAAAGAGGAGGATTGTAAAGAGTTTTTATCAGAAATGATACGTACTGGAAAATGTCAATTCCCGCAAGAGGGTACAGGTGAAAAGATCAATGAAATTAATGATTTAAATGAATATCTATTGGAATATTCGCCTGTCATGCTTGATAAAGTAACAAAATTAGATGAGCCTTTACATCAACCGATGAAAGAACAGGCATTATCTCATTTTGATACATACCAAAGACCATTATTCCCTGTACAGGCACATGTAGCAACAGGTGCAGCAAAAGCATTACAAGTACAAAAAGGGATCATTATACAGGGGGAAATGTCGAGCGGAAAAAGTGCAATTATGACAGCGACAGTAGATGGATATTTCCATTTGACAGGACAAAAAGGATATCGTACCTGCGTATTTGTGCCACCGACTCTAACTGAGAAGTGGGCAAAAGAAGAAATACGACACTTAATACCAGACGCAGATGTACATCTGATTAAACGTACAGAGGATTTAATTCGCATTCATCAATCTTGGATCCAGGCAGGAAGACCAAAACCAGAAAAGCCAACCTTCTTTGTCATTAGTTTTACTACAATGCGAGGGGATTCTATTAAACAGATGCCATTACCTTATAAGCAAATTGCACTTTCCAAGAAATCGGAGGAAGAGGTGCAAAGATATTATAAGAATGGATACTATTGTCCAGATTGTGGTGCTAAGTTACGTAAAAAAACGTCTTCTATTATAGTTCAACAAGCTAATGGTGAACAGAAAGAAGTCTGCCAGTATAAAGATTTTACAGCAAGTGACTTAGATTCGAAAACAAATAAAAATAGTGTATGTGCTGATTGTAATTCAAACATTTGGAGTCCAAAAGTAAAAACGAAATATGCGAGTTTTAAAGATTGGACCAAATATGAAAATAAATTAGTACAAGCAATAAAAGAGGGAAATAAACCGCTGCAAAAACAACTAGAGCTAGAGAATCGTGTGAAGCCATATGATGCGAAACAATCAGGAAGAGCATATCGAAAGGTAGCTACTGTTGAGTATATTCGTAGAAAAATGAAACACTTCTTTGATGCTCTTATCGTTGATGAAGTTCACGAATGTGTGACACGTTACCTTATAAGTGTCGCTTAATTGATACGAAATAGGTGGCCTAAAAGTATTTTAGGTACAACTGATATACCGATGTCAGGAATGAAAGCCGTCATGTTGAGCTGAAACTGACAGTCTAATACTCCTGCATGCATTTATCTTGATAGAGATACATTGCGTTATGTATGAAACTAGGTGAAGTCGGCTGAATCTAATTCTAAAGCCACTCTTACAGAGAGGGTATGGTTAGAGATAGGCCGGGACGCTATAAAATACCTATGATGAGAATGTTCCATGGGGAACTGACGAAGACTGCGAATGTACGCGCCTATAGGACTAAAGAATGGGAAACCTTTCTTGCTACTTATGTAGTGTGAGATACCGATGAGTAAGATTATTCGTTATGAAAATCGGCATAGTCAACAAAGAGACTATAAGGCTCACAGGTGTAAAGCAGCCATCTAAGGGTATATGTAAAGCTAGGTATATTGGAACGTGGTAAGCAGCCAACTTCTATACCAAACACCTATCAGTGGGAAGTTCACTATAAGATTCAATAATGAATCGAAATGTGTTTATGGTTGTGAAAGTAGGGTCACAGTACCGTTGAAGCTATGGAAACATAGTGGAGGGATAGGCCCAAGTCTAGTTTTACTAATAGAAATTCGAGTTAGAGTTGTAGCTCATATTTCGGGTAAGAAGGTGAGTTGGAAATCACTTAGAGGAGCTGATTTCTACACCAATGAGCGCGATAGCAAATCGACATAAACAATACTACGATTTCACAGGAATACAGAATGATTTATTCCAAAGAAGTCGTGAGGGTACTAAGAATTTCAAGAACCTACTAGAGATTGTCATTTCGGATGAAAATATTTTATTAGCATATAGGCAAGTTAAATCAAACACCGGTTCAAAAACCCCGGGTACTGATGACAAAACAATTTGGGATCTTGCTAATACTAATCAAGATGAGTTCATTCATTATATGAGAGAACTAGTGTTAAACTACAAACCAAAATCGGTTAGACGTGTATGGATAGATAAAAATTACTCAAAAGGGAAAAGACCTTTAGGTATTGCTTGCATACAAGACAGAATCGTCCAACAAATGTTCCTGAACGTTCTGGAACCAATATGCGAAGGGAAATTCTACAATCATTCTTATGGTTTTAGGCCAACACGTACTACACGACATGCGGTTGCAAGAGTTCAAACATTAGTAAATATCAATAAATATCACTACACGGTTGATATTGATATAAAAGGTTTCTTTGATAATGTAAATCACTCCATTCTTCTTAAACAAGTCTGGAATATTGGCATAAGAGACAAACGAGTAATCGCTGTAATTAGCAAAATGCTTAAAGCACCGATTAAAGGAGAAGGTATACCAACAAAAGGCGTACCCCAAGGTGGAATTCTTTCACCACTGCTATCTAACATTGTCCTCAATGACTTAGACCAATGGGTAGCCGATCAATGGGAATGCTTTGAAACGAGGTACCAATACTCCGTCAACTATTCCAAATACGTTAACCTTAGAAGAAATTCTAAACTTAAAGAAGGATTCTTAGTGAGGTACGCAGATGATTTTAGAATCATGACTAACACTCACGATTCAGCGGTTAAATGGTTTCATGCAGTAGTTGATTTTTTAAATAAAAGACTAAAGCTTGAAATCTCACCAAATAAATCAAAAATTATTAATCTTCGAAAGAAGTCTTCTTCCTTCTTAGGTTATAAATTTAAATCTACTATCAAGGGAAACAAAAGGGTATTCTTCTCGCATATAGATGATGACAAACAAAAACAAATCATCACGAAATTAAAAGAAAGAATCTATGAGATACAAAAGCATCCTTCGGCCGGCAATGCAAATCTTTACAATTCAGTAGTATTAGGAGTCCAAAATAATTTCCAATATGCTACTCACATTGTTAAGGATATGAGCGACATTGAATATAGGGTTTTACGAACTCTTAACAACCGACTGAAAAAAATTGCATGGTATGGCAAGCCCAATGAACTTCCAGAGAAAGGGGCATACCTAAAGTTTTACAAAAATACACGTAAAACATACAGGGTAGCAGGTGTATATCTTTTTCCTATAGGACAGGTTACAACAAAGAATAATCTAAATTATTCACAGTCCATTAACCCCTATACAGATGAAAAAGTATTCGATTGGGACAAAGAACTTACCGAGCTGATGAAATCCAGACTTCCTAATAGAAGCATCGAATATATGGACAATAGACTATCCAAATATTCCGCACAAAAAGGGAAATGTTTTATTACTGGATTACCGCTTAAAGCTAGAGATGTTCACTGTCATCATAAGAAACCCACTTTCCTTGGTGGAACAGATGAGTTTCAGAATCTTATTATCGTTCATAAAGATATCCATACATTAATCCATGCATCACTAGAAGGCACCGTACTAAGGTATGTTAATAGATTACGATTGCACACAAAACAAATTGAGAAAATCAACCAACTCAGGAAGCTATGTAAACTCGAAAGAATTACTATTAGATAAAACTAGAGGGAACGCCGTATGAGCTGAAAGGTTCACGTACGGTGTGGAGCGGGGGAAAAGGTGGAGATTACTTCAAAACCTTACCTATCGCTATTAAAGAGTGAAACAGCACAAGGAACTGCTTTAGGAAGTTTAGCAAGGGTTTGTAAGAAAGTCGTAGCTGGAACAGGTACATTATTTGGTGGGCGCGCAAGCGACGTATTCTATACGTTATGGCGTCTGTTCCCTCAAAAAATGGTGAAAAGTGGGTTTGAATACAGTTCTTTAATGGAATGGAATGAAACCTACGGAAATATCGAGAGAACATATTACCATGATGGTGAGGTCACATCTAATATAGCTTCACGTGGAGCACAAGGTAATTTAGATAAAACCAAGGTCGTACCTGGTATTTCACCTTATGTGTTTACCCAATTTTTAATGGATACAACCATTAATGTGCGCTTAAAAGATGTGTGGCCAAATCCTGTGGAGTTAATTAATGTACCTACGATTCTTGTCGATATGTCAGAAGAACAAAAACAGGCTTATGAGCATATGAAAGAATCTTTTGAGAAGGCGATTGAAGGGGCGAAAGGTACACCAGATGTTGGGAAACTATGGCTCTCTTATATTCGTACAGGAAATTCGTATCCAGACAATATGAATCACTACCCAAACTATCACTTAGATAATGCGGAAAGAGAATTAGTTTGGTCCAACGAAGAATTCAGATTTGATGAGGATTGTATACAGCCGAAGGAGAAGAAGCTGCAAGAAATATTGCATACTGAAATCTCTGAAGGCCGTCCAACCATCATTTATGTATCTGATACAGGATCTACAGTGAAAGAACGAGACATTCAGCCTCGTTTACAAAAGGTTGCAGAGCAAGTGCCTGGGGCAAAAGTAGCTATACTTCGTACGAATACAGTTACTCCGCCAAAGCGCAGTGCATGGTTAAAAGAGCAAGTAAATAGCGGTGTGAATGTTATCATCTGTTCACAAGAATTAGTTAAGGTAGGATTGGACTTGCTGGCGACGCCAACATTAATTTTCTACCAATTATCATTCAGCTTATTTACATTAAATCAGGCTGCAAGAAGACATTGGCGCATTGGTCAAACAAAGCAATGCAGAACTTTCTATCTTGGATATCGAGAAACATTCCAAGAACAGATGGCGCAATTAATTGCCCAAAAGAATAAAGCTGCTGAAGCAATGAATGGTGATGCAACAAGTGATGGACTGAATGCAATGCTTGGTGATACAGGAGATCTTCAGACGTTATTAATCCAAAATATTAAAAGCGGGAATCAATTAAAAGGTTCAACAGAAGAGTGGACACAGGCAGCATCGGAAGAATCTAAGCGAGTACTTGCAAATATCGGTAAAGTAATTACACCAGTGTTTGAATCAATTGAGATCCAATTTACAAACTGGGTGAAAACATTACCGAGTACATTTGACGTATCGTATATGGAAGATGCGAAATTTGTGCAAAAAGCCGTTGAATATATCCAAGAAGAAAAAGTTCCTGGCGTTGTAGTAAAGCAACGTAAACTTGAAATTGACGGGAATGTAGAAGATATCATACGTACTTTAACAACATTGAATGCCGATAAGCGTATGCTTGTACAAAAACAAGACATTACACTCTGGGATGAATTGATTGTGGAAGTAGATGGTTCTCAAAAGAAAGGAAAAGGAAAACGAAAAAATAAAGTAATTGAAGGACAATTTGAGTTTGATTTATTTGGTTAAACGAGAGGGGAAAGTCATGTTTACGAAACTTCTTATCGCACTAATTTGCTATATGGTTTATGTAGTTTGCAAAACCAAAAGAAACATGTTGATAGAAGAGAAGAAAAAAGAAAAAGGGCCAGAACCGGTGGAACGACCTGTTTATTGGTGTCCGAGAGAAAATAGACCTATTGGTAGGGAACAAGAACGTGTTACTGTTCCAACGAAAGAGATTACCTTAGAAAAGGATGTAGCCAATATATACGATTTAGTTGCTACATCTATTCGAATAAATGTAGGCGAAGAAGAAAAAGCGTTTGAGCAGGACAAGGAAGTTGCAAAAGAAGTGGAGTATGCTGAAGAATTTCATCATACTCCTGCTTCTGAAGCAGAATATGAAATTCCTTTTCCGAGCGATGAGGATATACCAGAGGAAGTATTTAAATATGAGGAGATGTTTTCGGAACTAGAACAGTTGCCAATCCCACTAGAAACAGAACAGAATCTACCTTTTCCACAAGGAGTATCAGAGGTAGAAGATATGAATCGGGTTGGGTGGACTGCAAAAGTAATAAGACGAGAACAAGGACTGACACGCGTACTGAATATGTCGGATAACAAGCGTTATTGGATTCATACAGAGGGAGAAATCTTACCAGAAAATCGACCGTTGTATTTAGAATTACAAATTGATTCACCGTATTCTTATACATTAGTTGAATGGAGCGATAGACAACTAGGGAATATATAAATTAATTTCCTAGTTGTATTTTTATAGATAGATAGTATGAATGCAGCATTTTTCCACTCATTTGTACAAGGATAAAACATTTTTTTATTTTTGTACAAATGAGTGGGACAGAATGATTCACCATATAAGAATATTCGACTATAATGAGACATTGTACGTCATTGTAATATTAAAATGTTTAAGATTAAGTGATTATAATCTTAAAACAGGAGAACTGAGAACTCTCCGCAATATAACAATGCTTAAAATAGATTAAATCCAAACATGAGGATTATATGAAGTAAAAATATTTATGATTTAAAAAATAACAATTTTGAAAGGTGAATGTAAATGATTATTAATTCCCTAAGTAACAATGTAGTAGAAAAATTAGAACAAACGGTGCGCTATGAAAAGAAACAAGTTCAGGTATTACGTGTAAGTAAAAGTAGCTCAAATGTACATGCTTACATGATTTTTCCGGAATTCTCAGAGGTTAAAATTTCAAATACCGAACTGGATGAATATATAGAAAACTTGTCAACAAGCGTGAAGTATGTCATTGATCGTAAGTTGAGTCAACAAGAAATCGAAAAGCAAAATCATTCTTTTATTATGACGTGTGAAGTTGAAGAAGATGGTGTGATAGATGATGAAACTCTTCATTTTAATACGACTTATGTTAAACCACCAACAATTGCAAATAAAGTATTTAAATTAGTATGTGGATTAGGAAATCGTCTAGATAGCCTAAAAGAGTTACATATCACAGTACTAAATAATAATATTAATCGAATTGAAATTGAATTTTACAATGAAAATGAAACATACATTGCAGTAGAGAAGGAAGAAATTGCGAATGCTATTATGGGAGCATATACGAAAGCAAATATCTATTATGCAGCAGATCTTTATTATGTTGCGGAAGGAAATCAAATCAAATTAAAAAGCGTTAAACCGAAATTAGCGGGTGATGTGTGATGAAACAAGAAAAAGGGATGATTGGAGTCCTATGTACGCTTATTTTAATGATTTTACTACTTATACCCTTACAAGCGGCTCAAGCTTCTGTAAAACCAAGTTTTAATGAAGGAAAAGGGAGCGAACTTTCGTCGTCCTTTCAAAAGGGATTAAACAATCGAGCAAAAGCAACAGAGAAAGATGATTCATTTGGCTCATCAATCATACAAAAGATTGAAGGTATGTATGCACCGGCTTTTAAAGTAGGAGTAAATATCTTTTCTATTTCATTCGTATTAGGCGTTATTGTCATGGTTATGGCATTAATTACAAAGAATGGTCAATGGATGAAGTGGGCGACTGGGAGTATGATTTTCTCATTTATTAGCATGATGTCCATGAGACTAAGTGTGTACTTCTTATTTAGTTCCGATGTATTTTCGTTTATGAACATCTTTACGGATTTTTTAGACCTGTTTAAAGCAACAGCACTTATTTTCACACCATTTATGTTAATTGCAGGTATTCGTTTAAGAAAGATTCATGAAAGTACGAAACAGCCTGAGTATTATCGTTGGTCTAACCGTGTCATAACAGGATCTTGTTTGCTGTGTATGTTAGCCGTACTCGCTCCATGGCTATTTGCTAATATGTAAAGAACCATATATAAAGATAGAAAAGGTACTGAATCTAAATTCAGTACCTTTTATCTACCCATTAGGTTACTTCTTTCATATTCCGCAAATGTTTCCTTAGTTATAGGAGATAATATGCCACTTAGATACACTGCTCTATATAAAAAATATTGTTCATCTTTAGTTTGAATGGTAAGAGTTCCGTGTTCCTCATTATAGGGAATAATTCGATCAATTTTTAGTTGTTTTTTGTCGCAAATGATTTCTTGTATTGTATAGAGATTATGTATTGTCAATCTTTCGATATACAGACAACTACGCTCTAACAGATAGAAAGTGAGTGCCATTTGTAGAATGAACACAACTTGTAGTAGAGCTGGTATGCCTGCAAAACTGACAAGGAAAATGGAAACTAAAATAATATTTAACTCGGAAAACCATTTCTCGTATTGTTTCATAGAAAGAATACTTGTCTTTGTTTGAAAGACTAGGAACCTCGTTATAAGGAACAGAATTGTAAATATCCCTTCATAACTAAGCAAAATATGCCACTCCGAATTAGAAAGTTCTATGGCTAAATATATGATGCTGGTTGAAATAAGAATTGGTACGAGGTGTACCAGGGTAAATACTATTGTATGTTCTAACATTCTTTTCTTATAGATGTGATTAGTCATTGAATCCAAGTTTCCTAACTCCTTCTGCAATTTTCATGATGACACCGCCAATAAGTAGATGGTATTCGCCTATGCCCTTTTCGTTCACATACCAGCACATATAGTGTCTGATGCCTTCTTTTGCTCCGTGATCATGTAAAGGGAAAGGAGAAGCATATTTTTCTGGGCAGTTATTATTAAAAGGAACTTGTTCTGCAAGAGTAAAGCGTTTTTTTGAGTCATTTACAATCCAACAACCAAAATCTATTGTTCCATACCACATTGCATCTTTATGAATCGGATCAATAGAAGGTTGTGCTGGATAATTTTCAGTTAAGATTTGCGCTTTTTCTTCACGAAGTCGTTGATGTATATGTGAATTCAATGGATCTTCCGTTCCAATTTCATAGGTTTCTTCAAAGTTCCCACATTCATAAGGGATATGGGGATTATTTGAATCAGCTGCTAATTGTAGACTACAAGAATCTGATTTTGAAAGATAATATACGCAGTCTTTGCAGGTGAAAAAGTTTGAAAAAGCTGAATCTGTTTTTGGTTCCGGTTCTGTTACGGTATTATCTACTACAAGTTTTAACATATCTATCACAATCCTTTATAGGCTATTTCAAAATTTAATATAGACGTATCATATCATGCTTATTTTTAAATGTAAATATTTTCCATTTAAAAACACCCTAATTTATTTTGAAAGGAATGTTTGTTTTGAAAAGAAATCGGGAATATATTGCTTTGCGGAATTCTATTTTAATAGGTTGGTTGCTTACAATCATTGTTATAAGTCTATCTATCTATTTTTCATCTATCGTTTATTTATTAATTGGATGTTTCATTTTATCGCTTAAATACGGATTAACGGGCACTGTAAAGAATGTGGAAAAGCGTTTGCCTACCTGGGCAAATTTTGGAGTTATTGAAAAGCCAGTAAATCGAAGAGTGACAAGACCGTTTCCGTTTAGGGGCGGGCTCCTTCTTTCATTAGCCTTAGGATTTGTAGAGATGGTGATAAAAGGCTTATGTATCTCATATTTTATTTTAGGATTAGAAACATATATCTATCGTCTAATGCGCAGAAACGTAAGAGTATGAAAAGGAGGATTTTATAATGAAAGTATTGATATTCGAGTTAATTCTCATTGCAATTCTAATTCCATTAAATTTTGTTGTGAAAAAACATGTGCCAAAATGGAAAGGGAAAGTCGGAGAAAAATTAGTGAAGCGTACATTGAGCAAATTGGATTCAGAAAAGTATTGCGTGTTACATGATGTTACGATTCATACTGAGTATGGTGATACAACGCAAATTGACCATATTGTTATCGCGGAAACCGGTGTATTTGTTATAGAGACGAAAAACTACGAAGGATGGATCTATGGAAATGAGAAAGCTGCAAGGTGGACACAGGGTATTTTTAGAAAGAAATCTTCTTTTCAAAATCCATTTCGACAAAATTATAAACATATAAAAGCTATTGAATGGGTAATGGAACAACAGCTGCCGTCCATCTCTATTGCAGCGTTCCATCCAAAATGCAGTCTAAAAAGAGTAAATGTTCAATCTAAAGATAAACATGTCCTGTATTATAACGATCTACAAAAATGTATTGAATCATATACTGAAGCGCAACTAACAAATGATGAGGTCCAGCACATCTACCAAACAATATTACGAGCGAACATTATGGATAAGGATGTTGAAAAGAAACATGTGAAGTATTTACATAATAAGTTCGCTAAACAATAAGAAATGGGGAAAGAGAGACATGTTATATGTAATAGGTTTTTTAGTAATCTCCATAGTAGCTATTCGTCTTAACATGAAGTATTACAAACTAAAAGGCGACCCTAAATATTTTATGATGAAGAAAAATAAGTGAATTTCCTAATAAAAAAGGTTCTAGGGGACTAGGACCTTTTTGTGAATAGTAT